>NZ_JAPDDR010000004.1:0-300000 GCF_025950095.1 Luteolibacter rhizosphaerae | reverse complement strand
TCGAGGCCCCATACTTGGTAAGTTCGTCGATCGCCGCGGACCGGCCTTCCAGAGCTGCAATCAACAAGGCTGAGTCGAGATTCTCGCGATCATAGGGGGCCAGCTCCGCCACCATCCCCGGCTTGCCCTCGGTAACGGCCAGCATGAGCGGGGTGAACCCCTTGGCGTCCTTCTTCCGGTGATCAGCCCTGCGGGTGAGAAGGTAACGGGCCATCTCGGGATTACCGTTCAGAATCGTCGCCATCAGGGGAGTCCGCTCTTCCGCCCCGATGACATCGACCGGCAGTCCTTTCTCAAGGAGATAGACCACCGACTTCTTCATTCCGGCCACGGCGGCAGCGTGGAGGGCGGTATCGCCCTTGGCATTCCGAGTATCCAGCGCCATGCCCGCTTTCACCAGTTCGCCCAGCATCGCGGTGTCATCACTTTCCGCGGCACGGAAGAAAGCTTCCGGGGTCAGATCATAGCCCTTTTCCTTCAGCTCCTCCTTCGCCGACTCCTTGCGATCCTTGCAGCTCGTAAGACAAACCAGCGAAGCGCCGGCGAAGAGGATCAGGATGGGTTTCCCGCACATGGGCGGGAGAATAGTTTGGTTTGCTTAACCTTTCAATCCCGAACCGTCGGCGGGCTCGACTGAAACCAAGCGGCAGATCCCCTCCTCCACGGTAAATTTCACTTCGAGTCCGCAGAGCGGCGCTCCGTAGAT
Organism: Luteolibacter rhizosphaerae; assembly: GCF_025950095.1. NCBI lineage: Bacteria > Pseudomonadati > Verrucomicrobiota > Verrucomicrobiia > Verrucomicrobiales > Verrucomicrobiaceae > Neoluteolibacter > Neoluteolibacter rhizosphaerae. The sequence goes on along the minus strand of NZ_JAPDDR010000004.1, from coordinate 299,294 downwards.
CCTTCCCGGCTCATCCCGGCCTGCAGGAGGACGGGCATCGAGTGACAAGGCCTCCACGATCAGGCGGCGGGATCGCTCCGGAAGGGCTTCGAAGCTCTTTGCCGGAGTGGTATCGACTTCCAAGCGCTGCGGTGGATCGGGCGCGAAGCCGGCGCGGGCGTCCGGCATCGACTCGGCATAGGGCAGGTAGGGCTTGATATCGAAGACAGGGGTTCCGTCCGCCAGATCGATTCCGCCGAGCAGCAGGACATTGCCGGAGCCTGAACGGGTCTCGATGCCATCCAAGCGGACCAAGGAGAGGCCGAGTCCATTCGGGCGGAAGGTGGAACGCGAGGCGAAGACACCGACCCGCTCGTTCCCGCCAAGACGTGGCGGGCGGACGGTAGGACTCCAGCCTGCGTCCGCAGTGAGGTGGAAGCCGAAGATGAGCCAGAGATGGGAGAAGCCCTCGATCCCGCGCAGGGCTTCCGCCTGACGGAACTCCGGCTCAAAGATGAGTTCGCCCCAAGCACTGGGGCAGAGCCCGGGCTGGCGCGGCACGGCGAATTTCCCGCCGAAGCAGGAACGCACGATGCCGATGGGTCGAATCTCCACGCGCGGAGCTTGGGAGAGGATTGCGGGCCTTGCCAAGTGCGGGACGAGGTCAGGAAATGTCTGTCGTTTTCAAAACTAGCAGAAGGAAGTGATCCAGCTCCATGCTGGCGGGGTGCTTCAGCGACTGATCCTCTTGTCATCCGGTCTCCTTCTCTGCCACTGCGCGCCCCAAGCGCCTGCGGACCTGTCCATCCGAGGACCGGCGAAGACGGTGCGGCGGATGGATGCGATCGCCACGGCCTACACCTATAGTCAGGTGAGCTGGATGCCCGAGCAGCGGCATGTGCTGCATGGCAAGGATAGGAACGGGATCACGGTGCATACGCCGGATGCGACGCTCTCGAGCCATGGATTCGCAAACGGCTGGTGGCAGACGGGACGACAGGCGAAGGGTGTGGCCTATCAATGGGGTGGCTTCGATACTCCGAAGGAGTTCCTCGCCTCCTTGGCGAAGGGCGAGGTGGCGGGCGATATCTCGACGGCGGAGAAGCGGCGACTGGGAGATGCGGGGACGAGCAAGCAGGCCTGCGGGATCGATTGCTCCGGCTTCGTCTCGCGCTGCTGGCGGCTGGCGAAGCCCTACTCGACCAAGGAGCTGCCGGGGATTTGTGACCGGTTGGGCTCTTGGGATGAGCTGAAGGCAGGCGACATCTTGCTCAATCACCAACATGTGGTGCTATTCGCCAAATGGTCGAAACCGGGCAAGTCGGTCTATGTCTACGAGGCCGGGCCCTATCCGGTCTGGCGGGTGAATGCCGCGGAGATCCCGGTGGCGTATTTGTTAGAGCGCGGCTACGTGCCTTGGCGCTATCGGGGGATCCGGGATTAAAGGATCCCTGCGGCGACTGGATCCGGCGAGGGGGAGGCGCTCGCCGGTCCAGCACGCTGAGTCCGGGGGGAAATCTGGTCAGGCCGCTTTCCTGAGCAAGGCGACCATAACGCCTTGGATGATCAGTTCGCGGGCAGGGATAAGGTCGGGAAATTGTTCGTTCTCGGCGTGGAGGAAGGGCTTGCCCTTGTTCACCACGAAACGCTTGAGAGTGGTATCACCGTCGATGAGCGCGGCCACCACGTCGCCGTCACGCGGCTCGCGGAACTCGAGGATCACGGTATCGCCATGACAGATGTGGGCATCGATCATGGAATCACCGCGGACTTTCAAGGCGAAGGTGCGGGCGCTGCGGGGGATGCCGATCGAAGCAATGTCGATCGAGACACAGCCTTGGCGTTCCTGCTCCACCTCGCCCGCCATACCGGCGGCGATCTGACCGTAGACCGGGATGTCCACGATCTCCTCGCGGTCCAGCTCTTCCGGGAAAACCACAGCGCGGGCCTTGCCCGGCAAACGCTGGATCACGCCCTTGCGCTCCAGAGCACGCAGATGGCTCATCGCGGCGGTCTGGCTGGCGAAGCCGAAATAGTGCTGAAGTTCACGGGTAGAGGGCATCACTCCCGTCTTCCGCTGGGCGGACTTCAGGTATTCCACGATCTCCCTCTGGCGCTGGGTCAACCCTTCCTGCATGGCTTATGTGAACAGTGTTCTTAGGAACAAACCACGTCCGCGAAACCACGGCAAGCGGAAATTCCGGATTTCCCGCCTTGAGGGAGGGGCCTTTAGCCCGGATGATCCGCCGCAATGTTTCGCCGAGCCAGTTTGCGCGCGATCGCGCTCCTCGCCCTATTCTCCCTGCTTCCCGCCTGCGGCGTCGATACCCCGCCGCCCCGCCGGGCCACTCCTGCGGTTCCTTACGATGAACCGGTCCGCACCGCGACGATTCCCCTGACCGCGCCGCCGCCGGTGGCCGCCGAGAGCGCGATCGTCATCGAGCCGATCAGCGGCAAAGTCCTGTTCGCGAAGAACGCGGACGCGCATCGCCCGATCGCCTCCACCCAGAAGCTGCTGACCGCGCTGGTCGTGATGGATTCCGGCAATATCGACAAGCCGGTGACGATCACGCAGGACGACGCCAACTGCGAGCCGACCAAGCTTTACCTGAAGCCGGGCGAAGTTCACAGCCGCCGCGACCTGCTGCGCGTGCTGATGGTGAAGAGCGCGAACGACGTGGGCCGCGCGCTCGCCCGCGACGTGGGCGGTAGCCAAGAAGGCTTCGCCGACATGATGAACCGCAAGGCAGCCTCGCTGGGCATGCGGAACTCGCACTTCTGCAATCCGCACGGCCTGCCCGACCCGAACCAGTTCTCCACCGCGCGCGACATCGCGATCGCTTCCCGCGCGGCATGGCGCAGCCAGACGATCCGCTCCTTCACCGCCACCAAGGCGATGACCTTCCGCCACAACGACGGCCGGGTGAAGACGCTGGAGAACACCAACAAGCTGCTGAAGCGCGTGCCCTACTGCGACGGACTGAAGACCGGCACCACCAATCTGGCCGGTCGCTGCCTGGTCTCCTCCGGCACGCTCAACGGCCGTTCCGCCATCGTGGTGGTGCTGAAGAGCAACTCGGCCAACGTGTGGAACGACTCGGAGAAACTCCTGCGCTGGGCGCTGGAGCGTCCGGCAGCCCAGTGAAAGGGCCGGCACGCGAACTGGAGGAACTGACCGAAGCCGGTCTCCTCCGAAGCCTGCGTCCGCTTGAATCCGGTGCAGGGCCGAAGGTGATCCGCGAGGGCCGCGAGCTCTGGAACTTCGCTTCGAACGATTACCTCGGGCTGGCCGCGCATCCGGCCTTGGGCGAGGCCTTCATCGAAGGCGTGCGGCGTTACGGTGCGGGAGCTGCGGCTTCGCGTTTGGTTTGCGGCACGCTGCCTCCGCATCGCGAGTTGGAAGAAGCCTTGGCCGCGGCCAAAGGGAGCGAAGCCGCGCTGAGCTTTCCCTCTGGATTCGCGACTGCGGCGGGAAGCTTGCCTGCCTTGGCGGGCAAGGACGATTTCCTGATCCTCGACAAGCTCTGCCATGCCTCGCTGATCGACGGTGCGAGATTGTCCGGGGCGACGATCCGGGTGTTTCCGCACAACGATTTGGCGAAGCTGGAGAAGCTGTTAGAGAGCATCCGGAACAAGGATGCGAAGGCGCGGGTGATCGTGGTGACCGAGTCCGTGTTCTCAATGGACGGCGATCTTTGTCCGCTGCGTGAGATCGTGGAAGCGAAGGATCGTCACGGCGCGCTGTTGTTTCTGGATGAGGCGCACGCCTTCGGGGTGCTGGGTCCGTATGGGATGGGCTTGGCGGAGGCGTTGGGCTTGCAGGATCTGGTGGACTTCCAGATGGGCACGCTCAGCAAGGCGGCAGGACTTTCCGGTGGTTATCTCGCGACCACGAATGCTTGGCGGGACCTGCTGGTGAACCGGGCGCGGTCGTTCATCTATACAACGGCTCCCCCACCCGCTTTGGCGCACGCGGCCTTGGCTTCCCTGAGGATCATCCGTTCGGAGGAGGGTGCGGAGTTGAGGCTGAAACTGCGGGAGAATATCGAGGTGATTTCGCCCGGCCATCCATCGGCGATCGTGCCGGTGATCTGCGGGAGTAGTGAGGCTGCGATGGGTGCAGCCAGAGAACTGGAGGAGGCCGGGTTCATGGTGCCAGCTATCCGGTATCCGACGGTGCCGCGAGGGAGAGCGAGGTTGAGAGTCTCGCTATCGGCAGCGCATCAGGGGGATGTGGTCAGGGACCTTGCCGGACTTTTAGAAGAGGGAGTGAACCACGGATGAACACCGATGGACACGGATGGGCTGGTGAAAAAGGTGACCGCGGATATCGCGGATGACGCGGATGAAAATGCAGGGATGTTAGGAGGGGCGGGAAGGCAATTTAAGGCCGTGGGGTGGAGATAGATCTGAGGGTGGCTTCTGCGGGCCGGATGTTGTCCGAGATAGAGATGGGATTCTTGTCGGACCACTCCGCAAAGCCGGAGTTCCGCGCTCCCAGGCCCTACTCGGGTAGCTTGATAACGGCGAAGACGGGGCGGTGGTCGGAGGCGATGGCTTCGGGGAGGACTGTTGCGGGCTCTTTGGGATCGAGGCCGCGAAGGAGGATGTGATCGATCTCGACCTTGGGGGCGGGGGCGGGACAGGTGAAGGCGGGCTCCTTCTTGGGGACTGCGGTCCACGGGGCGGCGAAGGCTTTGAGGGGGGCGGAGCCGGGGATGTCGTTGAAGTCGCCGGCGAGGATCATAGGTTCGTGATGATTCTCGAGGGCCTTGGCCAAGGCCTCGGCCTGCTTGAGGCGGCGGGGGTCCTGCTGATGATCGAGATGGACGGTGATCATGCGAAGGGCCTTGCCTTCGATCTTCACTTCCGCCTCGAAGGCGATGCGGGGTTCGCCATCGCCGGGAAGGCGATGGACTTGGGTGTCGCCAATTGGAAACTTCGAGAGGATGGCCTGACCGTATTCGCCGCCGTCGTGGTCCATCGCCTTGCCGAAGGCACCGTGAAGACCGGTGAGGCGGGCGAGCTCGGCAGCTTGGTCCACGCTCTGGCTGCGGCGGCATCTATTATCGATCTCCTGCAGGGCGACGAGATCCGGCTTCTGCTCGCGGATCAGCGCGGCGATGCGTTCGAGGTCGAGCTTGTTATCCTCCCCCACCCCGTGATGGAGGTTCCAGCACAGAACCCGCAGCTCGCGGGCATGCGCGGGCGCGGCAAAGGAGAGGAGGCTAACAGCCAGGACGAGGCAGCGCGGGAAAGACATCACGCATCGATACGCAAATCGTCCGCATCTCTCTCGAATGGATTGCATTCGTGACAATAAAATCCGAAGTCGCGCGGGATCGCAACTCGTGCTTTAATCCAGCGGATGACCCTCGCCAGCAAGATCACGCTCGGACGCATCTTTCTGGTGCCGGTCTTCGCCGTGTATGTGGCGCGTTACGGGATGAGCGTATCTGCCGGCAGCCCGGATGAAGCGCTGCGCTGGACGGCGCTGGGGCTCTTCGTCTTCGCCGCGGCGACGGACGGGGTGGACGGCTACATCGCCCGGCACTTCAACCAGAAGTCGAAGTTCGGGGCCTTCATCGATCCGCTGGCAGACAAGTTCCTGCTGATCACGGCGATCGTTTTCCTGAGTGCCTTTCCGTGGGGAGCGGATGACTGGCGGATCCCGCCGTGGTTCGCTTGGCTGGTGATCCTGCGCGATACCCTGATCGTGATCGGGATCATCCTGGTGAAGCGCTCGGCGCGGGAAGTCCACTACTCGCCGCACTGGACCGGCAAGGTGTGCACGGTCACGCAGATGTTCGCGATCGGCTGGGTGATGCTGAAGGTGGGGCACCTGCCGCCGGTCTATCCCTGCCTGGTGGCGGCGGTTTTCACGCTGTGGTCGGCGGTGAATTACTACTTGGAGGCCTCCCGCCAGCTCCGACGGGCTCCGCTGGCCCCATCCTAAAGCCCTTGCCGCGGGCGCTCTGCTGGCCTAAGCCCCTCGCATGCCTACTGTTGCCATCGTCGGCCGCCCCAATGTCGGGAAGTCCGCGCTCTTCAACCGCCTCGCCAAGCGGAAGATCGCGATCGTCCACGATCAGCCGGGCGTGACCCGGGACCGGATCTCCGCGCCCTGCATGGCCACGGCCATCCCCTGCACGATCATCGACACCGGTGGTATCGGCGCCACGCTTGACGACGGCTTCGCCGCGCAGGTGACGCTGGAAGCGGACATCGCGATGCAGACGGCGGACCTGATCCTTTTCATCGTGGATGCGCACGAGGGACTGACCCCGATCGACCAGGACCTGGGCGCCAAGCTGCGCAAGGCCAAGCCGCCGGTAATGCTGGTGGCGAACAAGGTGGACGACGACAAGCACATCCGCGGGGCGGACGAATTCGCGCGGCTCGGGTTCGGTGCGGCAATCGGAGTCTCCGCCGAGCACGGCCGCGGCATGAGCACGCTGACCGCCGCGATCGACGAGATTCTCAAGCCACTGGCTGGCGAGATCGAGGAAGCCGTGGCCGCCGCCGAGGAAGCGGGCATCAAGCTGGCGATCGTGGGCAAGCCGAACGCAGGCAAGTCCTCGCTGGTGAATGCAATCCTGCAGGACCAGCGCACGATTGTCTCGGACATCGCGGGCACCACGCGGGATGCGATCGACCTGCCCTGCGACTACGCGGGCGAGCGCTTCACCCTGATCGACACCGCCGGCCTACGCCCGCGCTCGAAGCGGGATAGCTCCGTGGAAGTTTTTTCCGCGATGCGGACCGAGCGCTCGGTGCGCCGTGCGGACCTGTGCGTGCTGGTGATCGACCTCGCTGCCGGCATTTCTTCCCAAGACCGCAAGATCGCGCAGATGATCATGGAGGAGAAGAAGCCCTGCCTGATCGTGCTGAACAAATTCGACCTCTATCACCCGGGCGCGCCGATGAAGGCCCGCAAGGAAGAGGCGCAGGAGCATGTGAAGCGCGAGCTCTTCTTCCTCTCCTACGCGCCCTTCCTGACCGTCTCCGCGAAGAACGGGCAGGCGGTGGAAACCGTGCTGAAGGAAGTGCTCAAGATTCAGAAGGGGGCGAAGAAGGTGCCGAGCACCGGCAAGCTGAACCGGATGCTGCAAGAGGCCTTCCAGATCAATCCGCCGCCGACCGACAAGCGTTCGGCCAAGCGCCTGAAGCTCTACTACGGCACCGCCGCGGTGGACGAGAAGTATGGCACCATCCCGGTGCCGACCTTCGTGCTCTTCGTGAACGACAAGAGCCTGATGCCCGCGAGCTACGAGCAGTATCTCTCGAACCGCCTGCGGGAATTCAATCCGGTGGCCGGCGTGCCGATCGTGTTCTCCGTGAGATCGCGCGACCGGCGGGAGTGGGAAGAGCGTTCGGCCTCCAGCGGCCGACCCGGGAAAAAACCCGCGGGGAAACCCGCCGCGCAAAAACACTCCGGAAAGCCTGCCGGTAAGAAGCCTGCCGGTAAGAAGCCCGCTGCCAAAAAGCCTGCCAGCAAGCCTCACGGACGGAAGAAGAAGTAAGCGGGCGCGACCGCGATTCCGGTGCTTGGCACTCCATTCGCTTCGCAGAGAAAAATCCGTGTCATCCTGACGCTCCTTGTTTTGAATCTGCCAGCACCATGCCGCTTCTCGACGTCCGCAACCTCACCACCCGCTTCCACACCCGCAACGGCGTCGTCCATGCGGTGGAGGATGTTTCCTTTTCGGTCGAAGCCGGTGAGACGCTGGGAATCGTAGGCGAGTCGGGCTCGGGCAAGTCGGTGACCTGCTACTCGCTGCTGGGACTGATCCCGCAGCCTCCGGGCCGGATCGAGGCGGGCTCGGCGATCTTCGACGGGGTGGATCTGCTGAAGGCGAGCGAAAAGCAGCTGCGGAAGATCCGCGGGAAGCGGATCTCGATGATCTTCCAGGATCCGATGACCTCGCTGAATCCCTTCATGAAGGTCCGCGACCAGCTCATCGAGCCGCTGGAGTTGCACGAGGGACTGAGCGGCCAGAAGGCGCTTTCCCGAGCGATTCAGGCGCTGGAGGAAGTGGGGATTTCAGAAGCATCCAAGCGGATCGAGTCCTACCCGCACGAGTTCTCTGGCGGCATGCGGCAGCGCGTGATGATCGCGATGGCGCTGATCACCCGCCCGGAGCTGCTGATCTGCGACGAGCCGACGACCGCGCTGGATGTGACGGTGCAGAAGCAGGTGCTGGATCTGATCCGCGATCGCCAGAAGGATCTGGGAACGGCGGTAATCTTCATCACGCACGATCTGGCGGTGGTGTCCGAGGTCTGCGATCACGTGAACGTGATGTATGCGGGCCGGATCGTGGAGAGCGCGCCGAAGGCGGAACTCTTCCGCCACCCGATGCACTCCTACACACGCTCGCTGCTGAAGAGCATCCCTGCGATCCAGAAGAAGGGAGAGCAGCTTTACACGATCCCGGGTCTGCCGCCGGATCTCTCGAATCCGCCGAAGGGCTGTGCCTTCCGGCCGCGGAACACGCTGGGGAATGCGGAGCTGTGCCTGACCGACCGGCGGCCGCAGCTGGCGGATAAAGGGCACGAGCATTTCGTGCAGGATTGCCCGGGGTGCCTGGCGAGCTGAGGGGCGGATGCCTAGTCCCCTTCGAGCATCAGCCGCCTCAATTCAGCGTAAGAGATGCCGTCCTTGATTCTGCGATAGGGTGGCTCTTCGACATCGATGGCCAGCCAGTCGACGGTGTGGGAGCCGCCGAAGAAGCGAGGATCTAGAGCTGTGTGGGCATTCCATGCGATGACCTCCTCGAAATAGGTCTGCATTGCACGGTCTCCCCTCTCGATAGCGCGCTGACGATTCATGAAGGCCTGCTTGGTCTCTTCTCGAGCGTGGGCTTGGCCGGGTTCCAGTATCGCTAAAGCGGTGAGGGTCAGCCCGACTCCAGCAAGGAATGCGGTTGCAAGATGGAGTTTATGGCTCATTGAAGGATCGAGGGGTGGTGCGTGGCTTCTGCGGGCTGGAGCCTATCCGATGTAGAACCCTAGTTCGTGCCGGCTCATTCCGCGAACGCGGGTTCCGCGCTGCCTGGGGAGAGACGATTGAGTTCAGGTGATGGCGCTGAGAGGGAGGACGCGAGCAGCCGGAAGGACGAGAGTCCTTCCGCTACATAAGAGAAAACCCGCGTTCCTTTGGGGAAACGCGGGCTCTTGAAAGTTACGAGGCGGCGGCAGGTCAGCCGGTGACGCGCATCGGCATGATGACGTAGAGGAAGCTGCCATCGATGCGGATGACGCCGGGGCTCATCTCGTCGATGAGATCGAGGTAGACGGTCTCGCTCTCGAGGTTGCGGAGCGGGGCCATGAGGAACTCGGGGTTGAAGGCGATCTGCATCGGCTTGCCGGTGTAGGCGACTTCCATGGTTTCGCGGGCTTCACCGACATCCGGCGAGTTCGCGGTGACTTCCACGGTGTTCGAGCCGAAGACGAGCTTCACGGAGTTCGACTTGTCCGAGGACAGGAGCGAGACGCGGCGGACGGTATCGAAGACCGACTCGCGCGGCAGCTCGACGCGCTCGGTGGAGTCGCCCGGGATGACCTGACGGTAGTTCGGATAGTTCCCCTCGATCAGCTTGCTGATGAGAAGGTGGTCACCGATGGAGAAGGAGATCTGGCTATCGCTGAGGCGGATGAGGACCTCGCCGGAATCACCGAGGAGGCGCTGCAGTTCCTGCACGGCCTTGGTCGGGACGATCACGTCGGTCTCGTGGCTGGCGGGGAAGTCGAGATCGTTCTCGACCATGGCCAGACGGCGGCCGTCGGTGGCGACGAGGGTCAGCTTGCCCTCGCGGAAAGAGGTGTAGATGCCGTTGAGCACGTAGCGCGTCTCATCGGTGGAGATCGCGTAGGAGGTCTTCTTCAAGCCATCGCGCAGGACCGGCTGCGGCATGCGGAATTCCTTCGCGCCCTCGAAGTCCGGAAGCGGCGGGAAGTCATCCTGACCGAGGCCGATGATCTTGAAGAAAGACGGGCCGCTCTGGATGGAGGCGACGTTCTTGGCATCGACGGAGATCTCCACCTCGCTGGCGGGGAGCTCGCGGACGATATTCACCAGGCGCTTGGCCGGGAGAGTGGTGGCACCTTCCTTGTCGATCTTGGCTTCCACCGAGCCGGTGATGCCGACATCGAGGTCGGTGGTGGTGAAGGTCAGACGACCGTTCTTGGCCACCAGCAGCACGTTCGAGAGGATCGGCAGGGTGGTCCGGGTGCTGACCACGTGCTGGACCTTCTGGAGACCTTCCAGCAGGGCTTCTTTGGAGATACTGAACTTCATGGGGATGGGCGAAAGAGAACGCGTTGCTTGACGTGAATGCTCTCCGCAATCTCCGACCCTTGGCAAGCCATTCTATCGGGAATGCCAAGGATGGCCGCCCCGGACGGGCGGCCCCCGGAAATTTCAAAAAATCCCCTCCCCGCCTCAGCGGCGCAGATTGCCCTCGATCACCCCCAGCGCGTCGCGCATGGAGGGGTCGGTCTCGAGCTGGCCGGAGACCTTCTTGCAGGCGTGGATGACGGTGCCGTGGTCGCGGCCGCCGAAGGCCTCGCCGATCTCCATGAGGGAGTTCTTGGTGAGGGTGCGGCTGAGATACATGGCCACCTGGCGGGGGAAGGCGATGCTGGCCGGGCGGCGCTTGCCGGTCATGTCCGCAAGGCGGATGTCGTAGTGGTCCGCCACCACCCGCTGGATGGTATCGATGGTGATCTGCTTGCCGGCCTCCTCCCGGAGGAGATCGCGGAGGAGGTGCTCCACGCGATCTTCCGTGACGCGCTCCCCGGCGAGGGAGGCGTAGGTGGCGACGCGCATGAGGGCGCCTTCCAAGCGGCGGACATTGGTCTTAATGCGCTCGGCGAGGAAGCGGATGATGCCCTCGTCGACCTTCACCTTCCACTCGTCGCGCTTCTTGCCGAGGATGGCGAGGCGGGTCTCAAAGACCGGCGGCTGCATCTCCACGGTGAGACCGCACTCGAAGCGCGAGATGAGGCGCGGTTCGAGGTTCTTGATCTCGCTGGCCGGCTTGTCGCTGGTGAGCACCACCTGGCAGCGGCCGTCGAGGAGGGTATTGAAGGTGTGGAAGAATTCCTCCTGCGAGCGCTCCTTGCCACCGAGGAACTGGACGTCGTCGATGAGCATGACCTCCGCGGTGCGGTAGCGCTTGCGGAAGCGCTCGAGATCGCCCTTGCGGACGGAGTCGATGAACTCGTTCGTGAACTTCTCGCAAGTGAGATAGACCACGCGGGAGGCGGGCACGCCCTTGAGCCAGTGGTGGCCGATGGCCTGCATGAGGTGGGTCTTGCCGAGGCCGGACCCGCCGTGGATGAAGAGCGGGTTGTAGCCTGGGCCCTTGCGCTTCGCCACGGCTTCGCAGGCGGCATGAGCGAACTGGCTATTCGCGCCGACGACGAAGGAAGAGAAGGTGTTGTTGTGATTCAGCCCGGCGGACTTGAGGCGCTTTTCGAAGCTGATGTCACCGCCCACGGGGGTCGCGTTCATGACTTCGGCCACGGTGTTGGTTTCCGCGGATACGTCGCTGTCATCCGCGGCCTGCGGCTTGGCTTCGGTGATCGCGTCTTCGACCACGAGCTTCACGCCGTGCACGCCTTCGATGGTCTCGGCCACCGCGGCGGCGAGCTCGGGCATGTAGTTCGCCTCGATCCACAGCTGGTGAATTTCATTCGGCACGGCGACCACCGCCTTACCATCTTCCAGACCCATGAAACGCGAAGTACGGAACCACCGTTGATAGGCATCCTTGCTGACCAGTCGTCCGAGCGTCTCACAAACTCCATCCCACTGCGACCCCTCCAATCCAGGTTGTTTCCCGGCTTCTCCCTCAAACTCCTCCTCCAGGTCCATGATTGTCACGTGTCTCTAAAAAAATGGTTTTTCCGCCCCGTGTTTCCCGAAGAGCGGCGATCTGCTCGGCGGGCGCGGCGGAGGAGAGGCATACCCGGGTTTCGCGGTCGATGGGGACTACTTTTTTGAGTGCTCTAACAGACTTTCGGCGGCTTCCCGTTTTCCACAAGGGTTCCACGTTTTTAAAAAAATCACCCTTGACCGACCCGTTAATTAAATTTCCCGAAATAACCGAGTGTCCAATTTCGGACCCGTGAGCGCGAAGCGTTTGAAATCAGTGGCTTTCCAAGCGGAGACAAGCGTTACGGAGCCGTAACGCGCCACTCGTGCGCTGCAAATCTTTGCAACTAAACGTGCCGGAAGAGGCGAGCCTTTCGCTTGTCGCACCGCCCCGGAGCGGAAACACTGCGCCGCATGTCCGGAGCCGGTCTCGATATCGCCATCATCGTCCTCTACCTCGTGGTGATCATCGGCATCGGCCTCTATGCCGCGCGGGGGCAGAAGACGATGGAGACCTATGCTCTGGGCAATCGCTCGATGCCATGGTGGGCGGTGCTGGCATCGATCCTCGCCTCCGAGATTTCGGCCGGGACTTTCCTAGGCACGCCGAGCGAGGGCTACGCGAAGCAGAACTTCCTCTACGCGCAGCTGGTCATCGGCACCATCATCGCGCGGCTGGTGGTGGCAGGCATCTTCATCAAGCCCTTCTACGACCTGAAGGTGGTCAGCATTTACGAATTCCTTGAGATCCGCTTCGGGCGGACCACCCGGCGGCTCTCCTCTTTCGTGTTCCTACTCACCCGCTCGCTGGCCAGCGGTTCGCGCATCTTCGTGGCGGCGATCCTGCTGGTGCTGGCCTGGGAGGTCTGGCACCCGGAGTTCAAGCAACTGCCTCCGGCCGAACGATTCACCCAAGAGCTTTTGATCTACGTGGGCGCGGTGGTAGTGATCACTTTCCTCACGGCACTTTACACCACCCTCGGCGGCATCAAGGCGGTGGTCTGGACGGATCTGATCCAAGTGACCGTGATGTTCGGGTCCGCGGGCTACGTCTTCTACTGGCTGCTGGGACAGACCGGAGGCTGGTCGGGCTTGGCCGAGTCGGTGAAGAGCCCGGTCTTCGTGAACACCGGCATCGATCCGGCGAAATCCTTCGGAGGAAATGTGAAGGGTATCCTGGAGCAGGAATACACGCTGTGGGCGGCATTCCTGGGCTCGGTCTTCACCACCATGGCCACCCACGGCACGGACCAGGACATGGTTCAACGGATGCTGACCTCCCCGGACAAAAAGAAGAGCCAGCGGGCGGTGATCGTGTCCGGCCTGGTCGACCTGCCGATCGTGGTCGGATTTATCGCCATCGGGATCCTACTCTATCGCTTCTACACGCAGAATGCCGATCGGGCACCGGAGCACGACCCCGGAATCTTTGCCTGGTTCATGGTTCACGACCTGTCGCCCGGCCTCCGCGGACTACTCGCCGCCGGCCTCTTTTCCACGGCCATGGGATCGCTCAGCACGGCGCTCAATGCGCTCGCGACCACTTTCACCAAGGACTGGTATGTCGGCTACTTCCGGCCGGAGGCCAGCTCACACCAGCAGTTTCTGGCGGCCCGCTGGTCCACGGTGGGCTTCGCGATCCTGCTTGCCCTCATCGGCATCGGCACCGCCTACGTGAAGCTGAAGAATCCCAGCCTGAGAATCATCCCGATCGTCCTGCTGAGCTTCGGCTACACCTACGGATCGCTGCTCGGGGTTTTCCTGATCGGGATGTTGACCAAGGCGCGGGGCACCTGCACCGGAAACATCGTGGCCATGGTGGCGGGTTTCGTTGCCGTCGCTATTTTGAGCGATCTGCCGAACGACGTGTGGGGGATGATCGCGGGCAACAAGATCTATGAAAGGCCGGATTGGCTGCCGCGGATCGCCTTCACCTGGATGATCATGGCAGGGACCTTGGTTACCTTCTTTGTGGGAATCTGTTTCCCGCGCCAAGGTGAGGCCTATGTTGCCAAAAAGCTCTGAATATGCACGAAGACTTGGCCCAACTCCTCTGCCGCCGCCGCGATGTGATCTCCGACCACGAGTTCCGGGACCGGGACACCTTCGGCCATCTGGCGGCGCTGAAGGAAGTCTCCGAGGCGATCACCGCCTGGCATGAGGCGCACAAGGCGGAGATCGATGCGCGGCTGGATCACTTCCTGACCGGCTGCTCCTTCGATAAAGCGCTCGTTTACCTGGAGTCCGAGGGCATCTGGAAGGGCCATTGAGGGCTGGAACTTCAGATGAACAGGCTTCGGAAATGAAGCAAGGGCGTGAAATTTCACACCGCTCTTGCCGGGCGCGGGACCGGGCCCTTACTTTCGGCGCCAGAGCATTCCCGTGAGTTCCGAAGCGAGCCCCATTCATATCGTAGGCATTCTCCCAGCGCGCTGGGCGTCCACCCGCTTCCCCGGAAAACCGCTCCATCTCATCGCAGGAAAACCGCTGGTCCAGCATGTCTGGGAGCAATGCAAGCGCTGCAGCCGGCTGGACGATCTCTACATCGCCACGGACGACGAACGGATCTTCAAGGCGGCGGAAGCTTTCGGCGCGAAGGTGGTGATGACCTCCGCCGAGCACCCGAGCGGTACCGACCGGATCGCGGAGGCGGTGCGGGCGATCCCGGCAGCCACCCACATCGTGAACATTCAGGGCGACGAGCCGCTGATCGACCCCGAACTGGTGGACGAACTGGCCGCGACGATGGCCGCCGATCCGACGCTGGACATGGCGACCGCGGCGAACCCGCTCGACCCGGCCGATCCCGCGGTGCAGGACCCGAACGTGGTGAAGGTGGTGATGGCGCTGGACGGCCGAGCGCTCTACTTCTCCCGCTCTCCCCTGCCCTACTTCCGCAATGCGGTGGAGGGCCTGCCGGTCTACCGGCACAAGGGGATCTACGCATATCGTCGTACTTTCCTTGAGCGATTCGTAACCTGGGCTCCCTCTCCGCTGGAGCGCGCCGAATCGCTCGAACAATTGCGCGCGCTGGAGAACGGCGCGTCGATCAAGGTTTTACCCACGAACGACACCTCGCCCGGTGTCGACACTCCCGAACAAGCCGCCCAAGTCGAAGCCATCCTCAGCAGCCACACTCCGATCCCATGAAGTACATTTTCGTCACCGGCGGCGTCGTCTCATCCCTCGGCAAAGGTCTTGCCGCAGCCTCCATCGGCGCGCTGCTCGAGCACCGCGGACTGAAGACGCTGATGCAGAAGTTCGACCCGTATCTCAACGTCGACCCCGGCACCATGTCCCCGTATCAGCACGGGGAGGTGTATGTGCTGGATGACGGCGCGGAGACCGACCTGGACCTCGGCCACTACGAGCGCTTCACCTCCGGCGTGCTTTCCCGCATGAACAACATGACCTCCGGTCAGGTCTTCGACGCGGTGATCAAGAAGGAGCGCCGCGGCGAGTATCTCGGCAAGACGGTGCAGTTCATCCCGCACGTGACCGACGAGATCAAATCGCGGATTCACAAGGTCTCCGAAACCAACCCGGACGTGAACGTGCTGATCACCGAGATCGGCGGCACGGTGGGCGACATGGAGGGCCTGCTCTTCATCGAAGCCCTGCGCCAGTTCGCGCTCGAAGTGGGCAAGGAGAACGTCTGCTTCATCCACGTGACCCTGCTGCCCTACATCAAGGCCGCGGGCGAAGTGAAGACCAAGCCGACCCAGCAATCGGTGGCGAAGCTGCGCGAGCTCGGCATCCAGCCGGACATCATCATCTGCCGCACGGAAGCGGACCTCGACGAGGACAACCGCAAGAAGATCGCGATGTTCTGCAACGTGGAGAAGAAGAACGTCGTGGCCTTCCGCGACGTGGCCCACACGATCTACGAGTGCCCGCTGGACCTGCGCCGCGACAAGATCGACCGCCTCGTGGTCGATCGCATCGGACTGGGCCACACGCCTGCTCCCGCGCTGGAGGACTGGGAGCACTTCGTCCGCCGCGTGATCCACCCGAAGAACAAGGTGACCATCGCGGTGGCCGGCAAGTACATCGAGCTGCAGGACGCTTACAAATCGATCTACGAATCGCTGATCCACGCCGGTGCTCACCACGACACCAAGGTGAACATCGTGCGCGTGGAAGCTGAGGCGATCGAAGATCACGGCGCGAAGGCGGTGATCGGCGACGTGGACGGCATCCTCGTCCCGGGCGGCTTCGGCGACCGCGGCATCGAGGGTAAGATCCTGGCGGCGCAGTATGCCCGCGAGAACGACATCCCCTACTTCGGCATCTGTCTGGGCATGCAGATCGCGACAATCGAATTCGCACGGAACGTCTGCAAACTGAAGAACGCGAACTCCACCGAGTTCGACAAGAGCACGCCCTTCCCGGTCATCTGCCTTCAAGAGGAGCAGAAGGGCGTGGAGGACATGGGGGCCACCATGCGCCTGGGGTCCTGCGAGAGCATCGTCTTCGCCGGCACCAAGGCTTCCGATCTCTACGGCGGCGCGGATCGCATCCACGAACGCCACCGCCACCGCTACGAGTTCAACTCCGACTTCCAGGACAAGCTGCAGGAATGCGGACTGGTCATCTCCTCCGTCTCGGCGGACGAGGGCTTGGTCGAAATCGTCGAGCTACCCCAGCACCCCTTCTTCGTGGGCGCGCAGTTCCACCCGGAATTCCAGTCCAAGCCGAACAAACCGCATCCGCTCTTCGCAGGCTTCGTGAAAGCCTCGCTGGAGCGCGCGCAGGCGCAGTAAGCGCGGATGGATTCAGCGCCGACCCGCGAGCTTCAGAAGCCGCACGCGGGCGGCGCGGCGATGTGCGATCATCAGGACCGCGGTGATCGAAACCGCACCGCCGCAGAGGAAGAGCAGGGCTTGGATCTCACCCATCCCGATCTCGGGCAGCTTCCAGCGAAAACCGCTGCCGAGCATCAGTGCTCCTCCGCCGATGATCACGACGGCCCAGAACAAGAGCACGAAGCCGCAGACCACGATCGAGGCGGTCGCGAAGCCATCCGTGGGCTTGCCCGCCATCTCCGACTGCCGCTTCGAGATGAGAGCGCAGATCAGGGCGGGGATCACTGCCAGCCCAAGCGTTATGATCGCGGCAAGGGAGAGAAGGAAGGCAGCCAGACCGGTTTTCTCGTGATTCTCATTCATGAGCCAGGAGGGGAAAATGCAGCTTCTCCCCTACCCATTCCCGGCCAGCGGGGCAAGAACGGAGAATCAAGGCTCTCCCGGGCTTTCGTCGACCAGCTTCGCGCCCCGGATCATGCGGCAGAATTCCTTCTTGGTCATCACGTGATGCGTGCCTTCCTTCGTGGACAGATCGGTGATGCTCTTGTAGGCCACCTCCAGACGCTCCAAGCGTGTGATGCGGATGAACTCGCTCCCTTTCTTCCAAATCTGGTTCTGCTGCAGCTTCATGCGGCAGACTGCGACACTCCGGCGGCGATGACCAGCACGGCGATCCATCCTTTCACATCATGAAGATCGCGGTGATCGGGGGCGGTCCTGCGGGACTGCGGGCGGCGGAGGTGGCAGCGAGCAAGGGAGCAGAGGTCACGCTCTTCGAGGCCAAGCCCTCGGTGGGCCGCAAGCTCCTCGTGGCGGGACGCGGCGGACTGAACCTGACGCACGGCGAGGACTTCGAACACTTCGTCACCCGCTACTCCGGTCCGGGCCAGCCCCAGGATTTCTGGCGGCGGGCGCTGGCCGGATTCACTCCCACCGATCTGCGCGAGTGGGCTGCCGGCTTGGGCATCGAGACCTTCGAACAGCGCACCGGCCGCGTCTACCCCCGCGAGATGAAAGCAGCTCCCCTGCTGCGGCGCTGGGTGGAGCGATTGAAGTCGCAAGGGGTGCAATTCAAGACGAAGCACCGCTGGGCCGACCTGAAGCCGGGATCACCGCACGAACTCGTTTTCGCTTACGACGATGAACGTCGTACGTTCCTGGCAGATGCAGTGGTGCTCGCGCTCGGTGGGGCTTCGTGGCCGATTACCGGCTCGGATGGCGTCTGGACCGGATTACTGAAAGGGCTGGGCATCGAAGTCACCCCGCTGGCCCCGGCGAACTGCGGCTGGGAATGCGATTGGTCGCCGGAGCTTTTGGCAGTGGCGGAGGGTCAGCCTCTTAAAAACATCGTCGCACATGCGGGCGGAAAAGAAGCCAAGGGTGAACTGATGATCACCCGATATGGCCTGGAGGGCGGGGCTATCTATCAGCTCGGAGAAGTCCTGCGCGGCATGTCCACGCCAGAAATAGCGATCGATCTCAAACCGACATTCAGCGAACAGGAACTCGCACGCAAGATAGAGGACATCCGCGAGTATCCTATCGATAGCCTCATGCAGCGCTGGAAACTAAGTCCGGCCGCCTTCGCCGTGCTCAAGGAGTATCTAACAGACACGAGCGCGATATCCCTGGCCACACGCGCCAAGCGCTGCAGGGTGCGATTGAAACACCCCCGTCCTCTGGACGAGGCCATTTCCTCCGCCGGTGGAGTGGCTTGGACCGAGCTCGACGAGAATCTAATGCTGAGAAAATTCCCGCGAATTCACGTCGCAGGTGAAATGATCGATTGGGAAGCGCCGACAGGCGGATACCTGATACAAGGGTGTTTCGCGACGGGGACGATCGCGGGAGCGGCGGCTGCGAGCCAGCGTGTTTAATACGGAGGCGACCTACTATCTGTTAGACTACTACGAGGTTCGTAGTTTAACGCAGATTCCGTTGGATTCGGTCAAAAGCGACACCGAATTCGGCTGGAGGGCTAAACCACGGCATGCGGACGCACGTGAACTCGCCCGAATGCCCGACTTATTGAAATCGGAACCAAGCCCCCGCTTCCTTCCGTTCCACTCCCCCCGCTGCGCCGCACCCCGCCGGGGCAGGCACCTTCAGTAATTTCCCCCATCCCTCTGACGATCCGGTGCCGAACTCCTTCGGGCGCCGTTGATTGAAACACGATTCCAACAAGATGAACAAAGCACTCGATCCCCGCCTGATTGATCGCCGTCCGATGCGACTGCGACTCCTACCATCTCTTCTCGCGCTCGCGGTCGCCGGCACCGCGGCGTCCCAAGCGGTGGAGGTGACCTACCGTTACTACCGCTTCACCCCCACGGTGAACCGGACCGCGGAGCAGAACCAGACGCAGGTTTCCGAGTTCCTCTTCTACAACCGCGGGAGCAAGGTGAACCTCTCCGGGGTGACCATGAGCACGGTCGGCACGCCGACCCACGCCCCGACCGCCGCGGAAGGCGTGAACAGCCTGATCGACGGCAACACCGCCACCAAATGGTTCAATGCCACCAAGATCCCGGTGGTGTTCGACTTCGGCACCCCCACCACGGTGGACTCCTACCAGTTCGCCACGGCGAACGACTCGCTGGACCGCACCCCGATCCGCTGGACCGTCGAGGGCAGCAACGACAACACGACCTACGTGATGGTCGACAACCGCAGCCTGGGTGACAACGCAACCCCGACGTCCTACTTCACCTTCCGCCCAATCCTGGGCATCGGTGGCGGCTCCCCGCTTCCGGTCATCGCCACCTACGACATCCCGACCACCGTCGTGGACAACACCGTGGCCAACCAGGACGTGCACCTGGCGACCCCGGCGATCGTGAAGAACGATGGCTCGATCGCGACCAGCGTACGCTGGAACGTGACCGGCACCGTCACGGGAACCTCACTCACCCCGGGCTTCCCCACCGTAGCCGCAGCCGGAACACAGGCGATCACGCCGCCGGTCGACGCCCTCACTCCCTTCACCATCGCCGCGACCAACGCCAGCGGCACCGCCAGCGCCACGCAGAAATTCCGCTCGGTGGCAGGAGGCAGCAGCTCCGGTCGCTACGTGCGCTTCACCGGTGCCACGCTGCGCAGCGGTGGCCTCCTGACCCAGATCGCCGAGCTTGAGTTCTTCAATGCCGGCGTGAAGGTCCCCGTCGCCGGCTCGAGCAATCCCGGCGGCGATAACGGCAACAACGCCGCCGAAGCAGTGGCCAGCATCCACGACGGCAACTACCGCACGAAGTGGCTCAACCACAACAACCGTCCCGTCATCCTCGATTTCGGCTCGGTGCAGAGCTTCGACAGCTACCAGCTCACCACCGGTAATGACGACGCCGGCCGCGATCCCGTGCGCTGGATCATCGAAGTCAGCGCCGATGGCACCAACTGGACTCTGGCCGATGCCGCCAACGAGTACCCGATGCCAAACACCCGCCGCGCCAAGACCGGCCTCCTGCCTGTCTCCGGCAGCACCTTGGAATGGACCGGCACCAGCGGCGACTGGGATACCAGCTCCACGAATTGGGTGAAGTCCGGCACCGCGACCGGCTCGGCCTACAGCGATGGCGTGGCCGTGATCTTCGACGACGATGCGACCAACCGCGACGTGGTGCTGGCCGACACGGTCCGCCCGACCTTCACCTCGGTGAACAACAGCAGCGGCTCCTACAGCATCAGCGGTGCGGCGATCGCCGGCCGAGGTGGTCTGATCAAGCGCGGCAGCGGCGAGCTCCAGCTTCTCAGCCCGAATACCTTCGACGGCTCCGTCTACCTCCTCGGCGGCAAGACCGTGACCATGGATGGGACCGCCTTGGGCGTGCGCGAGGCAACCAACCGTTTGGAGATCTCCAACGGAGCCGAGTTGAACGTGGCGGCCGACCTGACCACGCAGCGCCGCCTGCATGTCGCCTTCGATGGTGGCGTGATCAACGTGGACGGCGGTGTGACCTTCACGAAGATCGGCAACTCCGACTTCTACGGCACCCTGACCAAGAACGGCGACGGCACGCTGCGCTTCCAAGGCTATAACGGCTCCGTGTCTCCTGCGGCGCAAGACCTCGTCATCAACGAGGGCATCGTCGAATTCGGCGCGGCCACCGGCTACTTCAACAGCCGCCCGTTCCAAGACATGAAGATCATCGTGAACTCGGGAGGCATCCTGCGTTTCTCCATCAATAGCGCCCTGGGTGGTGACTACATCAGCGCCATCTCCTCGCTGGAGCAGGTCCGCGTGATCGGCGGCTTGTTCGAGAGCAACAGCGGCATCAGCTACATCCACGTCGGCGTGGACACCGCCGGGGAAGGCGACCTGGTCCTGCAGGGCGGCACCTACGGTGGCACCGGCCAGACGGAATCCGCGAACAATGTCGCGGGCGAAACGACCATCACCACGCTCGCCAGCGACGACAGCTCGCTGATCGTGGGCACCGGTGCGCTCACCGCGAACCCTGCTCACTTCGTTTTCGCCGTGGCAAACGGCGGCGCGGAGGAAGACTTGGTGGTTTCGAAGGTCATCAACGGCAACTACGGTATCGTCAAGAAGGGCTTGGGCACCATGGTCCTCCAGGCTGCGAACACCTACCTCGGCAATACCGAAGGCGCGCTCTTCATGAACCGTCCTCACGGCACCACCGTCGAGGAAGGCACCTTGGTGGTGAGCAACATCAGCGGCAGCGCCACCGGCGCCAGCCCGGTCCTGATCGCGGCACCCGCCACCCTGAAGGGTGAGGGCTCGGCAGCCGGCACCGTCACCATCCAGGGCATCGTGGCTCCCGGCGATAGCTACAATCCGCAAGGCTCGCTCGCGCTGGGCAGCACCACGATCAACGGCACCGCCAGCCTCGATATCGAAGGCGCGCAGGCCGACTCGATCTTCGTGAACGGCACGCTGACGCTCGGAGCCAACTCCTCGCTGGTGGTCACCGGGTCGCTCACCGAGCCACTCTACCAGATCATCCCGCATACCGGCGCGGTCACCGGCACTTTCGCTAACGTGACGATCCCGAGCGGCTACACGCTGGTCTACGGCGCGAATGCCATCTCGCTGGTGTCGAATACCGCTCCTGCCTACGAGGCCTGGGCAGCGGGACTGATCGATGCCTCGGCCGATGCCGATATCGACGGCGATGGCCTGAGCAACCTGATCGAGTTCGTCCTGAATTCCGACGCGACGGTGTCGAGCACGGCAGCCCTGCCACAAGGCAGCACGAACGCCCAAGGCGATCTCGTCTTCACCTTCGTGACCAAGGCCTCCGCAGGCTACCTGAATCCGACCGTGCAGTACAGCACGGACCTGGAGAACTGGGATACCTTCTCGGGTTCCGTGGTTCAGACCGGCGTGCCTTCCACCGGGCTCAACACGGTGACGGCGACGCTGCCGGCATCGCTTGCCACCCCGGGCACCAAGATCTTCGCCCGTCTCCACGTGGCGACGCCCTGATCCGGGATCACGTTTCACAGGTCATGTCTCATGCCGCCACCGGGTTCCCGGTGGCGGCTTTTTTTGCACCTGGCGGATCAGCCCCGGAGGAAGCGCAAAACCACATGAGGCCCACTCATCCATTCCGACACGCCAGCTGAGCGATACTCATTCAGATCCGTTCCACGTTTATGAAACGGGAAAATAAGCACGGACCCTGTTTATCGGGCGTTTAGCGCAAGAACCCTTTTGTACGATAGACATAGTAAACAAAACCGCATGCGCACCATGAGCCCGAAGCATATCGCGACAATTTCGTTTTCTATTTCCCGACAGCGCTAAACCGAAAGGGCCGCCTTCTCGTTACAACCCCTGATGTCTTCATAGGCATCATCGTTCACGAATCCCCTCCTCTGGCAGATGCGCGTAGATCCACGCAAATATGCAGGTCCTGAAGAGATCTCCACGCTTTCTGCTGAGGCGCCATCGTTCTTTCCCGAACACAACGAGAACATGACCCGACCCAAACAAGACCCGAATAACCCGTCGAAGTCCCCGCTTGATCCCCGCCTAACAGACCATCGGTCGAGCCGCCTGCGGGTTCTCCCCACAATCGTTGCCGCCGCTTTGATCGGCACGGCTGCATCGTCCGCCGTTGAAGTTACCTTCCAATACTACCGCTTCACGCCGACGAAGAACCGCGGTGGCGATGCTTACACCGCCACGCAGATCTCGGAGTTCGAGTTCTTCCTCCGCGGCACCAAGGTGAACCACACGGCTCTCACCACCGCTGGCAATGTGACCGGCGGCGTGACCCACGCTCCGGCAGGTGTGGAGGGCGTCAGCAAGCTGGTCGATGGCGACAAGAACACCAAGTGGTTCGACAACAACAAGGTTCCGGTCACTTTCAATTTCACCACGCCGACGACGATCGATGCTTACCGCTTCGCCACCGCGAACGACTTCCTCGACCGCACGCCGAACCGCTGGACCCTCTCGGGCAGCAATGACGGCGTGAACTTCGTAGCCCTCGACGACCGGACCGGAGCGGACAATGCCGTGCCCAACTCCTACTTCACCTTCCGTCCCTTGTTGGTGACGACTCCTCCGGCCGCGGCAGGACTGCCGGTATTCAGCTCCTATGCCACCACGGCTTCGGTGGTGGACAACACCGTGGCAGGGCAGGACGTCTACCAAGCTTTCCCGGCGATCGTGAAGAACGCCGGACCCTCCACCAGCTTGAGCTGGGCCATCGCGGGAACTCCCACGCCGACCGCGGCTTCGATTACCCCCGGCTATCCCACCGTCCCCTTCACCGGCACCCAAGTGCTCTCGCCGATCACCCCGGATGTCTTCACGCCTTACATGCTGACGGCCACGACAGCCGCAGGCAACGGTGCGCTGACGATCCCGGTCCGCGCGGTACCCGGTGGCAGCGCCACCGCCCGCTATGTGCGCTTCACCGCCACCTCGCTCCGCAGCGGAGCAAACCTGGTGCAGGTCGCTGAGTTCGAGTTCTTCAACGGTGCCACGAAGCTTACCGGAATCACTGCCAGTAATCCGGGGGGCAATACCAACAACAACGCGAACGAGACCGCGGACAAGATCGTCGACGGCAACTTCCGCACGAAGTGGCTCAACCACAACAATGCGCCATTGGTCTTCGACCTTGGCAGCGCCCAGACCTTCGACGGCTATCAGCTCACTACGGGCAACGATGCCGCCGACCGCGATCCGGTCCGCTGGGTGCTAGAGACCAGCTCCGACGGTGTAAGCTGGTCGCTCCTCGACAACGTCTACAACTACACCCCGCCATCGATCCGCCGTGCGAAGAGCGGCACGATCCCGGTTTCCGGCATCGCGACCTACAACTGGACCGGCTCTGCCGCCAGCACTTGGGATGCCGCCAGCACCAGTTGGGTAGCCGCAGGCACGACGACCCCTGCAGTCGCCCTGCCGAGCGCCACGGCGGCCGTCTTCCCGGAAGCCGCGACCAACCGAGACGTGACGATCTCGGGCGCGGTCGCGCCGAACTCCGTGTCGGTGCTCAACACCAGCGGCGTCTACACCTTCAGCGGTGACCCGATTACCGGCCCGGGCGACTTCTTCAAGCGCGGTGCGGGCGAGGTGCAACTCAACAGCCCGAATACCTTCACCGGTGCGATCTACCTCGAAGGCGGCAAGACCGTAGCCGGTGATCCGGGAGCACTCGGCACCCGCGACTTCACCACCCGCCTGCAGATCAACGACGGGGCGGAACTGCACGTCATGACGGACGTGACCACCGACCGCCGCCTGCGTATCGGCACCGGTGGTGGCATCGTGAATGTCGAAGGCGGCAGCTCCTTCACCAAGGTCGGCCCGGTCGACTTCCTCGGCACGCTCACGAAGAACGGCGACGGCCTCCTGCGCTTCAACGGCTACCAAGGCAGCTCCTCGATCGCCGCGAACGATCTGGTGATCAACGAAGGTGCCGTGGAATTCACCGGAGCCACCGGGGCCTTCAACAGCCGTCCCTTCGGCGGAGTGGCGGGCGACAACCTGACGATCACGGTGAACGAGTTCGGCATTCTCCGCCTGTCGGTGGATAGCGCCCTCGGCGGTGACTACGCAAACTTCCAGACCTCGCTCGAGCAGCTCCGCATCATCGGCGGCACAACCGAGTTCAATGCAGGGCTGAACTGGATCCACATCGGCCTGGTGGGGACTGAAGGACGCATCGTCATGCAAGGCGGCACGATCACCGGCGGCGGCCAGATCGAACCGGCGGGCAATAGCACGCTGACGCCGACTACCTTCACCATCCTGCCGAGCGAGAATTCCTCGATCATCGGCGGCACGGGATCCCTGACGCTGAATCCGGAAAACTCCACGCTGGTGCTCGACGTCGCCAACGGCGCCGCGGATGAGGATCTGATCATCACCCGGCCGATTAACGGCCCTCGTCCCTTGATCAAGCAAGGCGCGGGCAGCCTGGTGCTGAATGGCGCGAACGGCATGAGCGGCCCCTTCACCGTCTCGGCCGGATCGCTCACCTTGGGTAACTTCAGCGGCAGCGGTACCGGTACGGCAGCCACCACCTTGGCAGCAGGTACCACCCTCGCCGGTGCGGGCTCGACAGCGGGCTCGATCACTTCCGCCGGTATTGTCGCCCCGGGTGATGTCTTCAATCCGACGGGCACGCTCACGGTGGGTAACACTACCTTGACCGGGACCCTGAAGATCGATCTCCAAGGGACCGAGGCCGACAAGTTGGCGGTGAATGGCACGCTCAACATCACCGGTGCGACGATGGAGATCACCGGCACGGCCACCGAGTCGCTCTACACCCTGGTGCCCCACACCGGTGCTCGTACTGGCACCTTCACCGTCACCCCGCCAAGCGGATACACGGTGGTCTACGGAGCGAATGCCGTCTCGCTGGTGTCGAATACGGCTTCGGCCTACGACACATGGGCCGCGGGTCTGCTTGACCCGGCTCCGGATGCGGATCCCGATGCCGACGGCATCACCAACCTGATCGAGTTCGTGCTCGATTCGAACGGTGGCGTCTCCAGCCCGGAAGACCTTCCGACGGCCACGACGAACGCCCAAGGCGATCTGGTCTTCACCTTCGTGATGAAGTCCGCTGCGGCCTACCTGAATCCGACGGTGCAGTACAGCACCGACCTGGTCAGCGAATGGGAAGACTTCGCGGGTGCGGTGGTCACGCCGAACACTCCCTCCGCCGGGCTGAGCACGGTGACCGCCACGCTACCGGCCTCGCTGGCAGCTCCGGGCACGAAGCTCTTCGCGCGCCTGAAGGCCGAGCTGCCCTGATTTCCTGGGGATACGCTTGGATTGGTCAGCCGCCGCCGGTGTCATGCCGGTGGCGGCTTTTTCTTTCCCTGTTTACCACAGGCCATACTTGCCGTGGATCACGGCGAAGAGGCCCATGAGCAGGTTGGCCACGGCGTGCATCACCACGCAGGCGCTGAGGTTCCTGCTCCAGATGCAGAGCAGGTAGGTGAGGGAGCCGTATACGAAGGCTCCGGCATAATCGACCTTCCCGTGCGCGAGCATGAACAAGAGCGTCACGATCGCATAGGACTTCCACGAAGCCTCGCCAAAGGGCCGCTTCCAGTAGTCGCCTTCCCAGTCCTTCACGAAGCGCATCAGGAAGGAACGCCAGAAGATCTCTTCCACCAGTGCCACCACCACCACCGCGCGGAGGAAGCGCATCACCAGCGCCGCCCAGTAGGCGGGCGTGCCGGCACCGAATGCCTCGGCGGGATTGAAGCCCTTCTCCCGCTCCGCCAAGCCGAGCCACTTCAGCCATCCCTCCGCCTCGCCGCTCAGGCCGAGACGCTCGTACATGATGGTTGGCAGCAGCC
Source organism: Luteolibacter rhizosphaerae (assembly GCF_025950095.1). Classification (NCBI taxonomy): domain Bacteria; kingdom Pseudomonadati; phylum Verrucomicrobiota; class Verrucomicrobiia; order Verrucomicrobiales; family Verrucomicrobiaceae; genus Neoluteolibacter; species Neoluteolibacter rhizosphaerae. The sequence goes on along the minus strand of NZ_JAPDDR010000004.1, from coordinate 272,831 downwards.
AGAAGCCGATCCCCACCGCGCCAAAGACGGCCCCGATCAACGACCACTTGAGCGACCAACGAAATTCATAGTACTTCCACCAGCGGATCACCAGCACCAGGCCGACGATCGTCTGCAGTGGATAGAGCCATTGCTCCGGCCAATTCCGCCACCAAGGGGCGGACGGATGCTTCCACCCGAAATAGGTGGTGAAGAGCTGGAGCAGCAGGGTGAGCCCGATGAACACCGCAAAGGGCGTCACTTGGGCTCTTACCCATGAGTCGACGGATCCCCCCGGCGGGAGATTGCGGGGGGGATGATAGGGCGACTCGGCCATGTCCCTATATCCCCTCCGCTAGGAAATCCCCTGTCAAGCCAAGCGCCCGACGAAGCGCTCCATCTTGTCCATGGCCAGCTTCAAGTCATCGAAGCCGGTGGCATAGCAGCAGCGCAGGAAGCCCTCGCCAGACTCGCCGAAGGCACTCCCGGGCACCGCCGCCACGCCCTCTTCTTCGAGCAGGCGCATGGCGAATTCCTTCGAGGACAGTCCGGTCCCGCGGATATCAGGGAAAACGTAGAAGGCACCGCCCGGCGAGTGGCAGCTGAGACCCATCTGGTTCAAGCGCTTCACCAGGAAATCGCGGCGTTGGTGATAGGCATCGCGCATCTTCGCCACTTCCGGGGCTCCGTTCTCCAGCGCCTCGATCGCGGCCATCTGGCTCATGATCGGCGCGCAGAGCATGGAGTACTGGTGGATCTTCATCATCGCCTCCGTGATCGGCTGCGGCGCACAGGCATAGCCCAGGCGGAAGCCGGTCATGGCGAAGGCCTTCGAGAAACCGTGAAGGAGCACCGTGCGCTCCTTCATGCCCGGCAGCGAGGCGATGGAGACATGCTCCTCATCCGCATCGTAGCGGAGTTCGCTGTAGATCTCGTCGGTCAGCACGAAGAGGTCGTGCTCGATGCAGAGCTTGGCGATGCCTTCCAGATCCTCGCGGCTTGCGGTCGCGCCGGTCGGATTGGTCGGGAAGTTCAGCATCAGCACCCGGCTCTTCGGGGTGATCACCTTGGCCAGTTCTTCCGGCTTCAGCGAGAAGCCGTCACGCTTGCGGGTATGCACCCCCACCGCCGTGCCGTAGGCCATCACGATCGAGGGCGAGTACGAGACGTAGCAGGGCTCGTGATAGATCACCTCGTCACCCGGATTGATCAGGGCGCGCAGGGCGATGTCGATGGCTTCGGAGACACCCACGGTCACGAGGACCTCGGTGAGGGCCTCGTACTCGACGTGGAAGAAATCGGAAACGTAGCGGGCGATGGCCTTGCGCAGCGCGGGCAGGCCCAGATTGGAGGTGTAAGAAGTGTGGCCCTTCTCCAAGGCGTAGATGGCGGCTTCGCGAATATGCCAAGGAGTCGTAAAGTCGGGCTCACCAACGCCGAGGGAGATCACGCCCTCCCGGCCTTGGACGAGCTCGAAGAAATCGCGGATTCCCGAGCGGGGAATGCCGGCGATCTGACGGGCGATTTTCTGCGAATAGTCCATATACACACCCGGACCCTGCCGGGGGCGCGCATTTCAGGGGGGAAAGGGGCGCACGTCAACGGCGGGGAACGCGGACATGTTGAAAGTCAGGCTTTCCCGGAATCCGCCGTTTCCACCACAGGCAGAAAAAGTTGTGAGGATGCAGCAAGCAGTGGCGGAGTGCACGGACTCGTATATTTTCCACCATGCGGCGGCCCCGGACGCTCCGGACCCGCTATTTTGAACTGCCAAAAGCCTAACCATGAAAACCCGATTCCTCGCCTCCGCCCTGCTTCTCGCCGCCTGCGCCCTCGGCAGCAGTTCCTGTGACCGGAAAGAAAAGGTCCTCGATGTGGACACCCCCGGCGGCGGCATCCAGATCGAGAAGGACAAGAAGTCCGGCGAGGTGGACATCAAGATCGAGGACAAGAAGTAGTCCTCCTTGCCGGGAACCGCGGAACCGGCTTTTCCTGTCCTCATGCCGCCCGTCTTCACGCCCTTCTCCGCCATGCACGGCTGGGCGCTTGTGGCCGGTTTCGCCGGGATCGCCCTGCTGATCGTGCTGGGACGGCGGGGGGAGAAACAGGAGCGGATCGCCCGTTTCATCCTCGCCCTGCTCTGTCTTTCCGCCTTCGGTTACACTCAGGCGGCCTGGTCCACCGTGCATATCGAGCACGATCTGGATAGCTCCCTGCCCCTGCACCTGTGTGACTTGGCCGCCTTCATCGCCGGCTTCGCCCTGATCACCGGTAAGCGGCTGCTGATCACCCTGACCTACTTTTGGGGCCTCGCGGCCACGATCCAGGCTCTGGCCACCCCGGCGATCTCGGTCGGATACCCCCACCCCGCTTTCATCGCCTTCTTCGTTCACCACTTCGCCGTGGTGGGCGCGGCCTTCTACTTCCCCATCGTTCTCGGTTGGCGGGTCGAGCGCCCTTGGTGGCGGGAACCCCTGCGGGCCCTGCTCTTGGCGAACGCCTATCTGGCCGTCGCCATGCTGGTAAACCTCTGGCTGGGAACAAACTTCGGCTTCGCTTCCCGGAAACCGGTGAATCCCAGCCTGCTCGACCACATGGGACCGTGGCCGGTCTACCTGATCTGGATGCAGGTCTTGGCCGCGGTCCTCTTCTCCCTGGTCGCCCTCCCGGTGCTGCGACGCAGGACCGCGGCAGCCCCGGTCCCGGTAAAATGATTTGGTCGCGGGGCCAAGCGGCCTTATATCGCCCCCAGATGAGCGAAGCCGCCGCCGACAAGCAGAAGCGCCCCCGCGTGAACGTCCGCCGCCCGGACGTGATGACCCAGGTCAACGCCGAGGTGGAGCGCCACTATCGCTCGTCCATCGTGGAAAAGATCCGCGAAAACGGCGGCGAAATCACGATCGGCAATACCACCGTGCGCCTCGCGCAGCAGTTCGGCTTCTGCTACGGGGTCGAGCGCGCCATCGACCTGGCCTACGCCGCCCGCCGCGTCTTCCCGGACCAGCGCATTTTCCTGATCGGCGAGATCATCCACAACCCGGAGGTCAACCGCCAGCTGGTGGACATGGGCATCGTCTCCCTGCCGTGGAAGGAACTGACCGACGACTACGATCGCCTCGATGCGGAGGATGTGGTGATCGTGCCGGCCTTCGGCGCGCCGACGAACTTCATGGAGAAGATCGAGGAGCGCGGCTGCTACGTGGTGGATACCACCTGCGGCGACGTGATGAAGGTCTGGCGGCGCGTCCGCGGCTACGCCAAGGACGGCATCACCTCCATCATCCACGGCAAGGCCGGCCACGAGGAAACCCAAGCCACTGCCTCCCGCGCGATGGGCGACGACGGCAAAGGTCACTACCTCATCGTTCTCACCCTGGATGAAACCGACGCGGTCTGCCGCTACATCCGTGAGGGCGGCGACAAGGAGGCCTTCCTCAAGCGCTTCGCCCACGCGGCTTCGCAGGATTTCGATCCGGACCTTCACCTGACCAAAGTCGGCGTGGCGAACCAGACCACGATGCTCAAGAGCGAGACCGAGGAGATTCAGCGCCGGGTCCGCTCCGCCGTTGAAGCGCGTGACGGCAATGCGGAGAACTTCATCTTCTTCGACACCATCTGCGGTGCCACCCAAGAGCGGCAGGACGCCCTCTTCGAGATGCTGCGCCGCCCGATGGACATGCTCTTCGTGGTCGGCGGTTACAATAGCTCGAACACCACCCACCTGGTGGAGATCGGCGAGCAATCCCTGCCGACCTTCTTCATCCGCAATGCGGCCTGCTTGGAATCCCTTGAGAAGATCGTTCACTTCGATCTGCACGAGAAGTCGGAGATCGCGAGTAGCTATCCCTCCATCCTGTTAGGCGAGCAGGCGGTCGTGATCGGCATTACCGCCGGCGCCTCCTGCCCGAACAACTTGATCGAGGACACCATCTTCCGGATCTTCGAGATGCGCGGGATCTCACGCGAGGCGGTGAAGGCGATCTGAACGCCGCCCGGCTCACCTGTTAGAGACTGGAACCGGAGTCCTGTCGTTACTCCTTTGGTTCCATTTACCGGGCCATGCCTGTTAGGCAGCCTGCGGGCGCTGTCCATCGGACAGACACGCCTATCTCATGAAACGACATGTCCTGCTGATCCTGCTGCTGGCCTTGGGACGCCATCCCGCCATCGGTGCCGCGCTCGAGATCACGAAACCGGCCTTCGATGTCGAAGGCCGCTTCACCGTCGAAGTTCCGTTCCCCGCCGGCTCGCGCCATGCCGCGCTGGAGATTCACACCCAAGGCCCGCCCGCCGCATGGCGCACCCTCGTCTCGGGCCCGCTCGATGGACGGAAGGGCCGCGTGATCCTCCGGCTGCCTGCCAACTACGGCCCGAAGGCAATCGTGAGAGGAAAGGCCGGCCCGGAGACGAGTGTGCCCCCTGCCCAGTTGATCGATCCATCCCTCTTCACCGTCGTCTACGACAGCGCGATCGGCGAGCAAACCAAGATCAACTTCCTGAAGGACGCATCCCTCAAGATGACGGGATGGTCCTCGCTGCCAAAGGCGGAGGCCCAAGCAAACCTGATCGCGTGGGCAATGACCAATCCGCTGGTCGCCGAAGCCTCGGTTACGAGCGTGGGAGACAACATCTCGATCCGCTTCACGGATGACGACATCTGCGTGCTCATGTCGAAACCGCGACGCGACATCACCGCGGCTGATCGTGTGCCCTCCGAGGCACGTGTAGAAGTTCCGGCAGTAGATGACACCTCGATCCAATCCAACTTCACCGCCACCGGGCTGAGCCTCCCTGGCAGCAAACAGGCGATCGCCGCCTTCTCGCTGGAGTCCACCTTCCCCAGCTCGACCCATACCATCGCGGGCTGGTTGAGAAGCCACAACTACAAGGCGGACACCTATGCTTCCACTCCCGTCCTCACCATCAAGAGCTGGTCTACCGCGGCCACACCCATCGGCGTGCTCTTCTGGCAAATCCACGGCTGCCCCTACAAGCGGAAGAACGGCACCGAGAGCACCATGCTCGTGACCCGCGAGTTCGCCTCGGAGGCCCTGAGCCAAGGCGACTACGCGACCATGCGCGGCACCGGCCAGTTGGGGCTGGCCATCGGTGTCGGCGAGACGGTTCCCTACTACACCATCACCGGGACCTTCGTCCGATCCTTCATGCGATTTGCTCCGAATTCCTTGGTCGTCGTGGATGCCTGCTTCGGTGCAAACAACGATCTGGCGACTGCATTCACCGAAGCGGGAGCAGGCTCTTACGTGAGCTGGGACTGGCTCTCCGGACCGGAAAGCGGCAAGCCCTGCAAGAAGCTCTTCGACCGACTGCTGGGCATGAATGCCGAGGCACCGATCTCCACCATCAAGGAGCGCTCCTTCACCGTGGACGTGGTGAGCAACTGGATGCACCGCAAGGGCTACGACGAAGACCCCAGCACCCGATTCCCCGACCAGACGCGGCCAAATGCCGTATTGATCTGGAAGCACCGCCAGACGAATCCCGCCCACATGCTGAGGCCCTCGATCATGCGCATCCTCCAAGAGGGAACATCGCCCGGAGAGAACTTCCCGAAGTATCTCCTCGAAGGCGACTTCGGCGACGATCCGGGCGTAGGCAAACGGACCGTGCTCTGGGGCGGCAAGCCGCTCGAAGTCGTCCGCTGGAAGGAAGAAGACGGCATCGTGATCCGTGTCCCCAAGCCGGTCCCACAGGGCAACTTCCAGGTGATCATCAACAAGGACTTCGAGAGCAAAAGCAATGAGGTCCCCATGACCGAGTGGACCATCCCCTTCACCTTCGACCGACGCGAACAGGGATCGCTGAATGCGAACATGACCTTCACCGTGAAGATGCGTGCCGACATCCACGGCGAGCGCTACGAACCGGAAGGCGAGGTCCGATACATCTGGAAGAGTTACTGGAACCTGGCCAACGACTGCAACGGGAAGATCAAAGGTTCCGGCAGCTACCGTCCATCCGAGGACGAGAGCTACACTTGGAGCGGTGGATCGGATCTCGTCTCGGTGGATCTCGGCTCGAGCGCTCCGCCCAACCTGATCATCGCCGGGGCAAACTTCTCCGGAAACGGCTCCACCCTCACCTTCGGCCTCAGTGCCACCGGACTCTTCACGGAAACCTACACGTGGGACGGCGGCTCGGAATCCTACGACCAGCAGGCAGACATCGAGAGCGGTTTGTTCTTCAAGACGCCCTTCCCGACCATCACCGGGCCCGCCTACCGCTTCAACGGGGACAGCAAGACCGCGCGCTCGGACACCCGCACCGAGACGCTCTCCTGGACCACGACGACGCCGATCTTCGCCCCGGACGCGAACACTCCGCGCTGATCTCACCCCAACAAAAAAGTCCCTCTCCGCGGCATGCGGCGAGGGACTTGATTTGAATCGTTCCGGATCAGAATTCCTTGCCGGCCTTGATACCACCGTAGTGGCCTTCGGTCTCGCTGCCGAAGCGGCCTTCGTATTCCAAGCCGAGGTTCCAGCCGTTGTCGAAGTAGTAGCTCATGCTGGCACCGACCACGGCGATGTCCTCGTCGCGGGTGTTGACCGGCACGCCGAAGAGGGAGTTACCGCCGTCTTCAAACTCGTGCTCCCAAGCTGCGCGGATCTGCGGAACCCAAAAACCGTTCGATCCGCGCATCTTCCAGGAGATCTGGTAGCCGAGGATGGATACAAGCGAATCGACATCCTGCTCACCGAAGAAAGTCGCTCCGGGGCCGAACTCCGTGTAGGCGTCCACCGTCCCGGTGATGTAGCGCAGACCGGCATAGGGGCCGTGCACCACGTTCTCCTCGCCGAAGTTCACACCCGTGGTGAACTCGATCGTGTTGGTATTGGCATCCGGCGAACCGGTGGCGATGCCTCCGCCCGTGTTACGGCGGATATCGTAGGAATGCGCGCCGTAGGAATACATCAGGTCGGCCCAGAAGTCGGCCGAACCGAAGGCATCCGCACGGTAGTAGGAAATGTAGGGGCTGACGGACACCGAATCGATATCGGCGCTTCCGGCACTGCCCATCTTGAGATCGCCCGTGGCCGCGGAGACACCCACGCCCACGCTCCACTCGCGATTGATGTGGTGCTCGATACCGACGGTTCCACCCACGACATCCAGAGTGGTATCCGCCGAACCGCCTGCCAGGCCGAAGCCGAACTTCTTGTCGTCCTTCTCGTACTTCTTCTTGCCGTGTCCGCGGAAGCTCTGTCCGTCCTTGTCCTCGGAGTAGAAGAAGAGGGAACCGTAGACCTCCCACTTGTTGGGAACCGGCACGGCGATCGAGGAAACCTTCGCTCCACCTTTGGCGGACATGCCACCCTTGGCGCTTTCGGAGACCGGCCCGTATGAGGGGGTTTCGACCAAGCGGGATGCGGGGCGGATACCGGCGCGATGCGCGGCGAGACGACCACCGACATCATGGCTCGAAGCCCATGCCACGCCCAACACGCTACTATTGATCGCGGAAGATGTGTGGGACCGGTTATCAGGATAACAGGGGTCCGGGAACTCACCCGCGTGAGCAAGGGAACCGGCAGCCATGGCAATGGCATAGAAACGCAAATACTTTGCGGCGGGGGTATTCATCGGGGGGTGGGGGTGAACCGCCACGCGGGGAACGCGGCGAGGGGTTACCCCTAACAATGGGGAAAGAAGGGAATCCGGACAAGAAAAGATCACCTATCCGCCGGATCCTGATAATTAAGAATATTAAACATCACGCATACTCGGCCTTGATAAATCAATAATACTAACAATTCGCTCCAAGCCTCCCGACAGGTGACCCTACGCGATTGCGTGAAGTCTGGAATCCCTAAGAAAACCTCCGGATAAGGCCTTGGAGCCAATCTTGACCGCCCCCGTCTGCTTCCCTAAGGCTCGCCCGGTGAGTTCTGGAGAGTCAGCAGCAGCCCCGCTTCCCTTCGACTGCCCGGCATGCGGCGTGACCCTCACGGTCCCCGCGGCGGCGGCCGGAGTTCAGGGCCCGTGCCCGCGTTGCTGGCAGGAGATCATCAGTCCGGATCCGCTCCGCGGCATGCCACCCATGCTTCCGGCGGTGACGATCCCTCCGCCGGAGCCAAGCCCGCCACCAGCTCCTGCTGCCGAGCCGGAGCCGGATCCCATTCCTGAACCGGCCAGCATCCCCCTCCCGGAGCCAGCGCCTGCACCGGCGTCGATGCCGCCTCCGCTGGCCGCACCGCCCACGGTTTCACCGTCTCCCGCCGAGACGGAAACCAAGGCCCCGATCTCTCCCGCCCCGGCTCCGGCAGCCACGGCAGCGGACCTTCCCGAGACCAAGATCGCGAAGCCTGCCAGCGCGGGCAAAGCCTTGGCATGGCTCGCCAGCCTGGCCATTTGCTCCGCGGGCGGCTACTACATCGGCAAGTATCATTACGACCAAGCCCGGCAGTCCGGAGCAGGACCGCTGGCCAAGCCTCCGGCCCCAGCAGCGCCTGCACCGACACCCGCCGCGGCACCTGAGCCTGCTCCCGAGACGCCGCCGAAGCCGGAGCCCGCTGCCCCGCAGCCTGCGCCTACTCCACCACCACCCGCGCCCGCTCCGGAACCGGCGCGACTGGATGCCGACAGCACGCTCAAAGCCTTCCTCGAAGCACCGGACTGGAAGACCCGCGCCAAGCACGTGCTGGTCCCGGATCAGATCCAGGACCTGATGCAGCAGTATGCGACCGAGTCGGGCGACGGACCCATCCCCGTAACCACGATCACCCTCGACGATCTCCAAGCCTCGAACTATCTCTACAAAGTCCGCACGAAGGAGATCCCCGAGGGGTTTCCCGTCGCACTGGTAGCCACGGATACCGGACCGAAGGTCGATTGGGAGGCGTTCATCGGCTTCCATGACGACCACTTCCGCAAATTCGCCGAAGGTCCGGCAGGCCGCAGCGGGATCTTCCAGTTGTTGGTGAAGCCGGACCCTGCCGAGAACGAAGCCGGATCCCACTTCCAGCGCTTCCGCCTGAATGTCCCCATGCCCGATCGCGAGCAGCTTGCATGGGTGCGAAAGGACTCCGAAGCTCTTGCCAAGATGCGTTCCGTCTTCGGCGGCACTCCGAATCTGGATAAGGCCAGCGTGGAGGAGATGCTCGCCCATCAAGGGGTGCCGCTGGTCCTGACGCTGGAAAAGAAGGAGACGAACGATGGCCGGCCGATCATCGAAATCACCGGCTACGTGGCCTTCGGCTGGGGACCGCGTCGCCAGTAGCTCCCTTCATTTCAGCGAGCGTATGTAGAGCAGGATGCTCTGCAGCTCGGCATCGTTCAAGATGCCGGAATAGCTGCCCATGCCGAGCGAGTAGCCTTCCACGATGGCCTTACCCGGCTCGAGGATCGACTCGATGAGATAGGCATCGTTCGCATCCGCGCTTTTGCCGTTCGTGAAGCGCCGTTGCGAACCGAAGAGGCCTTTCCATGTCGGCCCGCTATGCCCTTCCTTTGCACCGTCGATCGAATGGCAGGCAATGCAGCCGTAGCGGGCGGAGAGATCTTTTCCCCACTCCACGCTCGGCTTCGCATCGGCGGATACCGCGCCGTGAACCACCGCGAGCGATGGATCGAGCTTGGGAACCTCGAAGCCCAAAGAGGCCCAGTCCGCGGCGGGCGGATCACTCACGGTAAAATACACCGAGGCCGTGGTCACCTTCGCGCCCTTGATCGTGAAGCCATGGGAGATCTCCAATTGCATGGTCGCCTTCAAGCCGGGGATATGGATGAAGACCTGCTTGCGATCCTTCGAGAGCACGGTCGCACCGCTTGCCACGGGATCGTTGCCGTTCCTGCCGTCGCGCTTGAGCCGCGGCGAACCGTAGCCACCGCTGCGCTTGTATTGCCACTCCGTGGCACGCACCGCATCGGGATTCACCGTTGCGGGATCGAGCTCCGCATCGAAGGAGATCACCACCCCTTCTTTCACGACATGAGCGTCCACCGGAGCCTCCAAGGACTCGCGGGAAGGCCGTAGACGGGCGATGCCCTCGAGATCCGCAGCGCGCGAATCATAGACGCGAAAGCCAGCCAGCCAGATCGAGCCATCGCCGGGGTGCACCCGTGCGTGCAGCACCGGCAGCCCGGTATCGATCCCGAGCGGAATCACCGCGCCTTCCCTGCCGCTCTCCGCGGGACGAACCATGAAGAGCCGCCCCGTCCCGTAGGATAGATTCAGCAAGCCGCCTTCCCACGCCTTGAAGGCGCTGCCGCGCACCCACATCGGCGAGGCCGAGGAGCTATCCTGGTCATGGGGAATCCAGACCACCGGCAAGGTCCGCCGCGGAGACTCGGATCCATAGCCGAAGTCCGAACCCGGCGTGACCGGATAGATGCCGGAAGAGGGCACCCAGTTCCCCTGCTGCTCGGACATCACGATGCGTCCGCTGACCGGATCCCTGCCGAAGAAAGGTTCCCGCGCATGGGCTCCCACGATCTCCAGCTTTTTCCCGTCCGCGGAGATCATCATGATCGAGCCTGCGTGAGGATTCGGGGAGGCTTGGTTCGTGAGCAGCTTCCCGCCGGTGACGATCCCCCCGGTGGAGCACCAGGTGCGGCCCTCCTCGTCCACCTCCATGTCGAGCGGATAGCAGCGCATGCCCGCCGTATGATGGATCAGGCTACTATGGTTCTCGTAGAAATCCGTCTCCCCGTCCTTGTTCGCATCACGGAGGCGGATGAGGCCATTGCGGGTGAAGACCTGCACCACGCCGCCGACCTGCTCGATCGACAGGGGCTCCGAGAGACCCGCGGCAATCCGGGTCCAGCGCACCCGGCTAGCGGAGAGATCCAAGCGCCAGACATCACCCTCGAAAGTCACCACCGCCGCCTTGTCCGTGCCGAGGAAGACCAGGTCGGCGGGACGCACCCGGCGACCGGAGGGATTCATCGGCAGGCCGATCCTGTCGATCACCCAGCCGGGACCGCTTCTGGTGGAATCATCGATCACGGCGTCGCTTGCCTTTGCCCAGCGCGCCGGGCCCGCCGTGGGCACCGCGGGAGTATTACCTGCCGCCACGGCCTTCTCGTCCGAGTAGCTCAGCGTGACGCGTCGCTCCTGCTTCGAGGCGGCAAGCCGTGCGATGAGTATACCCTCGCGAGCCTCTAGCTTCATGCCGGGATGATTCACCGCGAGATTCAGCTTCGCCGAGCTGGCTGCGGCAGACTGAATCTCGAACTCACCTGCCGCGACTGTGAAGAGCAGTTCCTCACCCGGCCCCACGGCGAGATGGCGGCGTAGCCCTTTCCGGTCCGACTCATACCACTCGCGCACTAGCACAGATCCACATTCGTAGTGCAGCACTCCCGACTTCCCCGCGATCTGATAGCCGAGAAGGCGACGGCCACTTGCGTCCAATCCTCCGCGACCCGTTTCGGTCCCGTAAACCGGTCGTGGATCCTTGAATAGATCCTCCGGCTTCAGGCCGACACCCGGCAGCGGCGGCGCGAGAGGTACCGAACCCGCATCCGCGGGGGGAGGCACGATGCCGCCTTTCTGCGTCGGCTTCTCCCAGGAGGCCTGCGACATCGTCACCAGCGCGATCGGCGGCTTCCCCTTTCCCGGCCGTGTCCACAGTGCGGGCCGCAGCAGGTCTTGGTCGAAGATGACCCACTCGTCTTCCCCCGCCCGGATCAGCAGGCCGCGCGGAATCACACCCGCCTCGCGTCCATCCAAAGGCGATCCATACACCGGCATGGTGGGATCGAAGAAGGGCGCGGCAGCCGCGATCGACATCATCGCCGCGGCGCTCGCGAACCAGCGGCACCAGGTGCGGCGCTTCGGAAGAGACAGGAACATTGGGTTCTCCAAGGACAGCATGCGGCTCTAAAATTTGCATGCAAAATACGCACAGCCGTCCGAATTCTTCCGGAAAGCTCACGATTCGCTGCTGGAATCCCGCACCCCGGCCGCTAGCCTGTGCCGATGCGCCTGCTCCCCGCCCTTGTGCTCGGCCTGCTGTCCCTCGCCTCCGCGGAGGAAACCCGATTGAACCAGATCCAAGCGATTGGCAGCCACAACTCCTACCATGTCGCCCCGCCGAAGGAGCTCTTGGAGACGATCACGAAGTTTAACAAAAGCGCTGCAGCGTGGGACTACACCCACCCACCCCTCCCGGAGCAACTCGACATGGGCATTCGACAGTTCGAGCTCGATATCTTCGCCGATACCAAGGGCGGCCTGTTCTCGAAGCCGAGCATGCTGGGAGTCGCGCGGATGGCCGGAGCCAAAGACCTGACCTTCGATCCCGAGGGCAAGCTCGCCAACCCGGGCTTCAAGGTGCTGCACGTCCCCGATATCGATTGCTGGAGCAACGCCCCCACGCTCAAGGGCGCGCTCGAAGACATGAAGGCTTGGTCCGACAAGCATCCTGGCCACCTGCCGGTGATGATCCTGCTGGAGTGCAAGGACCAGCCGCAGCCGCCCCTGCCAACCAAGCCGGAGAAGCTGACCCGCGAGCTTCTGATGGACTTGGAGGAGGAGATCCTGACCGCGATCCCGAAGGACCGCATCCTCCGCCCCGATGACGTCCGCGGCGACTCGGAAAGCCTGCGCGAAGCCGTCCTCAGGAAGGGCTGGCCGACACTCGAAAGCCTGCGCGGCAAGTTCCTCTTCTGCCTCGATAACACCGACGCGATCCGCGCCCGCTACCTTGAAGGCAACCCGACTTTGGAAGACCGTCTGATCTTCGTCAGCGCCCCGCAAGACGAGCACCCCGCCGCCGCGTGGTTCAAGTGCAACGACCCCGAGCGCGAACAGGACCGCATCCGGAAACTGGTGCAGCAGGGCTTCCTGGTCCGCACCCGCTCCGACACGAACAAGCCCGATGACAAGATGCGCAAGGCCGCCTTCGAAAGCGGTGCGCAATGGGTGAGCAGCGACCTCTTCCGCCCGGATCACAAGGATCGCGTCAGCTTCGGTGGCAAGACGACCCGGGCGAACCCGGTCTCCGGCGACGCCAAGATGAAGATCGAGCCGTGAAGCATTATCTTCCCCTTAGACTTTGTGCCGGCCTGCACCATGATGGCGCATCGCCATGAAACGCCGCCATCTGCTGTTCCTCCCCTTCCTGACACTTTCCCTCTCCGCTCAGGAAAAGGAGCCTGAATGGAAGACCTACACGAACGCCCGCTTCGGTTTCGCGATCGACTACCCCGCCACGCTGGAAGCCGGGCGCGAGTCCGACAACGGCGACGGCAAGATCTTCAAGAGCAAGGACGGGAAGTTCGAACTCCGGGCCTACGCTCACTTCCTGCAGATCGACGATGGCGACTCCCTCGACAAGCGCTGGAAGGAGGAACTGGCCGAACGCGGGGACACGGTGACCTACAAGAAGAAAGGCGAAACCTGGTTCGTGGTCTCCGGCGTGCAGAAGGACGGCACCGAATACTACCGCAAGTTCGCGGTGGAAAAGGGCAACTGGGCCACCTTCCTGATCACCTATCCCCACGCGGAGAACAAGAAGTACGACCCTTGGGTCGCGAAAATCGAAAAGTCCTTCGTCCCCTTCCTCAAGGGCGATCACGACCGGGTCGAGTAAGCGGCCCGGCGCTCATGCATGCTCCGCCATCCGCGGCGACGCGGTGGAGGTAGACTCGCCGAGCGATTCCTGAATCCGTGCACGGGTGCGTACGATCAGGTCCGCCTCGTCCTTCAGATCGCCGAGGATCTGGTTGAGCCGTTCGCCCGGGGCGGCCTCCTTGGCGACCGGTATCTTGGCGCGGACACCTGCCGTGGCATCCAGCCCGATGAGGCCGGCGTGGGTCTGATAGAGCGAGGTATAGGCATGGAGGATCGCCGCCTGCGACTGGCGCCGCGCCGCTTCCAAAGCTTCAAGGCGCGCAGGCTCCCGCGAGGTCAGCACCTCCCCGAGATCCTGCTCGCGATCCTTGAGCCGCGTGATCTCCAGGCAGACTTCCTTGCAGATTCCGTCCACCGCCTTTTCGATCTGCATCGCGAAGGCCGAGAGATGCGGGCCGCCATGCAACTCCCGCTCGATCTTCTGCTTCAAGATCAGGAAGCGGCTCAAGCACACGGCATACTGGGGCAGGCTGCGAACATTGAGCTCACCGATGATCCGCCTCAGCTCGTTGTCCTGCGCCTCGTTGCTCTCCTCAATTAGCTCCTTCAGACAAGCCGCATCCAACTTGCTCCGATTCTTCTCCCAATAGGACCGCATCCCGAGCGCGGCACCGGCATAGAGTGCCATGAAACCCATCAGGCCCGCACCGAGCCCGAATCCCAGCGCACCTGCCAGCACCACCGCACCGATCGTCACCGGCGAGGACAAGACCCGCTTCCAGCGCAATTCCCTCAGGCGGGCATCATCCACTGGGAACGTGGGCGCGACAGAGAAGAGCGTTGAGGAGTCCATGGGTTATCCTTCCTTGGTGCGGATGCTAGAGGAAGAGCCCACTCTGCCCACTACAAAGGCATGATTCCTTCACACCCGGACACGAAAAGGCCCCGCCTTACTACCGGCGGGGCCTTCTGCTTGAGACTTGGAACTTCTAACTTGGAACTTCCTCAGTAGCGGTAGTGGTCCGCCTTATACGGACCTTCGACCGGGACGCTGATGTAGTCGGCTTGCTCCTGGGTGAGGACGGTCAGCTTGGCTCCCACCTTGGCGAGGTGGAGGCGGGCGACTTCCTCGTCGAGCTTCTTGTCGAGGACCTTCACTTCGCCGGCCTTGTAGGTGTCCTTGTTCTTCCAGAGGTCGATCTGCGCGAGCGTCTGGTTGGTGAAGCTGTTGGACATCACGAAGCTCGGGTGGCCGGTGGCGCAGCCGAGGTTCACCAGGCGCCCCTCGGCCAGCATGTAGATGCTGTTGCCGGTCGGGAAGGTGTACTTGTCGACCTGCGGCTTGATGTTCGTGCGGGTCACGCCCTTCGCATCGTTGAGCTTGTCGATCTGGATCTCGTTGTCGAAGTGGCCGATGTTACAGACGATCGCCTGGTCCTTCATCTTCTCCATGTGCTCCAGACGGATGATGTCGAAGTTGCCGGTGGTGGTGACGTAGATGTCGCCCCAGCCGAGGGTGTCTTCAACGGTCAGTACGCGGAAGCCTTCCATCGCGGCTTGCAGCGCGCAGATCGGATCGACTTCGGTCACGACGACCTGGGCACCTTGGCCGCGGAGAGCTTGGGCGCAGCCCTTGCCCACATCGCCGTAGCCGCAGACCACGCCGACCTTGCCGGAGATCATCACGTCGGTGGCACGCTTGATGCCGTCGACCAGCGACTCGCGGCAGCCGTAGAGGTTGTCGAACTTCGACTTGGTCACGGAGTCGTTCACGTTGATCGCCGGGACGAGCAAGGTGCCTTCCTTCGCCATCTGATAGAGGCGGTGCACACCGGTGGTGGTCTCCTCGGAGACACCCTTCCAGTCCTTCACGATCTTCGCGAAGATGCCGGGCTGTTCCGCACCGATCTTCTTGAGCAGGTCTTTGATGACCTTCACCTCGTGGTTACCGGAGGGAGTATCGACCCAGTTCGAGCCGTTCTCCATTTCGTAGCCCTTGTGGATGAGCAGCGTGGCATCGCCACCGTCATCGACAATCAGCTCCGGACCGAGGCCGGCGGGGTTCACGATCGCTTGCCAGGTGCACCACCAGTATTCCTCCAGCGTTTCGCCCTTCCAGGCGAAGACCGGGATACCGGCAGCAGCGATCGCTGCTGCAGCGTGATCCTGCGTCGAGAAAATATTGCAGGACACCCAGCGCACTTCGGCACCGAGCTCGACCAGCGTCTCGATGAGCACGGCGGTCTGGATGGTCATGTGCAGCGAGCCCATAATGCGGACGCCCTTGAGCGGCTTCTCAGGACCGTACTTGGCGCGGGTCGCCATCAGGCCGGGCATCTCATGCTCGGCGATCTCGATTTCCTTGCGACCGAACTCGGCGAGAGCGATGTCGCGGACTTTGTAATCAGTGAAGGTGGTAGACATGGTGGTGGTGGTTACTTGATGGCTTTCTTCAGCGCCGCGACCTTGTCGGTGCGCTCCCAGGTTAGATCGGCATCATCCTTGCCGAAGTGGCCGTAGTTGGTGGACTTGCCGTAGATCGGGCGGAGCAGGTTGAGCTGCTTCACGATGTCGGCGGGCTTGAAGGAGAAGACCTTCAGGACAGCCTTGAGAATGTCGGCGTCGGGCTTGGTGCCGGTGCCAAAGGTATCAACGTGCACGCTCACCGGAAGCGGGTGGCCGATGGCGTAGGCGAACTGGATCTCGCACTTCTCGGCAAGGCCGGCTGCGACGATGTTCTTCGCCACCCAGCGGCCCATATAGGCGGCGGAGCGGTCGACCTTCGACGGGTCCTTGCCGGAGAAGGCACCGCCACCGTGGCGGCCCATGCCACCGTAGGTGTCCACGATGATCTTGCGGCCGGTGAGGCCGGAGTCGCCCTGAGGTCCACCGATCACGAAGTTACCGGTCGGGTTGATCAGATACTCGGTATCCTTGGTGAGCATGTTCTTCGGCAGGACCTTCTTGATCACCTGGTCGATGCAGAATTTCTCGATCACGGCGTGCTCCACACCGGCAGCGTGCTGCGTGGAGATCACCACGTTCACGATACGGGTCGGCTTACCGTCGACATACTCGACGGACACCTGCGACTTCGCGTCCGGGCGCAGCCACTTCACCTTGCCGCTCTTGCGGATGCGAGTGAGCTCGCGGCCCAAGCGGTGCGCATACATCACCGGCGCCGGCATGAGTTCCGGCGTCTCGTTGCAGGCGTAGCCGAACATGATGCCTTGGTCGCCGGCACCCTGCTCCGCGGTCTTCTTGCCCTTCGCCTTCTTGGCATCCACGCCCTGCGCGATGTCCGGGGACTGGCCGGTCAGGTAGTTGTTGATGAAAAGAGTGTCCGCGTGGAAAATGTCATCGCCGTTGATGTAGCCGATGCCGCGCACGGCGTTCCGGATGACTTGCTCGTAGTCGATCTTCGCCTTCGAAGTAATTTCGCCACCGACGACCACGATGTTCGACTTCACGAAGGTCTCGCAGGCGACGCGGCTTTTCGAATCCTGCGCGAGGAGAGCGTCGAGGATCGCATCGGAGATCGTGTCCGCCACTTTGTCCGGATGGCCTTCGCCGACGGACTCGGATGAGAAAATGTAAGTGCTCATGAGCTAGATCAAATTTCGTATCGTCAAATCGCGATGGGTTGATGTAACGGTTCGCCCATGGCGTCAATGCTGAAATCCCTGAAGCTCCTGACCGATCCCACCCGGCTCCGGATCCTGCTCCTGCTGGATGCAGAAGCCTTGAGCGTGGCGGACCTGCAGGAACTCCTCGGCATGGGCCAGAGCCGCATCTCCACCCAGCTCTCCCAGCTCAAATCCGGCGGCCTCGTCCGCGATGAACGCAGCGGGAAGCACAACTTCTACCGCTCGGAAATGAGCCGCGACCTCTGCCGCCTCGCCCAAGAAGCGGCCAAGGAAGTCCCGGAAACCGAGAAGGACGCCGCCGCCCTGCGCCACCTCCAGCACAAGCGGCGCGACAAGACCCGCGCCTACTTCGACGAGCTCGCCGGCCGCTTCGGCAAGGATTACGTCCCCGGCCGCTCGTGGAAGGGCCTCGCCGAAGCCCTGCTGAAGGTCACCAACCAAGGCGTGGTTGCCGACCTCGGCGCAGGCGAGGGCACCCTCGCCCAGATGCTCGCCCGCCAGGCGGACAAGGTCATCGCCGTGGACCTCTCGCCGAAGATGGTGGAGTTCGGCCGCGAACTGGCCAGCCGCCACGACCTGCCCAACCTTGAATACCGCCTCGGCGATATCGAGGAGCCCCCGCTGGAGGACGCCAGCGTCGATCTCGCCTTCCTCAGCCAAGCCTTGCACCACGCTGGCAGCCCGCCCAAAGCGCTGGCCGAAACCTTCCGCATCGTGAAGCCCGGCGGCCGTGTCGTCGTCCTCGATCTCCTCCAGCATAGCTTCGAGGAAGCCCGCGAACTCTATGCGGATGTCTGGCTCGGCTTCGGCGAGGGCGAACTGGCCGCCATGCTGGAAGAAGCCGGCTTTACCCAGATCGAGACCGCCGTGGTCGATCGCGAGCCCGAGCCGCCGAATTTTCAGACCCTCCTCGCGGTCGCCAGAAAACCGGCCTGAGCGGTTGCGGAATGCAACTGCGTCGTGTTGTGTCCGCGCGTGCTCCGCTTGCCTGCCGCCGCCGTTCTTTTGAGCTTGGTCTCCTGCACCGGAAGGGGTCCCTCGCCGCTTGAACAGATTCCCATCGCCGCGTCACCCGAAGCACCGGCCAAGCAGGAGGTCGCAGCCGCTCCCGCCCCGGCACCGCCACCTGTCCCGGATTCCCCGCGCCGCGCTCCCCTCGCCTTCCGCACATCCATCGGCGGCGTCTCCATCAGCGGTATCAGCTACGACAGTCGCTCGCATCGCATCGCCGTGGCCGATCAAGACGGCGGACCCGGCTCCAAGTGGCCCGATGCTGAAGCCGCCGCCAGAGCCTACAGCGGCATCGCCGCGATCAACGGCGGCTTCTTCACCCCGGAGGGCAAACCGCTCGGGCTCGTCGTCTCGGGCGGCAAAAAATCGGGCAGCATCAACCGCGCCTCCTCGCTCGGAGCCGGCATGTTCGCGGAGGAGAATCCACCCGCCCTCGTCCGCCGCGAGCGCTCCAGCAATTCCGGTGAGATCCTCCAATCCGGCCCCTTCCTCGTGGAGAATTCCCGCGCCATCGGCGGCCTCAGCCCCCAGAGCTCCAGCGCCCGCAGCTTCATCGCTTGGGATGGCGGCTCCGGCTGGATCCTCGCTCGCACCGGCTCCTGCTCGCTCTCCCAGTTGGGCACCGCCCTCGCCGGCGCCGAGCTCGGCGGAGTGAAAATCAGAAGCGCCCTCAATCTGGACGGTGGCCGCTCCTCCGACCTCTGGGTCGGCTCCTCCGCAGCCGGTGGCCCGCTGCGCGAGCGCCCGCTCTGGAACAAGCCGGTGCGCAACTTCCTCGTCCTGATCCCGCGTAACTGAGGCCATGCGATTGCTCCTCGCCATGCTGGCGCTCGTCCTCCCCGCAGGCGCAGGCGATCACCGCCGCATCGATCTGCCGATCGGCCCCGGCGGACGTGCCACCACCATCCACTGCTATGTCTTCAACTCGGACGTGGAGACCTTCCGCGTGATCGACCAAGGCGGCCTGACATCGCAGAACAGCACCAACCTCGGGGCCGCCTGCGCCGCCATCAACGCGACCGCCGGGGTCAATGGCAGCTATTTCACTCCGGAGGGTGAACCCCTTGGACTCATGATCGCCGGGGGCAAAAGCACGGGGTCACCCGCCCTCGCCGGCGTGCTGACCAGCGGCGTGCTCTGGTCGGATGGGCCAAGGGGCGCCATCGCCCGCAGCAAGCAGTTCGATCTCGCCCACACCAAGGCCAAGGATCTCCTCCAAGCCGGTCCCTTCCTGATCGAGAACGGCGCCGCCGTGAAAGGACTGGAGGCGAAAAGGTTCGCCCGCCGCACCATCGTCATGACGGATGGCGGCAAGCAATGGGCCATCGCCTATGTACCGGGGGCCACTCTGGCGGGCTTGGCCAATGTGCTGGCCATGCCCGGCGCATTTCCTCACTTCCCCTTGAAAACTGTCCTCAATCTCGACGGCGGCGGATCCAGCGGCCTCTGGATTCGGAAGGAGAACGACCAATTGTTTTACCTTCGTGAAATATCCAAGGTCCGCAATTTCCTAGTCATAGTTCGCAGGAATCAGGGCTGAGAGAGCGTTCCAAATATGCCTTTGGACAAGATAGGGGCTCGGTGCTAGCAAAAAGGGGGTCGCCGCATCCGTAGTCCCCCGAGCCACATGAAATCCTTCTGCGTCCTTGCCGCGATCTCGCTGGCTTCCTGCGCCCAAGTGAACAGCATCAAGACCGCCACCGTTTCCGGTGTGTCCAAAATGGGCCAAGGCGTGTCGAAAATTTCCGCCGTCTCCAAGGAGGGCATCGCCAACCTCATGCCGGGACCGAAGATCCCGGTGGTGCAGGTCCGCCCGGAGGCCCTGAAGGACCAGCCGACCGGCCAAGAGCAGGCCGTCGCCTTCGAGCGGGGCCGCCAGAAGCGCGGTTTCTGGGGTAGCCTCTTCCAAGGCCCCGTGAATTTCGAGGAGCCGGATCTCCCGATGGATACCGGTCTCATGGAGGGCGAGTTGCTGCCAACCAAGCTCGAATGATTCGCGATCGTCCCGCACCGGTCCGCCGCTGCGGGACTTTTTTGTTAAACCCCCGCCTTCCCCGGCACATACCCTAGTGTCGATGAAACCCAGCTCCCTCCTCATCGCGGCTCTCTCCGCCCTTGTCCTGTCCCAGGGCCATGCCGCCACCGGCGTGGTTGAATCCACCGGACAGTTTCTGGTCAATTCATCGACCGTTTACCTCTCACCCGTCCCCGGCAGCACCGGCAACGCGAATCTTAACGGGCACAACTTCGGCAGCTTCGATCCTTCCACGGATACGCTCCAGCTCACGAACTGGTTCTTCGAGAACTACGCCTTCAACGCCGGCCCCGGCAGCGACAATTGGATCAACAATACCAATAGCGCCACCCTGCTCCTCAGTATCGGCCTCAATTCGGACGATCAGGTTCTTTCCTACGGCAGTCAGTCGGGAAACAACCACTTCTGGAACAATACCGGCAACGGTCCGCTCAATCTGCTCGATGGCCTCGCCCCCGGCACCTACACGCTGAACGTCTCGGTCAGCTACACCTACAACAATTGGGACGGTGCTTCGACCTCCGTGTTGACCAGCAACAACAATTCGGCGGCCACCGCGACTTTCACCGTGGTTCCCGAGCCCGCGCTGGCCATGCTCGGCTCGCTCGGCTTCCTGATCATCCTGCTTCGCCGCAAGAAACAGTAGCCGGAGGTGGGCGACGCGAAAACCGTTGCCTCCACTCACGCCCGCGCGAGGGTACCGGATGCAACTTCCGGAAGATCTCCTCGCGCTGGTGGAAATGCAGAACCCCGCCGCCTTGGCGGAGGAAGCACAGGGCCGCTTCCCGCTCGCCGAAATCGACGACGCCATCCGTCAGGGCGAAGCTTCCATCGATCTCGTGGCGTGGCTCGAAGCCTGGCGCGAGCGCCATCTTGGCCAGGCCGATGACGAACGCGCCGCCGCCAGTGAACTCGCGATCGCAGGGGCGGGAGCCAAGGGCACTCGCATGGATGCCCCGCCCTTGGGCGACCCAAAGAACTACGAGCAAGGCCCGCCTTCGTAGCGGGATCACTCTTCTCGTAGCGGAAGCACTCTCGTGCTTCCGGCAGCGCGAGCCTCGCCACGAATCGCCATGCGCTTCCTTCTCCCGCATCCCCTAGAAGGGAAGCGATCGATTCCTCCGCGATCTCGCTCACTCCTCGACCACGAAGAGCTCACGTCCCACATCCCGCCGCTCCGCGGTGAAGTGCAGCTTCCCGTTCATGACCTTCAGATCGTCCGGCATCTGCGGCGGGGCCGCGCCGCTTGAGTCCGCCACCATCACCGTGCCGGCCTCCGTGCCATCGCTGCGCCACCACTGTGGATATTTCCCATCCACGCTGAAGATCAGCACGCCGCCCAAGTCGTGGATGGCGTAATCCAAGTGCTCCGGTGCACTCGCAGGGAGAGGCTCGCCGTGAATCCGCTGCGTCCCCGCCGTCGTTCCGTCGCTGGTCCACAGCCGGTTGCCATAGTTCTGGGCAAACACGGAGATGAAGAGCCGATCGCCCACTCGTATCAGCCGGTTGGGCTCCGCGCTCGCGATGCCGTCCCAGTTCCCCTTCACCTCCACCGTGCCTTCCGGCGAGCCATCTGTCCGCCACAGCCCGGCCCCGATGCCGTAGGGCCGCATACCGATGAAGTAGAGCAGTCCATTCAGCTCATACATTTCCGCGCCCAGCGGGACCGGCAGCATGCCATCCGCCGTGCGCACGGCGTGCGTTCCGGCCTCCGTGCCATCGCTCGTCCACAGTGCCTCATAATCCGCCTGCCGCCGCACGCCCCAGTACGCCCGGCCGCCTGCATGCACGATCGCTCCGATGGTTCCCACCTCGGTGTCGCCTTTCTTGAGCAGGCGGGTGCCGCCGGTCTTGCCATCCGTGGTCCAGAAGTCCACCCGCCCCGTGTCTTGCCAGAGCGGGAAGATCGCTCGCCCGCCGATCCCCCCCAGGAAGGTGATTTGGTCCAGCGCCCTGCCCCGCGGTGATTTCCACAGCGCCGCTGCTTTCCCCTTCTGGCTGAGTCTCCACATCTCCTGATCGGAACGGCCGCGCCCCTGCACCATCGTCACGATGTTGCCGTTCAACGCGGCGTAGGGATAGTCGTCGAAGATATTCGAGCTGTAGGCGGAGGCCGTGATCCGCTCCGGCCGCAGCAGTGCCACCGGCCCGCGCTTGCCCTCGCCCAGTTTCCACAACTGCGCCACGCCCTCTTCGGAGTTTGTCTGAACGAAGAGCTCGCTGCCTCCCGCCTGCGTGCTGAAGCCGGATCCGGACGCTTTGACCGGGATCTTCGTCTTCACCTCCGCGGTGCCTGCCGCTGTGCCATCCGTCTGCCACAGTTGGATCCCCATGCCCGAGGGCCCCTGCACCTCAAAGTGGAGCTTACCCTCTCCCTGCGCCGACGGGAACCACGCCGAGATGATACGATCCCCCAGGAGAGCCAACATCACCGTCCCCTGCGGCGTTCCATCGCTCCGCCACAAGGCACCACCGACACTGCCATACGAGCCGAAGTAATAGTGCCCGCCCATCATCACGCCTCCGCCATCTGAGAAGAAGCTCTGCTCGATCGCATCCAGCACCAGCGGCAGCGCCACCGCGGAGTCTTCCGAGCCATCCGTGTAGTGCAGCCGGCAGATGACTTGTGGTCCCGGCTGATGGGCCCTGAAGAAGCTGCCTGCGCCTGCCGACCTGGAGACGAAGTCTTCGACTCCCTGCCACTCGCCCGCCGCCACGAGTCGCGGCTCGGTGCCTTGGTAGGTGAAACTCCATAACTCCGGGGCGAAAAAGTTCCGCACTACCTTGAGCAGCAAGCGGCCATCCAGCTCCGAAGCCATCCCGAGCTGCATGGGCTCGGCATAGGGAAGCAGCTCGCCCGCATCCAGCAACAGCGTGGTGCCCGCCTCGCTGCCATCGCTGCGCCAGACCTGATCGCCATTCGCGAGGATATAGCACCACGTGCCGTCACTGATGATCTCCCGCACCGAGCCGAAGGGTGCGCGCGCGCCCGAGCCCCCCGCACGAGGGTTCAATTCACGCTCGTTCCCCGGAGTGCCATCCGTGAACCACACGCCTCGGCTGTCCTCCGCCAAGGCCGCTGCCAGATAGAAATAGCCGGTCGACGTCCGCAGCACCTGCACTGCCGTGTCCGTCTCCAGATCCGACGGCAGGTCCGCGAGGTGCCGTGTGCCTCCTGCCGTGCCATCCGTAAGCCACAGTTGAAACGCATCCCTTACCTGCCCCCGGAAAACGATCTCACCGATCCCGACCCTCACCGGATCCTGAGGCTGCGATCCCATTTCTCCGGGCACGATATCCTTCAGCAGCCGCGTCCCTTTCGGCGTGCCATCGCTGCACCAAAGCTCCACCCCGTGCGCTACATCCGCCTTCGGGAAGACCAAGTTGATGTCGCTGTCCATCATCGCCCCGGCACCTTCCGCGGTTTTACCTGATTTTTCTTCCCCGCACCACCCCGGAGCGAATTCCGCCCTTGGCGAGCCGGGGGGCATGCCCTAACCCTCCCCCCGCCATGCTGAAAGCCGGAATCGTCGGACTCCCGAATGTCGGTAAGTCCACTCTCTTCAACGCCGTCACCCGTTCCCGCAAGGCGGAGGCGGCCAACTACCCCTTCTGCACCATCGATCCGAATGTCGGCATCGTGGTCGTGCCCGATTCCCGGCTCGCCGTGCTTTCGAAGATCTCCGGCTCCCAGAAGCTGGTGCCCACCGCGATCGAGTTCGTGGACATCGCCGGTCTGGTGAAGGGTGCCTCGGAAGGTGCCGGTCTCGGCAACCAGTTCCTCGCGAACATCCGCGAGACCGATGCCATCGTGCAGGTGGTGCGCTGCTTCGAGAACGACGACATCATTCACGAACTCGGCACCGTCGATCCGATCCGCGATATCGAGATCATCAATGCCGAGCTGATCCTCGCCGACATCGCCGCGATGGAGAAGCGCCGCGTCTCTCGCGAGAAGAAAGGCAAGGGCGGCGATAAGGAAGCGAAGGCGGAGGTCGAGCTGATCGACAAGCTCCTGCCCCACCTCAACGACGGCAAGCCCGCGCTGACCTTCTCGCTCTCCGACGCGGAACGCGAGCTGATGAAGGATTTCTTCCTGCTCTCGGATAAGAAGACCATCTTCGCCTGCAACGTCGCGGAAGACGAACTCGCCGGTGCCATGGCCGATCCCGACTCGCACCCTTGGGTCGCCAAGGTCCGCAAGTTCGCCGCCGAAGCCCACGGGGCCGAGGCCGTCGTCATCTCCGCCAAGATCGAGGAAGAACTGGTCGACCTCACTCCCGAGGAAGCCGCTGAAATGCTCGGCGAAATGGGCATCTCGGATTCCGGCGTCTCCGCCCTCATCCGTGCTGTCTATCACCTCCTCGGCCTGCGCACCTACCTCACCACCGGCGTGCAGGAAACCCGCGCCTGGACCATCCACGAAGGCGACAAGGCACCCGCCGCCGCGGGTGTCATCCACACCGACTTCGAGCGCGGCTTCATCGCCGCGGAAGTGGTGCACTACGACGACCTCGTCGCCGCCGGCTCCAAGCACGGCGCCAAGGAAGCCGGCAAGCTCCGCATCGAAGGCAAGGAATACGTCGTCAAGGATGGCGACGTCATCGAGTTCCGCTTCAACGTGAGCAAATAGGTGCCGCTGCTGCGGCTCCCGCCCCGCCAAGCGTCAAAATCATGGCGAATTCGTTCCCCTACCGCCCTTCAATCGACGGGCTGCGGGCGGTCGCCATCCTCGCTGTCCTTATTTTTCATCTTCACCCCTCCTGGCTGCCCGGCGGCTTCGTCGGGGTGGATGTGTTTTTCGTGCTTTCGGGATACCTGATCACCGCCGTTATCACGGCTGAACATCAGCACGGGAACTTCAGCCTCGGAAAGTTTTACCAGCGCCGGATCGCGCGACTTTTCCCCGCCTTCATCGTGATGGCTGCCGCGACCATGGCGGCTGCGGCTCTAATTTACTCCGCACAGGATCTCGCGTCCACCGGCGAAAGCCTCGCGACCGCCGCAGCCTCGGTTATCAACCTGAGGCTGATGCTTCAAGGGGCTTACTTCGAACTCTCTCCGGATGCGGAACCCTTTCTCCACTGCTGGTCGCTCTCCGTGGAAGAGCAGTTCTATCTGTTCTATCCCATTCTGCTGGTCCTTCTCCTCCGTAGATCCCGCAAATTGCTGCTGATTGGATTACTCGGCCTGATGCTCGTCAGCTTGGCTTCATGCTTGGTGATAACCCCGCTTAGATCCCCTTGGGCTTTCTATCTTTTGCCAACCCGGGCATGGGAGCTTCTGGCAGGAGGATTTCTCGCCCTGAGACGTTCGCATCAAGAAACGGGAGCCAGCATGATGCTCGCTTCGAAGTTCTTCCCGTGGCTCGGGGTCGCCTTGCTTGTCGCATCTTTCATTCTGATACGCGAAGCCGCTGGATTTCCGGGTTACCAAGCCCTGTTCCCGGTGATCGGCACCCTACTTGTGATCACAGGCACGGATATGCCCCGGGGAGGCGGGGTCCAGAGGATCTTGGCCGCGCCCTTGCTGGTGTCGATTGGCAAGCTGTCTTACTCGCTTTATCTTTGGCATTGGCCGGTCTTCTCCTTCGTGGACTACAAGCTTCTCCTGCTTGAAGAGACTCCCAGGGCTTTCCTCAAAACCGCAATCACCGTGCCGCTTGCCATTGCGAGCTACCGCTTCATAGAGTGTCCGGCCAGAGCAGCATTGAATCGCCCCGCGTCACGCCGGTTCGCGCTTGCCGCGCTGGTTGCGAGCCTCGCCATCTGCATTCCCACCGGGCTCGCCATCCGGGACCGGAACTACCTCAACGTCCGGGACATTTCCAAGGGCAAGCTCACGTTCAACCGCACACGGAGTGCGGGTAGCGTCGTGCTACTGGGTGACAGTCACGGCTCTATGTACGGCCAAATGGCCAAGCAACTCGCCGACGAATTGGGATACCGGCTGACGGTGATGAGCGCTTCTTCCGGAGATCCCCTGCCCTTGGCCTCCGCCGACACTCCAGAAGGCGAATCGCTATGGTCGCAAAGCCTCGCGGCAGTCCGACAAGACTCCCCGGACTTCGTCATCATCGCATGCCAGTGGAGTGGCAAACTGGATCACGATGGAATCAGGCTCAAACGGGCGCTGGACGAACTTCGCCCCCTGACGCGCAGGATCATCCTCCTGACACAACCTCCAAGGCTACCTCCGGAAGCAACCCGCGACGCCATTCGGAAAGGTGCACGACCACCCTTCCATGAAGAAGGAGTTCAAAAATCCCGGCGCATGGTGGTGAATGCCGACCTCCTTGCACGAGCAAGCGATCGCGTTCTCGTGATCGATTTGGAGAGCCTCTTCCACGACTCGAGCGGAGCGATCCCGTTCTGGGACTCGGAAGGCCACCTGCTCTTTCACGATCGCGGCCACCTCTCCAGCCACGGCGCGCAACGGGTTAGATCTCTGCTTGCAGAAGCCCTGAAGAAGAGTCCCTGAGGGATGCCCGTCAGCGCAAGCACAAGCATCCCCCACCACCGGCCACAGCTGTGCGACCAATGGTTCCTGCGCCGCTTCCATCCGCGCGCGATCGTCGTCTTCCTCGTCCTTATGTCCCGCGAGGTGCGCAAATATACACTAAGGAGGGGGCGCGTCTCGCGCCCCTTTTTGTTGTGTCGAATGGGAACAGTTGGATCAACCCATCCTGAGTGATGGCGTCTTGATCTTATAGTTCATTCCGATAAATGACATCGCCATGCAAGTGACTCCCCCTCAAGACCAGAACGACAAAGGAAATTTCCAGCAGGTCATCATGGACTTCGCTGAGTCGGTCGAATCAATCCTTGTTTCCATCGACCCTGTTTTAACTGCCATGAAGCGGGAAGCAGAGGAGTATTTTGCACCGATCAATCAGATGATGGAGCGACTAGTGCCGGTTATGCCGGAGAATCCAGGAGAGACTTCCTCCTTCGCGCTCCATCCAGAGGACAAGCCAAACTTCTCCCGCCATCACCGCCTTTACATTCGGCGACTTAAAGCCCGATCGCTAATGCAGCGAAGCTTGCTCATCTCAATCATCTCGCAATACGATGCCTTCATCGCATCGCTCTTACGAGAAACATATATTGCCCACCCCACCAGAATTGACCAATCAGGAAAAACATTCACCCTCTCGGACATCGAGAAAATGGGAGGACTTACCGCAGTCAGAGAGCGAATCATAGAAGACGATATCGATGATTTCCTGCGTAAAAGCCACTACGAGCAGATCGAGAAGCTCAAGACTGCCTACAGACTTCCGGCCGACCTTTTAAAAGAAGAACTTCCCGGCTTTGTGGAAGCAGCACAACGCAGACATCTTTTTGTCCACAATGACGGAAGGGTCGGGCGACGCTACATCACCAATTGCCAAGAAGCCGGATACAAATTAGCAGACGGCATCGAGATAGGATCAGCTTTAGATGCCGGGTCTGAATACTTAATTGGAATTGCCGAACTCGTTTACGCGGTAGGACTGAAAATCGGATTTGGAGTTTGGCTTCAGATTTATAAAGGCGACAAAGACCTAGCAGGACAGTCCGCAAACAGCTTGGCATTCGATCTCATTTCAAACGATCGGCACTCGCTAGCAGCCCGCCTCATTGAATACGCCCTTATAAAGCCCAACGTCTTCTTGGAGCGACTTGAACGATGTTTGGTTATCAATCTAGCTCAGGCTTACAAATGGATGGGAGAGAATGAAAAGGCTTTAGCGGTAATCAACCGCAAGGATTGGTCCGCCATGCCTGACGACCTGAGGATCGGAGAATTACTCATACGCGACGACTTCGATACTGCCTGTATCTTGGTTCGCCGTCTCAAGGCGGCAACCGATTTCGAGGCGGTGAACTACCAGCAGTGGCCAATATTCCGCGACCTCATCAAGCAACCATTGTTCTTAGAAACCTTCAGGGAAGTCTATGGGCAGGAATTCATCGAGAGTGTGGTTCCTGAGGCAGTGTTAAGAGATGACATAACCCAAGGTGTTCACGCCGATATAGCCCCCCACGAAGAGACTAAATAAGTTGAGGATGGAGTTTAGCTTTCCTCAATACTCTTCCCTTCTTGCCGTCGAAACCTAACCAAGCCTAGCAAGCTCAAACCTCCCCCACCACCGGCCATAGCCGTGCGACCAAGGGTTCCTGCGCCGCTTCCATCCGCGCGCGATCGTCGTCTTCCTCGTCCTCATGCCCCGCGAGGTGCAGCAGGCCATGGACGATGTAACGGAAAAGCTCTCTCAAAGGCGGCTCGCCGTTCTCCGCCGCCTGGCGGAAGGCCACCTCCACCCCGATCACGATCTCGCCGTGATGGAAGGTGATGACATCCGTCTCACCCTCGATCCCCATGAACTGCTCGTGAACGCGCGCACTGGTTTCGTCATCCACCAGCGCCACCTCCACGCATTCATGCTCCGGCAGCGGCGCATCGCCACCATGCAGGTGACTAGCCAGGATCTCCGCCGCCGCCATCGAGCCCCCCTTCTCCAAGGCCACCAGCCACGCCTCGGGAATTTCGGTGCGGGCCTGATTGTTGCCGACGATGATTTCCGGGCACATGGGACTCAGTTGGCGGGTTTCGGGGTCTGGGGCACGGCAGCGGGCTGGACCGGGGCCGTCTTGAGCGGCTGGGTCTTCGAGCCCTGTTGACCGCCATGGCGCTTCTCCAAATCCGAGGAACTCTTGCGACCCAAGGTGCTGCGCTCGTCATCCTTGGGATAGTCGATGCGCGTGTGGAGCATGCTCCGCAGCGTCGCGCAGAAGCTGTCCTTCACCTTGGCCAAGTCATTCAGGGTCAGGACGCAATTCGACAACTGGCCGTCACAGACCCGACCATCCACCAGATCTTCGACCATCGCCCGGATCTTGGCCGGGGTCGGCTTCTTGAGGCTGCGCGAGGCGCTCTCCACGATGTCCGCCAAGCTCACGATCCCGCTCTCGCGGCTGCGCGGACGCGGACCGGGATAGCGGAAGTTCTTCTCGTCGATCTTCGGCAGGTCCTCGGGATTCTCCAAACCCTTCTCCACCTTCTCCAACTCCGCCTTCTTCTGCTCTTGGGCGCGGCGGTAGAAGTAGCTCACCAGCGAGTCGCCGTGATGCTCCTGGATGATGTCGATGACCTTCGGGTTCAGCTTGTGCTTCACCGCAAGGTCCACGCCGTCCTTCACGTGGGCGATGATGATCAGCGCGCTCATCGTGGGAGTCAGCGCGCTGTGCGGGTTGTCCGCGCCGTCCGCTTGGTTCTCGATGAAATACTCCGGTTTGCTCAGCTTCCCGATGTCGTGGAAGTAGGCCGAGACACGACACATCGCCGCATTCGCTCCGACCGCTTCCGCGGCGGCCTCCGCCAGCGAGGCGACCACCAGGCTGTGGTGGAAGGTTCCCGGCGCCTCGAGCTGTAAGCGACGGAGCAGCTTGTGGTTCAGGTCGCTCAGCTCCAGCCATGAAATGTCGGTGGTCAGTTGGAAGGCACCCTCCAGCACCGGCAGCATGCCGCTCACCAGCAGGGCGATCACGATGCCCATGCCCAGCGCGGCCAGACAGCTCAGCCCGGCGCGCTTCATGGCAGAGAGCTGGTCGCCCGCGTCCGGGGTGATGTCGATCACGCCGAAGGCCACGCAGAGCACCAGCGCGATCACGCCGGCATAGACGCCCGCCCGGAGCAGTTGCACCCGCTTGCGGACCCGGTAGACCGCCTGCACCGCCGCGAAGCCGCAACAAAGGCTCACCGCCACATAGGGGAGGCGGTCATGCAGGGGCAATACAAGCGAACCCAACATCGCCCCATAGATGGTCGAAAAGGTTCCCACCGGCCGCCCCAACAGCACCGCATGGATCATCGGCGTGAGCGCGAAGGGGATCAGCAGGAACTTCAGGTCTCCTGACATGGAGTTGGCATCCACCATCACGGAGATTCCTCTCACCAGCGCCATGTGCCCGGCCAAGCCGCCGAGGATCAGGATGATCCGGCCGTTCCGCTTGGCCTCCGCGCCCAGATTCGTCTGCAGCACGAACACCGCGGTGATCGCCAGAACCACCCCGAAAAGACCCAGCGTCGACGGAGTCGGCAGAGGCGAGGTCGCGGAAGGATAGGAGCTTTCGCCCGCCGGAGCCACGACGCTCGGATCTCCCATCACCTCGGAGCCGACGTGGAGCACGATGGCACCCACCCAAGCGATGAAGACCAGATAAAGCGAGAGCCGGACCCACGGACTCTTGTCCAAGGTCATCGCCACCGCATTCTCGGCATGAACCCGACGCTTGCGCCCCGAGGACAATCCTCGACGTGCCAGACGCCAGCGTTTGAAAGCATCAATGAATCCCACGGTGTGGCAACTGGATTGCTAGCGCGGCCGACAGCAGCGACGGCGGGGGAGTTGGTTAGACCATCCCCCCCTCTTTTGCAATGCGCAAATACCCGCTAGGTAGGGCATACCCGGTAACGGCAGACCAGACTTAATCATTGGATTAAATCATTCGATTCAATCGAAAAAATATCCTTATTACCAGCGAGTTAACCGACAGAACTCCGATGACGGTCATAGGCCTCAATGATCCGGCCCACCACCGGGTGCCGGACCACGTCCGATCCGCTAAACCTCACGAAATCAATCCCCGGCACACCGCCGAGCGCTCGCTCCGCCTCGAACAGCCCGGAGGGCACGTTCGGCTTCAGGTCGATTTGGGAACCGTCTCCCGTCACCACCATCCGCGAGTCCTCGCCCAAGCGCGTGAGCGCCATAAACATCTGCTCACGGGTCGTGTTCTGCGCCTCATCCAGAATCACGAAGGAGCGTGCCAAAGTCCGCCCCCGCATGAAGGCCAAGGGCGCAATCTCGATCGTGCCGTCCGCTAGGTAGCGTTCGCCCTCCTCATGCCCGATCATGTCGTGGATCGCATCGTAGAGCGGCCGCAGGTAGGGGGCCACCTTCTCGCGCAGATCGCCCGGCAGGAAGCCGAGCGCCTCGCCCGCCTCCACCGCCGGCCGGGTCAGCACGACCCGCCCCACCCGCTTGGCCTTCAGCATTGAAAGCGCCATCGCCATCGCCAGGTAAGTCTTGCCCGTGCCCGCAGGCCCGAGCCCGAAAACCACGTCGTTCTTCTCGATCGACTTCAAATACTCCAGCTGCCGCGGCGTCTTGGGCACCACCGGCTTGCGGCCGCGCAGGCCCAGCAGGCGCACGCCGGAAAGCTCGCTCACCGAGCCCTCATCCCCCGCCGCCGCCATGTCCACCGCCATCCGGAAGTCCCGCGAAGCGATCTCCGAGCCCTGCCGCCGTGCCTGCTCCAGATCGGAAAACACCGCCGCCGCCCGCTTCACCTCCGCTTCCGGCCCCGCGAAAAGAATCCATCCCTCCCGCGTAACCGTGCGCACGCCCAGCTTCTCCTCCAGATACTTCAGCTCCTTCGCGTCGTTCGCGAACAGGGAATGCAGGAAGGGAGCCGTCTCATACTCCAGCTTGATCTCGGTCTCCGGGACACTCATCGCCACCGGTCTAACCATTTCCCTCCCCCCGGTCAGCCTGAAAATCCACTCTCCTCATGACGGGCCTTTTCCCTTGCCAACCCGGGCCACAGTCATTTTTTCAGACGCGCACCGTCTCCCGCGCCGCTAGCGGAGGCGTCCACGCAGACGAATAGAACCCTGTAGACTCCATGATCGAAGTCGAGAACTTGACCAAACAGTTCGGAAGGAAAACCGCAGTCGATCACCTCTCGTTTTCCGTGCGGAAAGGCGAAGTGCTCGGCTTCCTCGGGCCCAACGGCGCCGGCAAATCCACCACCATGCGCATGGTGACCGGCTTCCTCCCGCCCACCTCCGGCGACGCGAAAATCTGCGGCATCTCCGTGATCGACCGCCCCGCCGAGGCCAAGAGCAAGGTAGGCTACCTGCCCGAATCCGCACCGCTCTACAATGACATGACGGTGTCCGGCTTCCTCAA
This sequence comes from Luteolibacter rhizosphaerae, assembly GCF_025950095.1. Classification (NCBI taxonomy): domain Bacteria; kingdom Pseudomonadati; phylum Verrucomicrobiota; class Verrucomicrobiia; order Verrucomicrobiales; family Verrucomicrobiaceae; genus Neoluteolibacter; species Neoluteolibacter rhizosphaerae. The sequence goes on along the minus strand of NZ_JAPDDR010000004.1, from coordinate 240,660 downwards.
ATTCTGCGCCGAGATGCGCGGCCTGACCGGCAATACCCGCAAGGACGCCGTCGACCGCGTCATCGACACCTGCTTCCTGCAAAGCGTCGCCTTCCAGTCGATCGACACCCTCTCCAAGGGCTACCGCCACCGCACCTGCCTCGCCCAGTCGCTCCTCCACGATCCCGAAGTCCTGATCCTCGACGAGCCCACCGACGGCCTCGACCCGAACCAGAAACACGAGGTCCGCCAGCTCATCAAGCGCCTCGGCGAAACCAAGGCCATCCTTTTCTCCACCCACATCCTGGAGGAAGTGGAAGCCGCCTGCTCCCGCGCCGTCATCGTCGACAAGGGCCGCATCGTCGTCGACGGCACCCCGGCCGAGCTGATTGCCAAGTCCGGCAGCGGCTCCCTCACCGACCTCTTCCGCAAGGTGACCACGCTGGATACCGCCGCCTGAACCCACCCGCATCCCTTTCCTCTCAATGAATACCTGGACCATCTACAAGCGGGAGCTGAGCAGCTACTTCAGCCACCCGATCGCCTACGCGGTGATCGTCGTGTTCCTGCTCATCTCGATGATCTTCTCCTTCACCCTCGGGGCCTTCCTCGATGTCGGAGACGCCTCGCTCACCTACTCCTTCTTCGCCTACCTGCCCTTCGTGCTGATGGTGCTCGTCCCCGCCGTGGGCATGCGCCTCATGTCGGAGGAACTCCGCAGCGGCACCATCGAACTGCTCGGCACCATGCCCGTCTCCATGTGGAGCGTCATCCTCGGCAAGTTCCTCGCCGCCGCCACCGTCTGGCTCGTTGCCATCCTCCTCACCTTCCCCATCTGGATCACGGTGAACTGGCTCGGCGACCCCGATAACCTCACCATCTTCTGCGGCTACATCGGCGCCTTCCTCGTCGCCTGCTGCTTCCTCGCCATCACCCTGCTCGTCTCCGCCTTCACGCGGGACCAGGTGATCTGCCTCATCGTCTCCTCCGCCATCTGCATCCTGATCGTGCTCGGCACCTTCGATTCCTTCGTGCGCGTCTTCGCCAAGTCCCTGCCGCAGGAAGTCTCGAACGCCATCACCGCCCTCGGCGTCTGGGATCACTTCCTCTCCCTCGCCCGCGGTGCCTTCCGCATCCAGGATGCCGTCTGGTTCGGCTCCATCATCGTCGCCTGCCTCCTCGGCACCAGCGCCATCGTCTCCGCCAAGCGCGCCTAACCGAATCCCGAATCACCAACACCAATGAGCACGGAAGCAAAGACCGTACATCCCATGGCCCGGGCGATTCTCGCGATCCTGGCCCTGGCCGCCATCGTCGTCGCCTCGAACCTCCTCGTCTCCGGCCTCGGCATCGGCCACCGCAATGCCGACTTCACCGCCGACAAGGTCCACACCCTCTCCGACGGCACCCGCGAGATCATCAAGGAGCTCGGCGCACCCGTCGTCATCCGCTACTACGCCACCCGTAGTTCCGACTACATGCCGGAGCACCTCAAGCTCCACATGCGCCGCGTGGACGACCTGCTGGCCCAGTACAAGAACCTCTCGAACGGCAAGCTCCAGGTGATCGAGCTCGATCCCCAGCCCGACACCGAGGCCGAGGACTCCGCCAACCTCGACGGCATCAGCGGCCAGAGCTTCGACGACCAGAACCTCTTCTTCGGCCTGGCCATCTCCTGCCTCGAGCGCACCACCACCATCCCCTACCTCGACCCCGCGCAGGAGACCATGCTGGAGTACCAGATCTCCCGCTCCATCTCCGAGGTCTCCCGCCCCGACAAGCCGGTCATCGGCCTCATGGCAGGCCTTGCCGTCAATGGCGGCCCGAGCATGAACCCGATGCAGCCCGGCCAGCCGGCATGGGAAATCATCCGCCAGCTCCAGCAGTTCTACGAGGTCCGCGACCTCACCATGACCCCCGCCAAGATCGAGCCCGAGATCGACCTCCTGCTGGTCATCCACCCGGCCGATATCACCCCGGAGGCCGAGTTCGCCATCGACCAATACGTCCTCCAGGGCGGCACCGTGGTCGCCTGCGTCGACCCCTTCTCCGTGGCCGCACAGATGATGGGCGGCGGCAATCCGATGATGGGCGGCGGCGGTCCTCCGACGGCCTCCACTCTCCCCACCCTGCTCCCCGCATGGGGCCTCACCATGGACACCCAGGTCGTCGCGGATGAGAACTACCAGACCCAGATGAGCGGCAACCGCAAAGGCATCGCCGTGCTCACCGTCCCCCAGGAAGGCATGCCGCAGAAGGACAACGTGATCACGAAGAACCTGAACAACGCGGTCTTCTTCCTGCCCGGCGGCCTCACCAAATCCGGCGGCGGCGTCGCGGCGAACACCTTGGTCAAGTCCTCGCCGAAGGCCGGGCTGGTCAATGCCATGAGCGCCTCCCGTCTCGATCCCGCCCTCGCCGATAGCTTCGAGGGCAATCGCTCCTACGACCTCGTCGTCCACCTCTCCGGCAACTTCAAGTCCGCCTTCCCGAAGGGCAAGCCCGGCACCGAGGAGAAGAAGGAAGAAGAGAAGCCCGCCGCCGATGGCGAGGCGAAGAAGGAAGACAAGCCCGAGGAAAAGAAGGAGGAGAAGCCCGCTTCCCTCACCGAGGCTACCAAGCCCGGTAACGTCTTCGTCATCGCGGATGTCGATGCCTTCTTCGACCAGTTCGCCTTCCGCATGCAGAACTTCGGCGGCCGCATGATGAACCTCGGCCCGCAGAACGGGAACTCCTCCCTGCTGCTGAACATGGTCGACCAGGCCGCTTCCTCCACCCACCTCATCGGCGCCCGCAGCCGCGCCGCCGTCTCCCGCCCCTTCACCAAGATCAAGGAGCTGGAAGCCGCCGCATCCGCCAAGGTCCGCGGCAAGGAAGCCGAGCTCAAGAAGAAGGAGCAAGAGGCGAACAACAAGCTGAACGAAATGCAGCAGACCAAGGCCGCCGGCACCGAGCTCTTCCTCTCGCCCGAGCAGGAGGCGGAGATCCGCAAGTTCCGCCAGGAGCTGGTGGATTCCAAGAAGCAGCAGCGCGAGCTGATGAAGGACCTGCGCAAGGAGAAGGACGGCATCGCCGGTCGCATCACCTTGGCCAATGTCCTCGGCATGCCACTGCTGGTCGTCATCTTCGGCATCGGCCTGCTCGTGAAACGCCGCACCGCCACCCGCGCCCGCTGAACCCCATTCCAAACCTTATAAACTTCCAGCCATGAACAAACGCCAAGTCGTTGTCCTCTGGATCATCGCCATCCTTCTCATCGTTGCCGCCATCGTCGTCCGCATGGGCGATCGAGACGGCACCGTGACCAAGATGCAGCGCGCGGACGGTGAAACCTTCCTCAAGGAATTCCCCGCCGACCAAGTCGCCAAGATCGAGCTCAAGGGCGCGAAGGACACCACCACCCTCGTCCGCAAGGATGGCAAGTGGTCCGTGGCCGAACGCGAGAACTACCCGGCCAAGCTCTCCTCCGTGCAAGAGTTCCTCCGCACCCTCACCGAGGTGAAGGTGACCCAGGGCATCGAGTGCGAGCCGTCTTTCCTGCCACGCTTCGGCATGGATGCCGCCGCCTCCAAGGAAGAAGATCGCGGCATCCAGGCCGTCTTCACCAACGACGCGGGCTCCGAAGTCGCCAAGGTGAACTTCGGCAAGAACGTCCAGGCCGCCGGCGATCCGATGAGCATGATGGGTGGCGGCACCTCCGGCCGCTTCGTCAGCAATGCCGCGGACACCAGCGGGGTCTACAAGATCAGCGAGATCTTCCCCGCCCTGACCACCGAGCCGAAGACCTGGCTCGATCCCCAGTTCATCCAAATCGAGAAGATCAAGAGCATCTCCCTCAGCCCGCCCATCAAGCCGGAAGAGGTCGCATGGAAACTGGTCCGCGCCGATGAAAATGCCGAGTTCACGCTGGAAGGCGCGAAGGAGGGCGAAGCCGTCGATCCCGCCGCCACCGCTCCCTTGAAGAGCCTCTTCTCCTTCGCCCGCTTCGACGATGTCGTGAGTGCGGACGAAGCCGCCGAGATCCGCAATCACGTGGAAGCCCGCACGGTGAAGATCGAGACCCTCGAAGGTTTCACCTACACCATCACCCTCGCCCCCACCTTCCCGAAGAAGGAAGAGCCGGGTGCCCCCGCCGAAGCTCCGGTCCCGGAGGAATCCTTCCTCATGACCGTGGAAGTGAGTGCCGAGATCCCCGCCGAGCGGAAGAAGGAGGACAAGGAAACCCCGGAAGACGCCAAGGCCAAGGATACCGCCTTCACCGAGCGCAAGACCACCTTGGAGAAGCGACTCGCCACCGAGAAGGCCTTGGCCGGACGCACCTTCAAGGTCGCCGCCACCACCGTCCAACCGCTCATCAAGGAGCGCGCCGATTTGATCGCGAAGCCGGATGCCCCGGCCGCCGGCAATCCCGGCCCCGGCGGTGCCATGCCACCCGGTGGCCCCACCCTCATCCCGCAGCAACCGCGCCGACCGGTCGAAGCCGTCACCCCGCCGATCGCCATCCCTCCGCTGGAGGAAGGCGAGGGACAGTAAGTTTGACTCCGAAAGGGCGGCCCTCGGGCCGCCCTTTTTGCTTCCCAAGCGATGCCCGGGGCCTCAGCCAAATTCCTCGATTCACCATGAAAGCTGTCCTTCTCCTTCTCGCCCTCATGCTCCAGCCGCTCGCCGCCCAGGAACTCTGGAAAGGCGCCAAGGCCGGCATGAGCGAGGCCGAGGTCCGCACCGCCATCCCGGGCCTCAAGCAACCCGGGAAGCCCGGCGAACTGGCCACCGGCACCAAGGAGAAGCTCTACCTGCCGGATGTGAAGATCGAGGGCGAGACCTTCACCGCCCACTTCTACTTCCTCGGCGAGAAGCTCGATCAGGTCATGCTCACCCTAGAGAACAAGGATCGCACCGTCGACGCCATCCTCCCGCTTTTCGAAACCCTGAGGACAGGTTTCATCAAAACCCACGGCAAGCCGACCGAACAGAAGAGGGACAAGAACGCCGTGATGACATTGAACTCCGACAGCTGGGACCGGAAGGATACCCGCCTGACCCTGATCGTTTTCGGAGCCCACCTCTCGGAAGCCATCCTCAATATCAATTACCAGGCCAATCCTTTGGATTGAGGCGGCACCGCCGCGTGAAAGCCGCACTTGCTGACGCGGGCGGATGCGCCTAATTCCCCCGCGTGACCTACGACTTCGACGTCCCCATTGTCCGGAAAGGCACCGGCTGCATCAAGTTCGACCGCCGCCCCGAGCTCGATCCATTCTGGGTCGCGGACATGGACTACGCCTCCGCCCCGGAGATCATCGAGGCCCTGCATGCCCGTATCGATCATGGCGTCTTCGGCTACGCCCAGGCCCATGCCGGGTTGAATGAAGCCATCGACCTCTACCTCGCGAATCAGCGCGGCGTCACCGTCCCCGGCGAGCAGGTCGTCCACCTCGGCGGCCTCGTCCCCGCCCTCTCGCTCGCGGGCCGCGCCTTCTGCCGGGATGGCGAGGCGCTCATGACCTGCACCCCGGTCTATCCGCCCTTCATCAATGTCCACCACGATGGCACCGCGAAACTGATCACCGTCGATCACGTGCTGGTGGATGGCCTCTACACCTTCGATTGGGAGGCCATGGAACAGGCGGTCACGTCGGAAACCAGGATCTTCATCCTCTGCAATCCGCAGAACCCTCTCGGCCGCGTCTTCACCCGCGAGGAAGTCGAGCAACTCGCCCGCTTCTGCGTGAAGCACGACCTCATCCTCGTCTCGGATGAGATCCACTGCGATCTCGTGCTGGATGCGGAGAAGACCCCGCACTTCTCCGCCCTGCAGCTCCCGGAGGATCTGCGGAAGAAGACCATCACCCTGCTCTCGCCCAGCAAGACTTGGAACATCGCCGGCCTCGGCTATGCCTTCGCGGTCATCCCGGACGATGGCGTGCGCCGCAAGTTCTGCGCCCAGCGCGGCCATACCCTCTCGGAGATCAACGCGCTCTCCTACTACGCCGCAGAGTCCGCCTACCGCGACGGCGAGCCATGGCGTCAGCAACTGCTCGCCTACCTGCGCGGCAATCGTGAAGTGCTGGACACCTTCATCGCCGAGCGCATGCCCGTGCTCAAGATCGTCCCCGGGGAAGCCACCTACCTCGCATGGATCGATGCCCGCGGACTCGGCGTCGAGAACCCCGCCCAATACTTCGAGCAGAAGGCCGGACTCTTCCTTTCGGATGGAGCCTTCTTCGGCTGGCCCGGCTGGATCCGTTTCAACTTCGGCTGCACCCGCGCCCGCATGCTCGAAGGACTGGAAAAAATGGCCGCCGCCCTGCCATGAGCACCCAGTACTACACGGCTAGTAGCTTAGACGGCTTCATCGCCACCCCGGAGAACTCCTTGGACTGGCTCTTCCAGTTCACGGATGTCGATGAGTCCCACTACCAGAACTTCCTCGCGGAGGTCGGGGCCATCGCCATGGGCTCCACCACCTACGAGTGGATCCTGGAGCACCTCCTCTCCCCGGAGTCGAAGATGCACCAGCCCTGGCCCTATCAGGTGCCCACCTGGGTCTTCACCACCCGCGAGCTACCGCCCGTGGAGGGCGCGGACATCCGCTTCGTCCGCGGCGATGTCACTCCCGTCCACCGCGACATGGCCGCCGTAGCCGGCAGCAAGAACATCTGGATCGTCGGCGGCGGCGAACTCGTCGGCCAGTTCCACGATGCCGGCTTCCTGGATGAAGTCATCGTCTCCATCGCCTCCGTCACCCTCGGCTCCGGCGCCCCCCTCCTCCCGCGGGAGATCGTCACCCCGCCCCTCAAGCTCCTCTCCGCCGAAACCTTCGGCCACTCCTTCGCCGTCCTCCACTACCAGGTCCAGCGCTAGCCCCCGGGAGCGCGGACTTTAGTCCGCAACGCCCATGGTTTCGAGTTTGTGAATTCTCTCCTCCTTCTCTAATCTGGGATTTGAATTCAGTCCCAGCTCCAGATGCTTCCTCAGGCCCGTAGAGACTTTTCCCGGCTCCGCGCCATCGGAGTGATGTGCTTCCTCGCTCTTACTGCGTTCTCCTCAAGCCTGGCTTCCCCCGGAGAAGACGACACGCGGCGCTTCATCACCCTAACTGAAGATGGAGTTCTGGCCGGAACTCCTTGGATCAAAGAGAAGCAGCCTGAAGCCCTCCCTCCAAAGGGCTTCGTCGCCGAGATCGAGGTCCAAGAAACCGGGATTGGTGCCTTCTGTGAAATCCTAACCTGCTACCAAGTGGCAGATTGGACCAAGGCTCTCACTCCGTCTGATCGACCAACAGGCCAACCGAAAACCTTCCACTTTTACTTGGACGGGTTACCGGCCAAGCAGTCATTCACCTTCCTTTTCGAGACCGACTTGGATTGGAAGATCAAAAAAGTCGGCCACTTCCGTTGTTTTCCCACCACCGATTCGGCCGTTTTCTTCGTGAAAGTTCCCGAAGGAAACTTTGTGGTTGCCTGCCTCGATCTGGACCAAAGACTTAGCACTAAAAAATTAGTCCAATCTCCGGCCCGGAAAGAACGGAAGAGAAGCTGGTCAGACTTGGCAGATTTCAAGATAGACAGCACCGAATTGCTCCAGCACCTGAACCGCAGGAAGCTGTCGGATGGAAACTACAATTCGGCGGAATAACCGTACCTTCGGAGGTCCTTCTGACGAGCCAGACATCCGTCTCGGACAAAGCTTGCGCCAACAATCCCCCTTCCAGATTCTCGCGCCTTCTGCGCCTTTTCGCGGCTAAATCCTCGCCCCATCCCCCCCTCTCGGATTCCCCCCTAACGAACCAAACCACCCCTTGCCAGCGCTTCGCTGATCCTTACAATCCCGCCATGTTTCGCCCGCTGCGCCTCGCGCTTCTCTCCTTCTTCGCCCTGATCTCGCTCGCCTCGGCGGAGCACGTGATCCTCACGGGCGGCCCTGCCCTGCGGCATTGGGAGAACCTCCGCGTGCCCCAAGACCAGCACGACCGCTGGTGGGCGAACTTCATCCGCGCCTCCACCCTCCGCATGGTTGAGATCCGCAAGGCCTACGGCGAAAGCGCCCCGATCGTCTGGATCGTTTACCGCCCCGGCTACCAGGACCGCGGCCGTGAGGACAGCAAGCCCTACACCACTTGGATCTCCGATCTCGCCCGCGCCCGCAAGGTGACCCTCGTCTGGACCGACAGCACCTCCAGTACCATCGCCGCCATCAACAATCGCCCGCGCGGCTCCGTCCAGACCTTCGACTACTTCGGCCACTCGAACCGCCACTGCTTCATGCTCGACTACGGCAGCACCGTCATGGCCGCCTGCACCGCATGGATTCACGAGCGCGACCTCTCCAAGATCCGCAGCTCCATCTTCGCCAAGGACGCCTACTGCAAGAGCTGGGGCTGCCACACCGCCGAGAGCATGAGCAAAGTCTGGAAAAGCCAGATCGGCCTGAAGCTCGAAGGTGCCATGGGCAAGACCGACTACACCGTCGTGGGCCGCGGCCAACTCCCCGTCGGCGAAGGCTGGGTGCGCTAACACGCATCCCCTACCCACGCCGTTTAAGAATCAGTGCTTAGTAATTAGTCATTTCCCCAAGATGCTTCTCGCCGAACTCCAGCGCCTTCACGCCCTCCCCTTCTTCGACCTGCTCCAGCAGGCCCGCGCCGTCCATCAGGCGAATTGGGAGACCAATGAGGTCCAGCTCTGCACCCTGCTCTCGATCAAGACCGGAGGCTGCTCGGAGGACTGCTCCTACTGCGCCCAATCCGCCCGCTACAACTCTGGCGTCGAGATCGAGCGGCTCATGAGCAAGGACACCATCATGGAGCGCGCCAAGGCAGCCCGTGACACCGGTTCCACCCGCTTCTGCATGGGTGCCGCATGGCGCGGCGTCCGCGGTGGCACCCAGCGCTTCGAGCAAGTGCTCGATATCGTCCGCGATGTCTCCACCCTCGGCATGGAAGTCTGCGTCACCCTCGGCGAACTCGGCCCGGACGAGGCCAAGGCGCTCAAGGAAGCCGGCGTCACCGCCTACAATCACAATCTCGATACCTCGCCGGAGCACTACCCGAACATCGTCACCACGCACACCTATGAGGATCGTCTCCGCACGATCCGCAACGTGCAGGATGCCGGCATGTCGGTCTGCTGCGGCGGCATCCTCGGCCTCGGCGAAACCACGGATGACCGCCTCAAGATGCTTGAGGTCATCTCCGAGTTCAACCCGCAGCCGGAGAGCGTGCCGATCAACTCGCTCATGCCGATGCCCGGCACCCCGCTGGAAGGTTCCAATGCCGTCGATGTCTTCGACCTCGTCCGCATGATCGCCATCACCCGCATCGCGATCCCCAAGGCCAAGGTCCGCCTCTCCGCAGGCCGCACCCGCATGTCGGATGAGACCCAGGCGCTCTGTTACTTCGCCGGCGCGAACTCGATCTTCTACGGCGACAAGCTGCTCACCGCGAAGAATCCCGCGGTCGAGAAGGACCGCGCCCTGCTCGCCAAGCTCGGCCTCGGCACCCTCGCCCCCAACCCGGACCTCTCCGCCCCGGAAACGGAAGAAGAGCGCCCCCTCAGCCCCGCCTGCTGCGGCTGCGACTAAGCCGCGAGCCTCACGCATCCATCTCGAGCCGCAGGCTCCTTGGACTGCGTGCAGCCTGCTGCCGCTTTCGCGAACGCAGCCTGCTGCGGAGCACGGGCGATCCCAATTGAGCCCCCCGGGTCGGCGCATGCGTGGCTTCGCCACTCCATGGCCCTCTTGGCTCTTGGCTCTTGGCTCTTGGCTCTTGGCTCTTGGCTCTTGGCTCTTGGCTCTTGGCTCTTGGCTTCGTGGCGACCCGAAGGTCCGGAATCTCCGGAGTCTGCGCCACTCGGCATCCCTGATCCGGCGTATCCCTCATTCCCATCTTATCTTATCCATCGGATCCATCCCGGTCCTCAATCCTCTTCATCTGCGTTCATCCCGTTCATCTGCGGTTGAACGGCTTTTCGGAAAACCCACCGCTCCCCGATTTCTATCCGAAATCACCTTGAATGCTTCCCCCTTTGCGCGGAGTCTTAGGAGCGATGAAAACCCTCATCATGCTCCTCGCGCTCGCCTCCACCGCCATGGCGGATTGGAAAAACGAGGTCACGCCGGCCAAGCTCGGCTCCCATCCCAAGCTCGTTCCCCAAGAGTTCGAATACCGCCTTTCATGGAAAGGCATGGTCGATGCGGGCAAGCTCACCTTCACCTTCGGCAAGCGGGATCCCAAGTTCCCTTCCGACTACGCCGTGCGCGTCAGCGGTGGCAGCACCGGCATCGCCTCCAAGCTCTACAAGAACAAGGTCGCAGTCTTCTCCCGCCTCGATCCCGCCACCCTGCGCCCGCGCGTCTGCGTCGGCGTGCAGGACGAAGGCGATGAAGTGAATACCACCCGCACCACCTGGTCCGGGCCGGTCGTGAAGTCGGAGCAAACGATCACGATCACCAAGAACGGCAAGACCGCCACCGTCGGCAGTGAATTCAAGTTCACGCCGGTTCATGACGTCTGCTCCGCTATGCTCCATGTCCGCAGCCATAAGCTGGATGATGGCGATACCTTGGTGCTCCCGCTCCAACCCTTCAACCGCCCCTATCTTTTGCGAGTCCATGTCCAAGGCCGCGAGAAGTTCGCAGGCCGGGATACCATCAAGTTATCAGTCGGCCTCCAGAAGATCGATCCGAACACCAAGGCGCTTCTTCCCTACAAGAAACTGAAGAGCGCGACCCTGTGGCTATCGGATGACGCCAACCGCATCCCCGTAGAGCTTCGCTCGGAGGTCTTCATCGGTGACGTACGCATGACCTTGGCTGGCGCAAAACGTCTGTAATACAGCATGCCCGTCCGGGTTTAAGTAGCGAACATTGTACCGTCCCGAAAACGGCTGCGTAAAACCCCGGCTTGCCAAAACGGCGGATTTTGGGAATGATAAGTCAACGTTTCTGAAGTTTGCATTTTGCATTCTTTTGCAATAACGCGCACCCCACCCCCAGCCCTAGGAATGTCGTCGAAGAATCAGGATGAGTTGATGTACGCCTTGGCGTCCGAACTGGATACCCTCGGTGCCGAGGGAGCAGAACGGCTTTGCACCCTTTTGCGCGGACTTTTTACCTGCATGCAGGACCTCAACCAGCGCTTGGCTGTTCTGGAGGGACAGTCCGCAAGACCCCCGGGCTCGGAGAATTGAGCCCGGAAGTCCCTAAGCCGAAATCGATCAGAGATATTTATCTGTCACGCCGCCTTCGCTCGCAGAGGTAGTGAGCTTGGCATACTTGGCCAGCACGCCACGGGTATAACGGGGCGCTGGCTGCGTCCAATTCTCACGACGCGCCTTGAGCGCCTCATCGTCGAGGTCCACGGAGATCAGGTTGTTCTTCGCGTCGATCGTGATGATGTCCCCTTCCACCAGCAGGCCGATCGGGCCGCCGTCGTGGGCTTCCGGGGTGATATGGCCGACCACGAACCCGTGGCTACCGCCGGAGAAACGGCCGTCCGTGATCAGCGCCACGGTCTTGCCGAGCCCGCGCCCCATGATCGCGCTGGTCGGCCCGAGCATCTCCCGCATCCCGGGGCCGCCCTTCGGTCCTTCCCGGCGGATCACGATCACGTCGCCGTCCACGATCTTGCCATCCAGGATCGCCTTCATCGCCTCGTCTTCGGAATCGAACACGCGGGCCGGACCGGTGAAGAGCTCGCCTTCCTTGCCGGTGATCTTGGCCACCGCACCGCCGGGGGCGAGGTTGCCGTAGAGGATGCGCAGGTGGCTGTCCTTCTTGATCGGGTTGTCCAGCGGGCGGATGATGTCCTGCCCGGCGGGGTAGAAGATCTTCGAGTTCGCCAGGTTCTCGGCCAGCGTCTTGCCGGTCACGGTCAGGCAGTCGCCGTGCAGCAGGCCTGCTTCCAGCAGGATGCGCAGCAGCGGCACCGTGCCGCCGATCTTCACCAGCGCGGCCATCGAATACTTGCCGGAAGGCTTGAGGTCCGCCAGCAGCGGCACCCGCTTGCCGATCTCGGTGAAGTCGTTGATCGAGAGTTCCACTTCCGCCGCGTGGGCCATCGCCAGCAGGTGCAGCACCGCGTTGGTCGAACCGCCGAGCGCGATCACCACTGTGATGGCGTTCTCGAAGGCCTTCCGGGTCATGATGTCGCGCGGCTTGATGCCCAGATTGATCATGTTCAGCACCGCCGCTCCGGCGTCGAAGCAGTCGCGCATCTTATCCTCGGACACCGCCGCCTGCGCGGAGGAGTTCGGCAGCGACATCCCCAGCGCCTCGATCGCGGAGGCCATGGTGTTCGCGGTGTACATCCCGCCGCAGGATCCTTCTCCGGGAATCGCGCAGGCCTCCACCGTCTCCAACTCCTCGTCCGAATACTCGCCCGAGGCGTGCTTGCCCACGGCTTCGAAGACCGAAACGATATCCAGGTCCTTCAGCTCGCCCTTGATCGTCGCGCAGCCGGGCAGGATCGTGCCGCCGTAAACGAAGACGGACGGGCGGTTCATCCGTGCCATCGCCATCACGCAGGCCGGCATGTTCTTGTCACAGCCCCCGATCGCCACGAAGCCGTCCATGCCCTCGCAGCCGACCACGGTTTCGATCGAGTCCGCGATCACCTCGCGGGACACCAGCGAGTACTTCATCCCCTCGGTGCCCATCGAGATCCCGTCCGAGATCGTGATGGTATTGAAGATGACCGCCTTGCCCCCGGCCGCATCCGCACCCTTCGCCGACTCCTTGGCCAGACGGTCGATGTGGATGTTGCAGGGCGTGACCTGCGACCAGGTGGAGGCGATACCGATGTGCGGCTTGGAAAAGTCCTCCTTCTGGAAGCCGACCGCGTAAAGCATCGCGCGGGAAGGCGCGCGGTCGGGACCATCGAGCATCAAGGAGGAATAAGGACGGCTTGGGTCGGACATGGGGCGGAGAATTTAGGGAGCGAATCCCCCGCAGCCAAGAGCGGAATGAAAGGCCATTTTCCTTGGGAATCCATTCCTAGGTTTAAGCCATCAACTTGGTTTAGTCCTTATTCCCGATTTTTGCCGATTTTTTTCCGTAAGTCGCAAAAATCTCTTGCCGTGACCGCAATTTGTATCGGATGTAAATACCGCGTTAATTGCAGGTTGCTGCTCTTGCCGCGTCGCTTTCCTCCCGGACTTGCCGGTCGTCTTCTGAACCCAGAGGCGCCGGCGCAAACCCAAAATGCACCGGAAGGGAGAGCGGCCGGCAAGGGCGGGCAATCGCTACCAATCCCTTGATTTACGGGACTTTCCCGATGGTGACGCGAAAGAGTCCCTCCCGCTCTTGCCAGCCCCGGCCTCCGACCCTATGGGGCTCTCGACATGGCCACTTACCGCGTGCTCGTTTCGGATCCGATCTCGGATAAAGGCGTCGAAGCCCTCGCTGCCGCCCCGGAAATCTCCGTCGATGTGAAAACCGGCCTCAAGCCGGACGAACTCATCGCAATCATCGGAGATTACCACGGTCTCGTCGTGCGATCCGAAACCAAGGTAACCCCCGAAGTGCTGGCCGCCGCCACCAATCTGAAGGCCATCGGCCGCGCCGGCGTGGGCGTCGACAACATCGACCGCAAGGCCGCCACCGATCACGGCGTGATCGTGATGAATACCCCCACGGGTAACACCATTTCCACCGCGGAGCATGCATTCACCATCATGTTGGCTGCCGCCCGCAACGTCGGCCCCGCCCATTCCGCCGTGCTCAAGGGCGATTTCAAGGCCGCCCGCAAGGCTTATCAAGGTATTGAACTGAATACCAAGCGCTTGGCCATCCTCGGCATGGGCCGTATCGGCACCGAGTTCGCCAAGCGGGCCCAGGCCTTCAACATGACCGTGGTCGCCTACGACCCCTTCCTGACCCAGGCCCGCGCCGACGAACTCAAGGTCGAGCTCGCCCCCACCCCGGACCTCGCCCTAAAGGGCGCCGACGTCGTCACCCTCCACGTCCCCCTCACCCCCGAAACCAACCACATTCTCAACACCGAGCGCCTCGCCCTCATGAACAAGGGCGCGCTCATCGTGAACTGCGCCCGCGGCGGCCTGATCGATGAAGTCGCCCTGAAGGCGGCCATCGATTCCGGCCACATCGCCGGCTGCGCCCTCGATGTCTTCGAAGTCGAGCCGCCGCCGAACGACCACCCGCTCTTCGAGCTGAACAAGCACGTCGTCTTCACCCCTCACCTCGGCGCCTCCACCAACGAAGCCCAGGAAAATGTAGGTATCCAAGTCGCCGAACAGCTTCGCGACTTCTTCGTCACCGGCGAGATCAAGAACGCGATCAACATGCCCTCGCTCGATGCCGCCACCCGCGCCGCAGTGGGGCCCTATCTCGATCTCGCGGCCGCCTTGGGCAAGCTCCTCGCCAAGATCGGCCCGGAGAATCCGGACAGCCTGCGCGTCTCCTACCATGGCGAACTCGCCAAGAAGGACACCGGTCTCGTCTCCCGCACCGCCCTCACCGCGTTGCTGGAAGCCTCCCGCCCGGATGGGCAGGTCAATATCGTGAACGCCCCGGCCATCGCGACCCAACTCGGTCTCGACCTGACGGAATCCACCATCAACGCCAAAACCGAGTTCAACGAACTCGTGGTCGCCGAGCTCCGCAAGGGCGACACCCGCTACCGCGTCGCCGGCACGATCATCGGTCGCTCGCCCCGGATCGTCGAAATCGATCGCCTCTACGTCGATTGCAACATCAAGGGTCGCTTCCTCTTCGTGGAGAACGACGATCGCCCCGGCATCGTCGGCGTGGTTGGCACGGCCCTCGGCGACGCCGGCGTGAACATCGCGAACATGGATCTGAGCCGCACCGCCGACCGCACCCGTGCGCTGACGGTGATGGAAGTGGATTCCGAACCGCCCGTGACCCTGCTGGAGAAGCTCCGTAGCACCCCGGGCATCCTCCGGGTCCTCACCCTCGAACTCTAAAATTCGGGAATTCAGACCCTAAGATCCAAAAAGAAGGCAGGGTGGATTCATTGTCACTACCGTCCTTTTTGGAACTTGGATTTCGGGGTTTAGAACTTCTCGGTTTACTCACTTTCCCGTTGCCAAGCCCGCTTCCGCGTTCCTAACTTCGTCTCAGCACATGAAAAAACTCGCCGTTATCGCAACTGCCATGCTTGCCCTCGGCGGCATTGCCGCCGCTGACATCCAGGCTCCTCCGGGACATGCCTATACCTCCACCCGCAAGCTGGGTCGCGGTCTTGGCAACATTCTCTACGGTTTCATGGAGATCCCCGAGCAGATCGTCCGCAAGACCGATGACCACGGCCGCAAGGCTGGCTGGTCCTACGGTGCGGTCGACGGCACCAGCCGTGCGCTGAAGCGCCTCGGCTATGGCTTCTACGAAGTCTTTACCTTCACCTGCCCGACCTATCGTGGCACCTTCAAGCCCCCGTATGAGAAGTGCGGCGAGGATGGCCGGATCGAAATGAATCCGACCGACGGCCTCTCCGAGTTCCCGCCGGAACTGGGCTTCGAGACTTACTTCTCGCACACGCGCTCGCAGCGCTGGTAAGCAGAAGCGGGACTTTACGCGGGATTTACTGAATTCCCGGAAAAGTCACCTTCTCTTCATCGTTCTTCATCCCGGTAGCGGTTAACGCTACCGGGATTTTTTTTCCGACACTTTTCCGCTTCGCAAACGTTCTTGGTGGGACAAATCCGTCCGCCCGACCCGTCCGTGCGGTGGAAACCTTGTAACAACTCCTTCCCCGCAACGAATTTCCAATAAATCGCGTGCCTGCGAGTCTATCCCCCTATACGCGAAACTTCTTCCTCCTCCACGCCATGTCTCTCTCTCTCCCGAAAGCCTTAACCCGTCTCGCCCTCCTGACCGTTGCGATCGGTCAGCTCCAAGGAGAAACCCGTGACTGGAAAAGTGCGGACGGCTCGCAGTCGTTCGCCGGTGAATATGTCTCCCATTCCTCGACCAAAGTGACCATCCGTCGCACGGATGGAAAAATCTTCACCTTGGACATGGCGCGGCTGAACGACGCCGACAAGATCTGGCTGACCGGAAAGCCGACAACCGAGGAAGCGGACAGCGAGGAAGCCGCACCCGCGGAAGCAGATCCCAAGGCGGTCTTTGACACTCTTTGCCTAGGCGACAAGCGCGATGTGGTGGTCAAGAAGCTCAAGGCCAGCAAGCTGGTCCACACCGAAGTGGACGAGGTGATGATGGGCCGCGTGGGTCTTAACGGCATCTACCGGACCCGTCAGCAGATTGGCGGACTGAATTGCGAACTCTATTTTGATTGGACCGGAGCCGACACCCTGAAGGAGGTCTCTCTCCAGACCCAGACAGTCCCGAAAAACGTCTACGTCAACCGACTCAAGGCAACTTGGGAGGAACTGGCCGAACTTCTTACCACCCTGCATGGCAAGCCGGTTCAAGCTGGAGCCTTCCCGGGGCCCGAGTCGCTGCAGAAAGACGTCCTGGTTCCTTCCCACCTGTGGAAGCTGGCCAACGGAGGCTCCGCCCTTCTCGGGACCTCGCTCGAGGGCGACAAGGTGATGATCGTCGTCCGGTTCACGACCCAGAAGATCCGCCCCGTAGCGATGCCTTGAGGAGTGAGATTCCCTCGCGGTGCCCATTGACATCCCCGTGGATGACCAATCGCCTCCCCACGTGGAGGCCGATGCCAATGAGCACCTTGGGGAGTCACCGGAAACCCAAAATCCGGTGCCTCCAAGCCAGGAATCTTCAGAGAATGAGCTGCGGCTCCGATGGATGCCGCAGTTCGCTGGGTCGTTCCTTCAGTTGTCCGCTTCGATGCGGATGAAGAGCTTGCCCAATGGGGCGCTGCTCGTGGCGGTCACCGTGTTTGAACCGGTAAGCGGGATACTGACCGTAGGACCGCCCGGCGGGCCATCCGCGCCATTGCCGGCATACCAAGTGCCTAGATCGAGAGACCACTTGTAGGACCCGGTCACGTCACTGAGAGGAGCGCTGGCCTTCGGATGCGTGAAGGTGGTGACCGATCCATTGCTGGAGACTTGGGTGATGGGGCTGCCATTTGCCACGCTCGGATTGGTACCAAGGAATGCTTCCACTCCGTTGGCCAGTCCGTCGCCGTCCGCGTCGTCGTCGAAGCCGCTCAGAGCGCCGACCGGGAATCCCCCGATCCAAGCGGAGAAGCTCTGGATCTCCGGCAGGATCAGGAAGCCCGACTCTGGATTGAAGGTCGCGGTTCCAGCTTGGAAGGCCACGGCATCGAGCGTGCCATCGATCCCCCGGCCCTCAAATCCCGTGCGGCCGAAGTAGCCGAAACTCAGGTTGCTCAGGTCCGGAGTGGCGAAGGAGGCACCATTGGCCGACCCGAAGGGCACACCGTTCACATATCCGGTGAGGGTGGTGGTGCCTGCATCCCATGCGAAAGCGAGGTGCACCCGCACGCCGCTCGGCGGCAGAGCGGTGTATTCCTGATGCGCGGTACTACCGTCCCAGTAGAACATCTGCAGCGCATTGGCATCGAGTTCATCGCGCAGGCGGATATTGCAGTCACCTTGGACGTCCATCACCACCGGGGTGGTTTCAGTATCTCCGCTGGACTGGTAAGTCACCACCGCTTCCGCCACCCAGTTCTGAGTGGTCAGGTTGCCCAAGGTGGCAGGATCCAGATCGAAGCCATCGACACCGTTTTCATTCCCGGGATTCAGGACCGCGATGCCGCCGTTCACTGTCGGAGCACCATTCGCCTTGAACGAGCTGGTGCTATCGACTTCGCCATTTCCCAAAGTGTAGATCGTCCCATCCAGCGAGCCGTCAAAGTTGATCAGCAGCTTGGTCTCCAGAGGCGTGCTCTCCAGCGTCGTCGTGCTGGAGACATTCGAAGAATCCGAGTTTCCCGCGGGGCTCGTGGCGATGATGCGATAGTCATACGAGGTCTCCGCGCTCAGGCCGGAATGCTTGTCGGTGAAGAAGCCCGCACCGGCCGGAGCAGTGCCCACGGTAGTCCAAGTCCCGGCGCCAGCCGGAGAACGTTGGATCGTGAAGCCGGTCTCCGTGTTGAAACTATCAGTCCAGATAAGATCCACCTCGAAAGGTGAAACCCCGAAGGCTTCGAGATCCTCCACCGCGAGGCCGGTAAGCGCGGTAACGAAGGAGGTGCCGCCTTCGCTCCATGCTTCCAAGTCCGGCTCGGGCGAGGTGTTCACCGCATGGAAGCGGTAGAAGTAGAGGGTGTCAGGCGTGAGCCCGGAGATGCTGGCGCTGATCGGCCCGATCGGGCGATTTCCGAGCGAGTTCGACTGAGCCCATGTACCCGTGCCTTGGTCGACCGTATCCCAGTGGAGGCTCACGTTTGCCGCGCTGGTGAAGAGATTGACGCCCGCCTGAGCGCCGGTGCCCGTGACGCTGCCCACGCTCGCTCCCGAAAGAGCAGGTTGATCGTTTCCGGCTAAGGTCACACCGGTGACATCGGTCCAAGTATCGCCAAAGCGGATCGCATCCAGCTCTCCCCCGCCCTGCCCGTTGATCCACAGCAAAAGGCGCGATGCTAACATGGAGGAATCCACCGTACTCGTGGCACTCCACACGATTGCGCCCAGATCATTGTCGATGGTTGCATTCTGCGGATAACGCTTGACCTGGATCACATCGTTGCCGGTGGTATTGATGGTAATGCGTCCTACCAGCAGGCCGTAGGTATTAACGCTGTTCTGTGCCTCGAAGACACGGATGCCATAGACACCGCTGCTCACCGCGCCATCCAGAATGCCGTGGGAAATGTAGGAAGAGTTCCCCGCGATGTTGGAGGAGGATCCGATGGGAATCGCATTGTTCCAAGTGAAGCCGGCGCCCACGAACTCAGAGGTGGGACCATCGCCCGCTGCCAAGCCGACGCCCATCGAGGTGTCGCCAGGGTTGTTCAGACGGACGCTGAAGAAGATCGTGCGGTCCACGCCGAAGTTGATCGGGGTGGCGAGGGGACGGGTCGCGTAGATGCTCGTGTTCCAGCCGCCCGTGTTGTTCCAGATACCACCGTTCGCTAGATCGCTGGCAGGAAGCCCCGGGAGCGTCGTTCCATTCACATTGAAGTTGTTCGCGGTGAAGATGCCGGTGCTGCCGTTGGTCAGCCAAGTCCCGGACAAGCCGAGGCTCGTCGCGGTATCACCTGCACCGTTGAGGGAAACGTCCGAGGTCGAGATATCATCGAAGAGTTCCTGAATGAAGATGGAAGCGTTCGCCAAGGGAGCGAAGGCAGCCAGGGCAAGGAGGGGTATGAGTTTTGGTTTCATGGGTCTGGGGTTTCTTTTTTGAACTCCCCGCTCCTTCCTCACATCGTGCGGGCGGAGCGGGAAATAGGGAGAGGGAAGGCTATTCGCCCGGGGCCCGGGTGCTTGGAGGTGCGGCTTCGCACAGCGCTCTAACAGGCTGTGCGCTCGTCCCGGGCTTACCGTCCCCGCGGAGCGAGGTGGCCTTGTCCGGGCCGAAACTGAAGATCACCGATCCGTTGTCGTCCTTGATCAGGATCTTGTTCTCACCGGTCACCCGGGTGACCTCGCTGGAGCCGCAGGACAGGGAGTAGGCGAAATCCGAGTGGCGATAGCCGATCGCATGCTTGCTCAGCTCGGCAACCGAGGTGGACTTGCTCTCCGCCCAAGCGAGCTCCATGCCCCAATCGGCAGGCGCGGAGTCGCCCGTCACCTTCAGTGCGAGCCGGGTCGGATCGAAGCGGATCTGGAGCTCGCCACCTGCGGCCAGCTTACAGGTCGCGACCAAGGAATCGGCCCCATCTTCCTTAACGTCCGGCAGACCGGTGATTGTCAAAGCCTGAGACGCTCCCGAAGAATGAACGACGCCGCGGATACCGGCGATATCCCCCGGCTTGCTCCAGTGGAAACCGTCCATGACGGGCAGGGTGTCGTAAGTCGCCACTGCGGTGGTTTCACAGTCCTCCAAGTAGCGTTCCGGGTAGTCCTGATTGAAGACATGGAGATCACGGATGCGCCACTGATCCCCTTCCCAATAAAGGTTCACGCGGTAGAACCGGCTTTCATACCAGACACTGCGCTTGCCCTCACCCTTCGAGTCATTCAGTGCGACCACCGCGCTCGCCGGGGTGGTCTTGAAGTTCTCCCGGAACCACTTTCCCGACGCTTGGAGAGTTTCCACGCGGATCTTTCCCCGCCTCTTCAGCTCCGCGAGCTTTGCATACTGGTCGATGAGACCCGCCGACATGTCGCGCCAACCGAAGGAGTTCTCCTGGCCCGCCTGCATGTAGGAGAAGGCGAGGCTGGGCTGATTGAAGTTGGTGTCGAAGAACCAATCCACCCAGCGTTCTTCACCACCGCCGGGACGATAGACCGGCTCCAGCGTGACGACACCTTGCCATGATCCGCCAATACCTTGGTCGTATTGATGCACCGGATCACTGCCCAGCATGCGGAAGACCGGCACGTTGAGTTGACGCTCCGCCGTCTGCGCCGGCATGAAGGCATTCAGACGGCTGGGGTAGTAGGCTTGATTCCAGTAACCGCCCCAGAGCGTGTAGCCATCGGTGCCGCTCTGGTCCTTGCAATTGCAGGCCGTCTCAACGCCATAGCGATCGTGCAGGTAGTTGAGCGTCGGAGCATCAATGATCCAGCAGCCGGCAGACTTCGGATATTTGCCGAAGACCTCCTTGAACTTCGCCATGTAGACGTCCATGAGCTTCTTCCGCTCCTCGACTTCGTAGCCGTGGGTGAAGCCGACATTCACATGCCAATCCCAAGGATAGCGGCCGCGCCACTTCAGTCCCGCGGCTTCCACCTGCGGTTGGACCACTTCGATCCATGCGCCGATCTCGTCATTCGGCCCCATCTTCCGCTTCAGGAGCTCTGTGAACTCCGGGCGGATGAGGGCGTCATACTGAATCAGCCATGTGGTCGGCAGACGGTGCTTGCGTCCCAGCTCGAGTTGTCTCTCGACCGGCTCGACGAGATCGACCGGGCCGCGCGGCTCCACGCCGCGGATGAAATTGATGATATTGACGATGTCCGGACCACTGGCGAGCGCTTGGCCCACGAGGCCCAGGAGGCTAGCAAGAGAGAGGATGCCGGTTCGGGCGCACTTCGAGGTATTGAATCGCAAATCCATTCCAAAGGGCGGTCGGGATTGGTCCCCGATCCATCCCGAGCCTAGGCCCCGGTCTCTCCCCGCCTACCTCTCCAAGCGGAGAGAAAGGCCCGCCCTCACAAATTGCCCCGGAACTTCATGGCGGCCTCCGTGCGATTGTGCACGTGGAGCTTGGTATAGATGCTCCGCAGGTGCCAGCGCACCGCCTCCGTGGAGACGCCGAGCCGGTCCGCGATCTCCTTGTTCCCCAAGCCACAGGAGAGCAGCTCGAGCACCTCGGACTCGCGGCGGGACAGGGAATCGAGCTCTTGGCTCTGCTTCTCTTGGCCGCTGAAGTACTGGATCACCTTCATCGCCACGCCGCCGCTCATCGCTCCGCCGCCGCGCCGAACCTCGCGAATCGCGGAGAGGATCTCCTCCGGCGTCGAGCGCTTGAGCAGATAGCCATTCGCCCCGGCGCGGAGCGCGCTGAAGATGCGCACCGGATCCTCGTAAACCGTGACCATCACGATCAACACATCGGGCAAGGCTTCACGCAGACGCCGCACGCAATCGATGCCGGACATGCCGGGAAGCTGGATGTCCATCAACACGATCTCGGGCGAGACCTTCGGCAAAAGCTTCAGGGCCTCCTCGCCGGTGGCGCAGGTTCCCACGCATTCGAACTCTGGATCGAGGTCGATGATCGTTTTCAGGGCATCGCGCGTGGTGTAGTTGTCCTCGACCACGGCTATGGGGATTTTCGATTCCTTCATGGGGATCTAAGGGGAAGGGTCAGGCGGACGACGGTCCCGCCATCGAGACCAGGCAGAATCTCGCACTCACCATCAAGCTCGCGCATCCGCTCGTGCATGCCAGTGATACCTTGGCTACCGGGGAGCCTTGTTTCATTGGCGTGGATGCCCTCGCCATTGTCCGCGATGTTCACCACGACATTCTCCTGCTCCACCCGGATCGAGAGATCCACGCGGCTGGCACCGGAGTGCTTGATCACGTTATTCAAGGCCTCCTTGAAGGCCAGCAGGAGGGAATGCCGGGAGCGCGAGCCGAGATGGCCGCTGGGAATCTCCAACGGCCCCAAGGGACTGCATTCGATCCCGGCGGGATTCAGCAAGCGTTGGGCCTGTAGCCAGAGGTAGCTGCCCAAATCATCCACGGTATCGTAGTCCGGATTGATCGCCCAAACGATTTCATCCAGTGAGGATACCAAGGAGCGGGAGACATCGCCGAGCGTGCCGACATAGCCCGACTTCGTGGTGCTGGGAATCGCCGGGTTGCCCATCAGCGACCCGAGCAGCCCGATCTCCGTGAG
Organism: Luteolibacter rhizosphaerae; assembly: GCF_025950095.1. NCBI lineage: Bacteria > Pseudomonadati > Verrucomicrobiota > Verrucomicrobiia > Verrucomicrobiales > Verrucomicrobiaceae > Neoluteolibacter > Neoluteolibacter rhizosphaerae. The sequence goes on along the minus strand of NZ_JAPDDR010000004.1, from coordinate 218,288 downwards.
CCCCGCGCCGAGTTCGTCGTGGAGATCACGGGCCACGCGTGCGCGCTCCTGTTCGAGCGACCTCTCCGCCTCCGCACGCTCCTTATGCGCGATTTCCACCGCGAGCTGAGAGGTCCGACGACGAACCAGCCGCTGGAGAACGGCGGTCCACCCCATTAGGAGAGCCAGCCCGCCGAAGAGGAATGCCACCAGCAAGAGCAAACGACGGGTACTCCACCAGGATGGCTGGGAGATGAGCTTTACGGCTTGGGCATCGGCCATCCGGATCTCGAATTCCCCGGGCCCACGGGCCAAGGGATCGGAGCTCACGGCGAAGTAAACCCCGTCCACGCTGATCTTGGAATCGCGCGGCAAAGGCTTTTCTCCCTGCCCGCCCGCAGGGCCGGAGGCAATGAAGCGCAGTGAGCCGGAATCCAGCTCCAGCCTCCGCTCATCGCTTTGGATCGTATCGCTGATCACGCGCCCATCGATCCGGATCAAAGTACCATCGCGCGATGGGTCCGGGAGCTGCGACGGTAACAAAACCGCCGGTGATGGGAGGGCCGCGTGCCTCAGGATCCGTAGTTCAGGATGAACGATCACGGGAGAGATGGGCCCGGTGCGGGCGAAGCCGATGACTTCAACCTCATCGCCCGGCACGGCACCCTGCGCGGAGCTGCAGGCCAGCCGCAGGCCGCGTTGCCCAGCGGAAAGGAGCAGCGTATCGGCGGTGCGTGCCATCATCTGCCCTCGGAGCCGCACGCGGTTCAAAGCGGTCGACTTCGAAGCGAACTTCCACAGGTCGGGGATCGTCATCAGGGGCACCTCGTCCGGATCCCGGGGAGCCAACTCGACGACGGAAAGGCTGGCATTCCCCAAGGAGAAAACCCCGGGCTGCAATCTGCCGAGCTGGCTATTCCAACTGGTGGCGAAGACACCGCGGAGCTTTACCCGGGCACCCGCCAAGACACCGGCCGTGCCGAGACGGAATTCGGCAGGCAGCGGGTAGAAGGTATTGCTCTGGATCACGACCGTGCCATCGCGCGTGAGCAGCTCGGACTGGTTCGAGCCCAAGCCGATCACGATGCCTTCGATCTCCACCTGCTCGGCATCGAGCCTGCCATTGAGAATCTCCTCCCAGCTCGGACGACGCGGAGGGGGCAAGGCACCGGGGCGCAAGAAACGGCACTGCTGCGCCACGACGATAGGCGAGAAATCCCCGGAGGTGGTGATCCCCTCCACGACCCACCACTCACCGGGCTCGGGGACCGGATCCAGCGGAGTCGAATCCGCGAGAACGAAGATGCCGCCGCTATCGTCCTGAAGCACCATCGAGCGATAGTTCGCCATCGTGACCACGCCTTGGAGCAGCACCGGATGCGCCTTACGCGCATCCTCCGGCTGCAGGGCGCGGACTTGCGCTGCCAAGGTGAGCTGCCGCCCCGGATCGACACCGGGCGAGGTGAAGGCCAGCTGCGCCGCCGAGAGCACGCAGACGCCGCCCTCGTAGGCCATGCCCGTGCCCCTGATCCGCCGACCCGGTAGGGTCCATGGGTCCAGCCCGGCGGGATTCAGCACCATCAGCTCCGCGCGCTTCTGATCCGCCATTAGCTCGATGCGGAGATGGCCTCCTTCCAATGCCGCATAAGCGACATTCCCTTCAAGCGACTCCCAGTCGGAATCAGAAACAGGCTCGAGGTCAGGTAGAACTTCCAAGGACGGCGAGGCATCCCCGACCTTCAGCCGAGCTCCATCGTCGCAGCCGAGGTGGAAGGCATAAACCCCGTCGGCAGGAACCTCGATCATCCCTGAGAATCGTAGGGCAACATTCTCCAGGCCTTCCGCCCAGGTAGTGTCGATCTTCGCGGCAACTCCCCTCTTCTCGCCCTTGCCTTCGACCGGGATCTCATCGAGAGAGCTGATCTCGCGGACCCGGAAGCGCTCGTAGTTCAGACCCGGCCCGTTCCCATTCAGAGGTGAGAGCCAAGTCTCCGGGATGATCGGATGGCTTCCGCCCGGGCCCTCGACACCAAGCTGGAGGAGAGAAGTCGCCTGCCCGTTGAACCACTCCACGAGAAGAGGATGCCTGCCCTTCGGGAGATACAGGGAGCCGCGACGCCCGACCGGCGGATGTCGGCCGTCGATCTCGATCAGGTAACCGCCGCCACAGTCGATTTCGCAGCCGCGGCGCACGAAGCGGTTGGGAGGGAACCCGAATGCGACCGTCTTCCCCACTTCGATCCGAGGCCAAGCTTCCGGGGGAAGCCGGAGTTCCAAGATGAACCCACCGGAATCATCCGCCATCGCCAAGCGCCCGCCGGCTGGATCCGCGGCCAAGATCGTTCCGGCCACTTGAATGGGTTCGCTTGAGATCCCACCGCTTACCGAGCGCTCCCAAAGAGACTTCAGAGGAAGTGGCTGCCCCAAGGCGACTGCCGTGGAGACCAGTGCAGCCAAAGGCCATGCGAGAGCCCGAAGCGCTCGCTGTTTCCTATATTCTGGAATCGGTCCCGCCACCTCGCCCGGGATTGTTCCAGACTTCCCGCGCACTTCCCAACCCTTGGCTGAGCCATTCCACATTTCTCCACGATCGGAGAGGTTTTCGAGGCGTCGGCCCGAAAAGCGAAAACCCCGGCCAAGCAAGCTTGGCCGGGGCTTCGGGAAAACTGAATCCGATCAGAGAGCCATGTCCTTGAGGGCCTTCAGCGGGCGAACCTTGACGGCGACGCTGGCCGGCTTGGCCTTGAAGGTGACTTCTTCCTTGGTGAAGGGGTTGATGCCCTTGCGAGCCTTCACGGCCGGCTTCTTGACGGTGGAGATCTTCAGCAGGCCGGGGAGCACGAACTCACCCACACCGCGCTTGTCGAGGTGACCGCCGATGATGCCGTTCAGGCTGTCGAGCACGCCGGCCACTTGCTTGCGGGCGAGGCCGGTCTCTGCGGCGATCTGGTCGAGGATCTGGGTCTTGGAGTAACGATCTTTGATGGGAGTTTGCTTCTTGGCCATGGAGCGGGAATGAACAAGCGCATGCCCTCTGTCAAGAGGCTGTTGGGCCCTAGCCCCCAAGGACCCGCGATTTTTCTAACCGGGCGCTCCCCGGCGGGCAGAATAGGCCTCCGCAAGGCCTATCTGAAAGTGCCACCGGCCGGACTCGAATCTACCGCACATACACGCCGGGAAAGTCCGGGATCTTCCCACCCTTTTATTTACGGGGTTTGCCCTTTCCTGCCCGGTATCAGCACACCCCGGTTTTTGGAACATTTCAGGATCACTCCACCCTTCTCTCACTCATGGCGGTAACCTAGGTCTAATCCCTTTGTGGGAGCCACTGCTGCTGCGATCAGGGTTCCTTCAGTTGCTGAAGAAAGTAGACGAATCCTCCATCTCTCCAAGGCTCCTTCTCCACGGCCCTGAGAGCTCTCAATCGCTCTCTTCCCCACTCCAACCAGAGGCGGGCCTCTGGGAAGGCGGCGATATCATGGTGCCTCTCCACACGCTCTAGGTATACTTCGAGTTGCGCCGCCCGCTGAGAAGCTCGTGCATTCTCAAGCAAGGTATTTTCTGCAGCCGCTCTGGCAGCTTCGCGCAATTTGAGTTGTTTCTCAGCCTCTTGTCTTTCCCCTGCCACTCGCTCCCGCTCTGCTAGTCGTTCCCGCTCAGCTCGTAGCCGCGCTTCACGTTCGACTGGCTCTTCTGGCCTCGGCCTTTTGGCGATTCGCGAGGATATCTCTTCGCAAACGCGATGCACGATGCCGGGGATTCTTTCCTCAATCGGTGCGCCTCTTGCGTCGCGCCAAGTGAAGATTTCCACGTCATGGCTATCCGAGACCGAGAGCTGAAAGCGCCGCGCACCTATCTCCTTCAAGCGGAAATTGAAAGAGATTCCGTCCACATGAAAGAAACAGCGGTAGCACCAGTTGGTGCTCCTATCGAAGGGCGGCAAATCGGCTTTGCATCGAAAGCAAATACCACGCGCCTCCGCGGTCCTGACCAGATTCTCCAAGAACAGTAGGCCCCGATCTAACTGCTGTTTGGATACACGAAGATCTATCCACCGCCGAGAATCCCTGCTTCGCCGCTTCCACCCGAGCAGGCTCTGCCGAAACTCGATTCTCGTGGAGACAATCAAGGGGTGCAGACGTTCCAGGCTTGTCTTCAAAGGAGGCTGATCAAGATTCGCTTCGGCCGAGCGTTGGAGTGCGCGCTTCCGTGCTGCCTCTCTCAGGTTGGAACTTGCAACCGTGTCGATCTTCCAGCTCAAAACGGTTCCCACGCCTTCAAGTGGAAGACTTCCTTTTTCTGGCTGATGCCCGGCTTGGACCTTCGCCCAATAACCTCTCGGCGGAGTCGGGATGTCCATTGCCTCACAGATCTTGCCCAGGGCATTGCTGGAGATACCATACTGCTCCGCCACTCTGACGGCGGGAATAGACCAGATCATCTGGAAGAGGGGATAGCGGGTTAGGGTAGGCATCCCCACCACGCTGGACAGAAGACCCTAGTATCGTTCGAGCTTTTTCATTGCCGAACGTAAACGTGTAGGGAACCAGCAGGCTCAGGTGAAAGCTGAAATTACCGCATGAGCCAAGCGGACCGCGGGCTCGCCTACCATGGCGTGTTACGCCTGGATTTGGAATTATCGAATTGGTCTAGAAGCCGGCATCCCGCTCCCACGCCTCGGAAGGCCGTCGCGTGTCGAACTCCGCGGCGGTCTTCTCTGCACCTTACGAGAGAAGCGGGAGGCAGACCGAGGCGATCAAGGCCCAAGGGCTGATCTTGGAGGGAGTGGCTCGGGAACTTGAGAAGCCATGAGCCACGGAGAAAACAATTCCTACGGTGCCTCCGGGGCCTCGGCGCTTTTCGCTCCAGCGTGACCATCCTTCTGGCATCGTGTCACCGTGATGATGAGGGCGGAGCCGGACTCGAGCTGAGTTTCAAGGCCCGCCTCGGCCTGCTCCGACTCTTCGAGGAATGCTTCGGCTGCTTTGAGCAGGGCGGCTTCGACTTCTGTGGCGGTCTCGTAGGTTCGGAAAACGATCTCCATCATAGACTTCTAAGCCAGACCACGACTCGCGCGAGGCATTTTCCACCGAGCGATCCTTCGTCGAGGCACAGGGCCGGATCCTCGAGGGTGTGGCGCGGGATTTACCGCGGCAGCCCATCAGCAGGTGACACATCTCCCTCGCTTCGGCCCTTTTCTATTACACTGAGCCGCGTGTTCAAGTCGTGGAGGCAGGTCAGGAGGCCCCTTAGGATGTTGCAAATTTTAGCGGCACCCTCGCCGGATAGGGCATCAAGATCGCGAGCGATCTCCTCTTCGAGCTTTTGGGTAGTATACATGGGAGGTTTTGTTTGGGTGATCCCGCTGCCCCCGGTGGAGCAGCGGGATCGAGCACGGGGCTCGCTGGGGGGAGGTGTATCAAGCGGGGGGAAGCTTGACCACTACACGAATACGTACCGTCGATTACTTGGCTAGAGGGTTTTTTACTACAGAAATGTAGGTATTCAATTGACAGCGTTTCTTGACGTCTCGTAAAATGGGCTTAGCGATCCGGGCGTTCACTCCCATGAACCCTAGGCACTACTTCAAGGTCGGCATCCGCGATGACTTCGCGCTCGATATGGTGGTCGAGCTGCGCCCTTCAGCGTACAACGGGCAGGCCCCGGCCACCGAGTTCGAGCGGAGCGCGCGCGAGATGCTGGTGAACTTCATGCGCCACGAGTGGGACTGGAACGGGGAGGACAAGGAGGCCCGGCCGGTCGAGGTCCGCATCGAGGTGCCCAAGCCGCTCAATGCCTACCACATGGCCCATGGCGCTCTGTGGTGCTAGCGGTTCTGAGGGTGGCGCGGGAGATGGGGAAATAGAAAACCCCGGGGGGCTGCCCCGGTATCTCCTTGGCTCCGGAGAGGAAGGGAAAAGGAAAAGCCGCGCATTCACACACGAATCTCGATCTCCGATTCGTCATCCGGCCAGATGTCAGTCTTCCGAAATGCATTTGCGAGGGCCTTGCGTACCTCGGCGGGAGTCAACCGATGATCGCTCATCAGCTTGTAGACGATGCCATTGCTTTCGTCTCTCACACGCTGCACCACATCGAATTGCTCGTGTTCTCCAGCGTCAGATGCTGGCACTTGGGAAATCCGTGCCAACATCTCCTTGAATCCTGGCAGCCGATTGAACGCGTTGGTATCCTCGCTCATTGAGGAAGAAAGATTTCAAGGTGATGCCGAATGGCCAGACGTTTAAGGTAGCCAAGCCCGCGCGAAACGCCCGTGCGAGACATCTTCTGATACTCACGGCAAGCACTGGTGTCATTGGGGTAGAGATTCTCCACGCGGGAGAGCAGGTTGTTGACCGCCTCGATCACTTTGCCGGGAGTGTCCTCATCGGTGTCCTGCCGATCTGAGATTGCGTGGCTAACATCAAGATGATCGCCATTTTGCGATTGGTGGACGTGGTGGATGGCAACCGCATAAGCTTGGCCCCCACCTTCCGAAAATTTGCTTCCAACTATGGAAAAGTCTCCCCAACCCACACCCTCGGGATTGCCTACGAGGGTGTTCATGTCTGTGAAGTGCTCAACTAGCTCATAGTCCTTATTGCGCTCCTGCTTATTGAAATTATCCCTGATCATTACGCGGCGTGCGGCGGGGACTTGGGTGACGTATTCTCCTGACACCCTCCCGTCCAAAAAGATATGGTGATAGATCCGCGCGTCTGTTGTGACCCAGTCCAACACTCTGGGCACTTCCGGCATTGCTCTATAGATGACCGCCTTCCACTCCTGAGGGAACTGCTTCTTGAACCATTCCACCTGGGCAAGGCTCGTATTGCGGTCGACCTGCAAAATCGGGAAAAAGTTGTCGTAATCCAGCACAGTAGGCTTGATGACGTCGGAAAGAAGCCTGGCTTCGTTGCCGGCAAATTCCCCATGCGAGGGATTTACGATCAAACCGAACTGCATACCTTGTCGGTAGAACTCGTTTAGAGCCCCGATTGTAGTGGCGTTGCCATTAACGGGTTCGATAATGGGACGAACTGCCGAGCTATCGGCGATTCGCCCTGACAATTCACGGACAGCGATGAGCTCGTTCTGTTTCCCGCGAAGGAAGGGGAAGTATGTGGGCATGATTTTTGGCGTCAGGTCTTGGCCAGACTTTGGTTAGATTTATCCTTAAACGTTCAATTTCTTGTGCGGTTCCAGTGAGCGTAAGAGATGCGTGTTTCAACGAAGGCGGAGCATCCTTCAAAAGTTTCAGATTAGCGACCGGATATCTCCGCTGGCGCAATTGGTCGACAAACAACTTTTGGACCTCGAACGGCAACATCTGCTTAAACCGCTTCCTGCACTCCGTAAATATCTTCGAATTCGGAACGTCGACTTTTTGTCCGGTAGATTGCTCGATCATGGCCACCATCTCTCCCTGCCGAAGGCAACCTTGAAAGACTTTGAGGTCGAGGAACTTCCCATGTGATTCCGATTCCCGGAAGGCCTCAAGAGTCCCGAAACTATTAATCGTCAGCATCCCCACGCTCTTAGGAATTGCCTTGGCGGCAGTGTCGCGGAGTTTTAGCGAGGTGACTACATAAACATAGTCAAAAACCTTAAGATAATCTTCAGTCTGAGTCCCGATTCGGGCCATGGAATCATAGTCGGTCTTGATCTCGAAGGCAAACGAGGCATTTGCGAAAACCGCGAGATCCACGCGGCTCCTTCCAATCCTGAATTCCTCCGTAATGTATGTATTCTCCACCGCGTGCTCAGACTCGAACCAGTTATGCGTAAGAATGTTTTTGAAGATATACTCACAGCGATAATATTGGACCAAGACTTTATGAGCCTCCTCGAAAATTTCCCAGAGTGGAAGGATCATCAAGTGATCAAGTCCGCAGCTACGCAGCCGTTCAGCAAGCTCAGGCATATGGGCTCCATTGGCCACCTTCCTCAGGAAGGGGCCACGAAAGATTGGAGCCAGCTTGGAGAAATTTGAACTCATACGGCAAGGTTAGCGTTTGGAGCGAGTTTTCGCTTGCCGACAGCCCACAGCGGTAGGCAGTGAAAAGCTGCGATGCTCGACTGCAGAGCGCACTCGCTGGATCATAAACCAAGCTGTCTTCTGCGTGACACCGATCGCCTTGGCGATCTGTACGCTAGTGATGTCTCCTCTCATCGAGTGGATCAGAAAGATCGCAAAGAACCATTTTCGCAACTTGAGCCGCGAGTCTTCGAAGATAGTTCCGTGCCGGACGCTAAAGGTTTGACGAGTTTCCTTGCATTTGAATGTGCCTGGGCGGGTTGTCACTCGATAGCACTCGCCGCCTGTAAAGGGAGATTGCACCGAGCCACCACGGAAACGAGCCGCTTCCAAGAAGTCGATGCAGGACTGCTCCGTCGGGAACATCTCGGTAAATTGGAATAGATCGATGTCGTCGTGCATCTAGGTGGATAGTGCACCCAAGATCCGGGTGCGTCAAGTAAGTAGAACGAATTTTGTTAGGACGTCGTTTGCAGCCGTCCCACAACCGAAGTTGGCGCTTTCGCCCCCCGTGCTACCCTGCAGCCGCGGGCCGGGGAATTCCTCGCAGTGTGTGGTACGTCTCGAGGTGAGCTCCCCCGGTCCGCACTCCCATCTTGACCGCGAATCGAAGGCCAAGCGGGATGCAGGGCGACTACATGGTCCTGCCGGGCGCTACCAGGTTGATGACAATTTGCAGTCCAAAGGTGCTTTGCGGGCGGCAGGGGTGGAAGCGGGTCAATTGACTTAAGCGCCCTGCTTAGGGCGAGGTAAGTGGCCGCTGCTCTCGTTTCATTGAATGGATCTAGGAGGGTGGAGTCCCACCTACATGAGAACACGCACTTCGATCGAACTAGACCACGAAAACCATTGCCGGGGAAGGTTGCTGCATGCCGCCCGCGACTACCTCCTCGCCACCGGATCCCCGGAGGCCCATCTTGAAGACGAGGGCTTCGGCAACGTGATCGTCGACATCACCTTGCGCCGCCGCGAGGCTGCACCTGAGGTAGGGCCGGACGAAGGAGCTTCACCCTCATAGTTTGTCCCCCGTCCGGCCCGGCAGTCGCTCGTGACGTGCGTAGATTCCCTATTAGCGGTGGGGCTGCTCAAGGCAATTTTGCGCTAGTCTAACGGAATTGTGGGCTTAAAAGCCCCGCGGATTTCCCGGCAGGACTGGAACCCAAGCCCTTACTTTTCGGAAGGGGCAGCGGTATAGTGCCCGGTTGCTCCGGAGCGGGTCGACCACCGGGAGGGTCGGCCCGCGTTTCCCCTCCCGTGGTCTTGACGACAGGCACCGTTCTCTTGCAATCTGCTAGGCGCTGAGAGCATCAGCTGATAGGGCATCGCCGGGTCCGCGGGGGCGGGCCCGGCCTCCTCTTTCTGGCACCCGCTGGAACGCGGGCCGGTGGCGGGGAGGCCGCCGGCCCGCACACTACGCGGATCTCCTATGCATGTTCTCTTGCCCTATCTGCGGACGGGTTTTAAGCCTGCCGCTGCTATGACACCTTCATACGCGACACTGGACGAGCTGCGCTCCGCCATTCGTGGACGCAGGATCATCACGTTTCTTCACAAAGGCGAGCGGTTCACCATGGAGCCGCATGTCCTATGCAAAGGGCCCCGGTACGGAGCGTTTGTCCTCGGCGGATGGATCGAAGAACTCTCAGAATTTCACTTCTACCGCTACCCGATGATGCGGGATGTCGAGATCACCTCTCGCCGCTTCGACCAACCAAGGCCGTGCTTCGACCCCTACGATCGCATGATCGAGCAGGTCGACACCGTGGTGTAGGAGTGATCATTCCACGCGATCACGTAATAGCGCTGACGCCGGGGTAGCCCATCCTCCTCGCCGTTCCCCCCCCGACATGCCCTGCCGGTCCCTCGGCCGAAAACCCGCCCCGCTACCCAGCAGAGGGCGGGTTTTTGTTGACCTTATCTAACGGTTCGTGTCTCCTGATATCACCGAACCTTACATCCGGGGGGAATTTGGTTCGGCAGGACCCTGCGGCACACTCCGCAGGGTTCTTTTTTGTCCGTAATCCTGCAACATTCGGATTTCCTAACGGTTCTATTAGTGTGGCTCATAACCGTGATTTGGGCGTGCACAGGCAGTCTCGCGACGACTGCGAGGTCGGCGACTGGGTGCCTGCTGCGGCTGTGCCCTCCTGGAGTCGAAATCAATGGGCGCGCACCTTCCGAAGTCTACGCGGTTGCACCCCCGGGCCCTCCTGCCTGTTTAACCACCGCCTTGTAGAAGGACCTGAAGGGGTTGTCGCTGCTTGGGTTCGCGTGAAATAGTCCCTTCTATGGCCAATATCCAGCGAGCTGGAGGGCAGCGGCCACAATGGCGGCGCCAGCGGTGAAAAAAGCAGCGGTGACGAAACACTTCTCGAACGCCGACAAGGGAGGAGGGCAATCCATGGTTCTGGCCTGTAGCACGGAACCGTGGAGGAGATCAAGCTTCTGCGACGTCTTCGGGGTCGGTGGGGGGAAGTGGAAAGGCCACCAACTTCAATGGCTCGTAATCGGAAGGAGACTGCACGCGTGCCACGGATACGATCAGGCGGTATCCGTCCCGGTCTTGGAAGACATCGAGGTCGCCTTCGTCGGCGGCATCGAGCGCGGCCTCAGCGGCAGCGAATAGGGAATCTAGGGAGGGGTGGTTCATAGGTGAAGGGTCACCTCGTAGTCAAAGTCCTTCGCGCGCTCGGTCAAGATCGCCGAACGCGAGAATCTACACGCCGACCCATGTTCCGACTGCATGGATTACCGGCTAAAAAAGCCCCGCCAACCGGTTGTCTTCAAGCATAGCAGCTCTCGATAGCTGCCATGCGGCGACCGCTTTACCTGCTGCCATTCGTGCCTCCAGCCGATCTCCATCCTGTAGGTGGGCTACCGCGAGACAGTGATAGAAGCCAGCAGCGCACATGCGGCTAATTAGATCGCCCTCCGCCAAAAGCGACGCCAACTCTTCCCCCACCTCCCACCTGCAAAGTCCCGCGCAGCATCGCAGACGGACTTGAAGGGCTCGGGGATGGGTGCGGAGGTCAGGATGCAAGTGATCGACTGCGTCCCAAGCTTCCTCGTAACGCTTCATGTCCGCCGTGCTCTCGACGGCCCGCAGGGTAGCATCAGCTTCTTTGTCCCAGGCACCGTCCATGCAAAAGCGTCGTCGCCTCGAAGAGCCGACGCAACCGCTCTTCGAGCCATTTCATCCCCATTTTCGTTAAGCCCACGTCGCTGCCGATCACTCACCACTCCTATTGTTCACATCGGCGGTGCCTTGATCGGCTCAGCGTGCCATATCCCATACCACTCGTGCTCAGGGTCGCCGTCGCACTGATAGGCGATAACATCGTCCGTGCTGACGTAGAGCTCGCCACCCTTGTGATGATCAGCGCGCACCTGCAGCGCCTCCCACGGGTTTTGATCGTGCTGGCGCCACCAATACCAGCCGGGAGCCCGCGGAGGGTTGAACGGGATTGCAGGGTCGACGTGCATGGGCAGCTAGATAGCCCCTTGGGGTCTCTGCCCGCTATTGCAAAACGGGAGCTGAATTGGACAGCCACCATTGAATCCCCCACCCTGCCCAACGGTCTAGATGCGTTCAACCTCAGCGCCATCACCAGCGATCTTGCCAGCGCCGCGGGGAAATGGCATAGGGGCGGCCCTGTATGAAAGCCAAACCTCCCCAGGATGATGAGCCGATCATCGTCCTTGTCCTATTCGCTCTTTCTTGGGTTCCCATCCTCGCAGGTGGCATCTGGGGTGTGATGCAAGATGACACAAAGGCGCTTTTCGTCGGCATCGCAGTGGGCTGCCTTTCCTCGGTGGGGTCATGGTCCATGGCAGTTGCGCTTAGAATTATCCACCGCATCGAAAGGAACACGCGCCGATGAGATCTACACTCCTACTTCTTAGCGTAATCGCGCTAGTTTCCTGTGACGAAAAGCAGCCCGACCAAAGTGCTGAAACGAGCTCCATGACGATCGAGCATCGGGCGAAGTCGAAGCGAAGCGACCAGCCTTCAGATAAGAGCCAGACCTCCGAGCTGGAGGTCAATCGAGCCTTGGCAGATTTCTATGCCAACCTAGCGAAATTGGACCCCGACGCTGACGGGAAACCTGATGAATCGGCCGAAAAGGCCCTCACCGAAATTCGGCTGACTCTGGGCGATCTAGTTGGCTCCAACAAAAACGAGGATGTCGAGAAAGCTCTAAGCCTTCACGACGGGGCGACTAAGCTGATGGCTAAAATCCGGGAGGCTAACGTCACGGTGGCTGAGGTCGATCAGGCACTTGAGATCGCTAGAAGATCGGTGACTCAGAACACGGAACATAGAATCCTCGAGCCAATGTCCGATGAGGATAAGCTTCAGGCATACGTTAATAGCGGCATTGCCGGAGTTCCCCAAAGTGTGAGTCAGGAGATAGTTAAGAAGGCTCAACAGGAGCGCTACGCGTTCAGTGCGGTAAGGAAGATCGAGGAAGCGGCTGGCGGTTATCTTGCCGTTCAAGAATTCAAGCGGGGGGCTGGCCTGATGCCGTCCGCGGTTCGGAATGAAATCCTCGCTGGGGCAGAGCGCGAGCATCCAGGGGATTGGTATTGGATCTCGAAAGAGATCACCGAGCAATCTGAGGCTTGGGAAACGCTAGATAAGTGGAGGTGCTCTTCCGTCCCGGGCCTTACTCCCGCTCAAAGCAAAGCGGTCCTAGCCGAAGCAATAGGTCGCTACCCGAAGGATTGGAGCATGGCTCTAATCGTAGTGAACGGGGAGGCTCAGAAAGTGGGAAGATGAGGCGATAGCTACGCCCTCCAAATAATGGGCCCCTGCTGGATCTGCACCGGTGCCTTGCCGGGCTCGCACCAGGCGATCGGGAACGTCTTCTCGGTGGAGGTATTCGGGGGCAGCGCAGCCGCGAACTGCTGACCGGAAATCCCCTGCAGTTCATTCGAGCCGGAGTCGATCGTCAGCACCACGAACACGTAGCCAGCGCCGGGGAGCTTCTCCTCCGTCGTGACAGTGACCTCGAAAGGCGGGTCGCCCGGATCATCCGCATAGGTGGCCACCCCGTAAGGAGTGGAGACGTACAGCCCGGACCCATCGTAGAGCTTGCTGGAATCCGCGGCGCGCTCTGCCACGACATCGGTGCCATCGCTGATCTGGGCCACCCCGCTGCCGTCGATCTCGAGGCTCCAAGCCGCGTTCGCATCACTGGTCCAATCTTGCCACCCTACCCACCCGAAGCGCCCCGCTTGCATCGTGCCAGCGGTCACACGGACGAAAGCCGCGCGCCCCTCGATGTTCCCCTCGAACTCGGCGGCGAAGGTGAATGGGCTGCCGCCGTTGTAGGTGTCCTCACCGTGCGTGGTGGCAGTCATCGAGGCGCCTGCCACGGTCACCGTGTAGATGAACGGAAGGCCGCCGTTGTAGGTCGATTCCCCGTAGGAGTCGGAGACATAGGTGCCGGATGGGTCACTTGGAGTTGCGCCCGGTCCGACCCGGGTCGCCACGGTAAATCCCGTGTCGTCGGTGAGCTTGCCATTGCCGGTGTCGAAATAGATCAGCATGTCGGCATCCCCCGTGCCGATCCATCGGTCGAGGAAAGAGTCGTAGGCATATCCCTGCGAGGGAAAGGTTCCGGCGCTCGCGACGCCGGCGGCCGTGCCGCTGCCCGGTGACATCGATCCGACCACGTCCACCCCGTCGTGGAGTTCCACGGTTCCGCCCGCCTGGGTGACCTTTGCGAGGCCGAAGCGGGGGCTATCCCACAAATCTGGTTCAGCTGGACGAAACACGCCCGTAGGAAAGTCTGGATGCGCGGGCCCATTGCTGATCTTCCAGTTGCGACCGCTCCCGCCGCAAAGGATCTGCCCGGCTGGAGATTCGAGCGGCTTGATTTCCGCAAGCACAGGAGGCGTGGCAATAGCCGACGCTCCAACATCCGGAGTCTGGAAGATCACGGTGCCGGAAGAGTGGATGCCCACGGCATGGCCGGGAGAAGTCCACAGGTCACCATTGGCATCGCGCCAGCATTGGAAAGGTCCGTCGCTCACAAGTAGACGATCTGGTTGTTCGGGTTCGTGCTTTGCTGGTCGAGGAGGTTCGGGAACTCCAGCCGCGCCGGTGGCCCCAAGGCGATCGTGGTGGTGCCGGTATCGAGCGCCAGCGTCTCGCTCTGCACCATGGCCCGCATGGTGGCAAAAGTTGGATCCGCACCGGTTACGTTGATCACGCGGCCAAGATATCGTTGCCCGCCGCAGTCCTCTTCCTCCAGCGTGAGAGCGCCCACATGCGGCGTCCAGTTCCTGGCTTCAAGGATGCCTTGGGCAAATCCAGCCGGCGGCGAGATGAACGTATAGGAGGGCTGCCGGTAGACCGTAGTGAGCCCTGGATACGAAGCATTCAACACTTTCACCCGGATCGTGGATTGCCGGATGAAATGGCTGATCATGTTGTAGGTGCTCGCAAAGAGGTTGTGGCGGCCCTGTTTCGACTGCGATGCTGCCGCATACTCATCAAGCGGGCTGAAAACAGGCAGCACCCCCTCAGCGCTCTTCCACGCGATCGAGACGTAAGTCTGAGCCACGAGGTCCACCTCTTCCACAGTGATGCCATTCTCCTCTTTGAACCAATCCGGGATCGTCGCGTCGTTGGTCACGATGTGCCAGACGCCGGCGAGCGTGGTGCCGTCCTTTCTCTTCAGCACCGGCGGGGCCGTGGGAAAGTTCACCGGTGTGGAAAAGCTACTCGGATTCGTATCATGATACAGCAGAGGGGTACCGGTGGTTACTCCATGCTGTGCCGACACGTCCCGGGCTACGTTCCGATACCAGTTGAAGCCGACACGGGACCGGAGGTCAGCAAGGAGAGGATCGGCCGTATTCAGGAAAGCGAACATGTCCGCGGCGTTGGCGTTCGAAGCCATCGTCTTGACCTGCACGCTGTCGAGCTTCTCCTCCGGAAGGAAGGTATCGAGCTCGTCGCCGCTCGCTGTAAGTAGCAGCTCGTGGCCGAGCTCCGGGGTTCCAGCCTTCTGCTCCTGGTTGCGACGAAGCCCATTGGGCGCGCGGTCGAAGTAAGGAACCCGCACCAGCGAGACGCGCCAGTCATCCTCGGGGATACATTTGAACTGTGGAGCAAGCTGCGAAACGTCGAGGGTAATGGCCTCAGCGGTACCGACCGATAGCCCTGCCTTCCGGCGTGTGATATTGAGCCGCGGGAGCCCCGTGCCGCTGTAATCGATCCACATGCTCATGTCGCCGACCTTGCGAGCCAGATGCACGAAGGCATCGGCACAGCTACCTTGTCGCAGCGTGAGCGGGATGCTTGTGAAGGTGGTGGCGATCGTCCCTTTCTGAATTGGCACGCCGAGGGCGATCATCCGGTCGATGAGGGTTCCGAGCGAGGTTGTGAGACTCTGGGCCGGGAAGCCGATCGATGCCCGCTGGCTGGTGCCGCCACCGCTGGCAGCGTCGAGCGTCACGGCTTTGGAGAGCGGGATCTTGTTCATCCAATGCCACGGGCCCACGACCTGCACGCCGATGCGGTAGCCATCCTGCCGGGGCATCAGCGCATGCCCGCGGAAGAACCGCTGCCCATTGCGGAACAGGCTCACGACCTGATCCTTCTCCGGGTAGATCTCCGATCCGGGAACGATGTCGGCAAGGTCCACGCTCCAACTCCAGATGTCGCTGTCGAGAGCGTTGAAGGAGATTTGGGCTCCGACCGGATCGAACGGCCTCATGTTGCCATCGAGCCGCTTCCCGACTTCCCCGCTGTAGGTCCAGATGTTTGAGGGCATGTCTACTGGTCTTGTCGTGGAGTTGCCGCGAGTCGCTTGATCTTGCCCAGCTGACCCTCGATCTCCGAGAATCGTCTTTCGTTCTGGGTGGCAATGTCACGCATCGCCGATAGGGCATTGAAGATCGCGGTATCGCGCCCCTCTTGAGAGGACCGGAGCTGATCTAGAAGGCTCCTCAGCTGCCCTGCCTGCTCCTCATCCGGGATGCTATCCCGAACCATGGTGTAGAGATCATCGAGCACCCGCTTGGCGGATGCGGAGAGCTTCCCGCCTTGCTCCTGCGCGGCAGTCTCCAAAAACCCGATGGTCTCATTCGCCTGGTCAGTGACGGTCTTGCCGATCGCGTCGCCCAATTTTCCAAGCTCGCTTTGAACCGTGGCGGTAAGCTCGGCTTTCTTCTGCTCATTGATGGCAGCGAGAGTCTCGACGCCCTTGTCAGCAGAGGCGGCAGCCTCACTGGCTGCGCGGGCCTTGGATTCCAATGCGCGTATTTCTTCGATCGAGCTGTCGCCCGAATTGCGCGCGTTGCTCGCATCATTGGCGGCTTTGTCCGCAACGATTTGGGCCTCCTTTGCTTGGGTCTCCGCAAAGGCCAGAGACTCGTCGAGCTTCTTGAAGGCCTCGCTAAGGCGGAGGACCGCTTCGCCGCTGGCGATGGCCGTGGGATCGGCACTCCGCCGAACTGCATCCTGCGCCGCAGCATTACGCTGTGCCTGAGCGGCTGCGGTCTCGGCGGAGGAAATCTGATTCTGATTCTGAATGTCCCGTGTCGCCCGGGCTGCCTCTATCCCGCGCTGCTCGAAGATATCTTCCTCCGCTTCTTTGCGGAGTTGGTCGGAAAGCTTCCTGCGCGCGGTGGCGAAGTCCTCGACCGCCTGCTTCGCCCGAGCCTGAGCCTGCGCCGTCAGCTCGATCTGCAAGCGCATATCCTTGTAGGTGGTGATGAGATTCCCACCCATCGCGACGGTGCCGGCGAGCAGACCAAGAAGGGGATTGCCGGTCGCGATGGCTGCACCTAGGCCCGAGGTGATGCCATCGATACCCGTCTTCACCGACTCGATCGCGGGCTTGGCAGCGGCCAATCCTTGTCCCAGTGAATCGCCTGCCCCGGACCCTTCATCCGCGAGCTTCGAAAGCTCGTTCAGCGCGCCCCGAAGATGCTCAGCGAGCTGGAGGGCGATGATGGCGCGACCCGCATTGCGGATCTCCTGAAGCGCTGCCGCCTGCTCGCGAGCAGAGCGCGCCGACTTCACCTGAGCGAGATCAAGATCGGCCTGCTGCTTCCAAGCTTCCTCCGCGGCCTCGGTCGCCTCTTCCAGTGCGGCGGTGTTCTCGGTCTGTGCCTCTGCCGCTTCCCTCACCGCTCCCGCTGCCTCGCGGGCATTGGTCGCATCGAGTTGGCCGCCAAACCCGCGACCCTCGCTCTGCTGCTCTACATTCGCGAGCTTCTCGGCGGCGTCGGTGGTCGCCTCGATCTTCTTTGTCGTCTCCTCAATCGCCTTCGTATCGGCGGTGGAGGTAAGGCGAATTTCAACGGGGTTCTTGTCGTTGGCCATGGGTCAGCGGCTTTGATTGAGCAGGGTCGTGTAGAGGGCGGGCACTTGGGAGAATGGTGTCACCTTGTCCAAGAGGTAGACGGCGTTCACCTCGCCGCGCGCCGGGTTGCTGCCACCGTCGCCCGCCATGATCCGGGTCTCGGTGCTGTTCGTGGCGGAGCTGGTGGCTCCCGCACTGGTCAGGTTGCCGGAAACCTTCGGCTGCCCGTCGAGGTAGATCGTGGCGATGCCCGCGGCGTAATCGACCACCGCGATCACCAGTTCCGGCAGGAAGGCGGTGAAGGCACCGGCGAAGCTGATCACCGCCACCATCTCGCCGTCGACGCGGGTCACGTGGAGCTCGACCGCCGAGCCATTCGCACCGAGCAGCACTCGGATCCCGCTGCCGTTGTCCGCGGCGTAGAAGAGTGCCTGCGGCCCGGAGACGGTGTTCAGCGTCCCGTGCCAGGCGAGGGTGATGCCGGGCACCGCGTTGAGCGCCGCCGGAGTCGCCATCGCCAAGCTGTCGTCGGTCCCGTCGAAACGCAGCACCGGGTTGAAGACCATGCGCGCGGAGTTCGTTCCGGAGCGGGCGAGGTAGGGAGTAACCGAGACGCTGGCGCTGCCGAGGATCTGCGGGACCTGAGTCGCGGCAGAGTCGGCACCGCTGGTGAAGATCACCCGGCCCGTGGTGCCGTTCCAGTCCCGCGGGGCGCTGTCCCGATACCAGTGATAGCGCGATACTACGCCGTGCATCAGGTCCACGGTGCCGCCATCGCTGCCGCCAATGATCACCGGCGCGGACGAGTTGAACGGGGCAGTGACCAGCGGTGAGAAGCTGAAGATATCGCCCAGCGTGACGATGGGTGCCTCGGGATCCTCTTCGGTGTAGAGGCAGAATTCCACGAACACATCGCCGCGGCGGACGTGCAGGCCGAGGAAGTCCCAGGGCGCGAGCGGCAGCGCGACGCTCGAGGTGCGGGACCAGATCGTACCCGCGGTGCCGTCGGTGCTGACCTCGATCGTCACCGTGCCGTTGGTATTGAGCAGAAGCCTCCAGCTGCGCTGGTTGCCCGCCACGGTCCACTTGCTCGCGAGGCATACCTGGCTGGCCGGGCGGTAGCTGGGCAGCCTGCAGTAAACGCCCACGGCGAAGCTCACCGCCATATCGACCACCGCGTGATCCGGGATGCCGGCATAGTTTCCGGAGACGCCGGGGAGGAAGAGGCCGGAGTAGTCCAGCAGGAGCGGACGCTCGCCGCTGGTCGCGTTCGTGAGCTTAGATCCGGTGCCGCGGTTGTTCCAGTCCTTCACCGCCTCCTCCTGAGAAGCAGGGGCATTGCTGGCATCGATCGTGCCCTCGCCGCCGGTGACGTTGAGGAGCGCCGCTTCCAGCCCGATCGGATCCGGTCCGCTGGTTCCTTCCTGCACCATCTCGCCACAACGGATGACCAGCGTCTCTTTGATCAGGTGCTCGACCTGGTCATGCGGCCAAGACTCGATGGCGCACTTCCGGAGCCGGAACTGGGCGCCGCTCTCGAACGATAGCCGGATGTCCCCTTTCCCTCGGGGCACCGCAAGGGATCTCGTGAGCCGGTCTTCAAAGGCATCCGCCACGCCCGGAGTTTCACGCGCGAGAGTAAACCGCAGCTCGTGCCGCTCGTTCCCGCGCGGGAAGTTATCCACTCCCGCGCGCTTGAGCCCTTGTCCTTCCTGCACGACCTGCTTGCCGTCGACCTTCACGGGCTCCCACATTGGATCCCCATACTGCACAAGCACGGTGGCGGCCCCGTCCGGGTCCCACGTCACGCGCACCACCGAATCCCAAAGCTCGAGCGCCATACTTCAAAGGGGGACGGTCACGGGGGGACCGGGTAGGCCACCGCCAGCGCCTTCGTATTCGATCGTGCCGGGAGGAGGAGGATCGCCACCGGATCCACCGGTGAGGAAGACCTTCGCCATCAGACCCACGACGCCCGAGCCATTGTTCGCCGCGGCATTGGCGATCGAGACGAGCGTCGAGGCCACCGGGTGTGCATCGATCGCGGCCTTCACCTGCGTGGCGGTCGAGATCGGCGTCGCGCTGCCGTTGGTCTGAACGGCGACATGGATTGCCAAGCCGGGGAGCACGGTGACGACGAGCGGCCGGTTGATCCCGCCGGGATGGTCATACT
This sequence comes from Luteolibacter rhizosphaerae, assembly GCF_025950095.1. Lineage (NCBI taxonomy): Bacteria > Pseudomonadati > Verrucomicrobiota > Verrucomicrobiia > Verrucomicrobiales > Verrucomicrobiaceae > Neoluteolibacter > Neoluteolibacter rhizosphaerae. The sequence continues at coordinate 198,775 of NZ_JAPDDR010000004.1, read as the reverse complement.
CGAGCGAGATGCCGTTACCAATGCGCCCGGCTACCTTCGCGGTGTAGACGAGGTTTGAATTGGCCGTGCCTAGCCCGGTCGTGCGGCTGGCTGCCACGGGCGGTGCAGCGCTCCCATCCTCTACCACTACCGGGGGCGCTTCCCAGCGGACGAAGGTCGGGCTGCCGGTGATCACGTTCTCGTTGGACCAGTCTTCCACCAGCCACGGCCACGCCGCGGGATCCGCGGACCCCAATTCGGCAATGCCGTTGCGGAGGATCGTCCAGTTGCCGTCCCCGTCATCCTCGCACACGCCGTTCCCGCCGACATGGCGGAACTCACGCTCACCGCCTCCCCCGACCACCGGATACAGGGTCCAGTTGCCGTTGAGATCGGCTTGTCCCGGGCCAGCGAGACCCGAGATCGTGAATCCCGACCATGGGCCGGTGATGCTTCCCATATCGACGGTGACAGGCGCGGCCATGGATCAGCTGAGGTTGGAGACTTCGCCGGTGTTCAGCGTGCTGTTGAGCTGCTTCACGATCAGGGCGTAGGGGTTGAGCGTCTCGCCGAACTTGTATTGCTCGACGCGCGCCTCTCCCCAGACGTTGAGAGCGACGATCAGGTTATCCTCCTGGTCGTAGCCCTGCACAATCCACCAGCCGCGGAGATCCTCCTCGCTGGCATTCGGTACGAACACCCCGGCAACCGGCTTCTCGCCACCGAGCAGCAGCTCCGCGAGGGTCATCTCCGACCACTCCTGCAGGTCGAAGGCATACTCCATCTGCTTGTTGGTCAGGATGGTCTTGCGATCGCCATAGCGGCCCGGATTCGGTGCGCGGCGGGTGATGCGCTCCACCGAGCGGCGCGGCTCCCAGCCTTCGCAACTCGCCACCTTCGTGTAGTTGCTCGAAGGGGTGGTGTCGGGCTTGGCTTCGGCGCTGACGGTAACTCCGTCGATCTCGTCGCCATCGCGGGCGAACAGCAGATGGGGTCCAAGGATGATGTCTTTCATGGCAAGCTATCGGATGGTGGAGGTCAGGACACTTCGAGGATCTCAGCCTCGCCTTGGCCCTTGAGGTATTCGGCATGCGCGAGAGGCACGCCATCGACGGTCTGCTTCGCGCCGAAGGTGAAGCCCTTCGCCTTCACGCCGCTCTTCAGCGTGCGGATGCGGGCCAGCTTCACGGGTTCTTCGGCGGTCTTCTTCGGCTTCACGGGTTCTTCGGCGATGTCGCTCATGGCGTGGTTTGGATGATGGCGGATGAGAATTGCGTGACGCTCTGGGCCACGATTTGGAAAACTTGGAGATGCGGCTCTTCCGGGGGCGGCGGAATCGGGGCGGTGGAGAGCACTTCGAAGCGGTATCGGAGTTTGGTGGGTGTCTCCGCGGGGAACCAGTGGTGCACAGCGCGGGCGGTGAGCTCCATCAGGTCATCCCCCGGCGGCTTTCCTCGGCGCAGGATCGGCTTGAGGAAAAGCGTGATGTTGAATCCGGAGGTGATGGCGAGGCGTGAGGAATTCGGATCCGGGTTTGCGCCGCCCATCCAGCGGATGACTCCAAGGCCGAGCTTTTTCTTCGTGGCCTTCTCGAACTCGCTCTTCAGATCGGCATCGCGATCGACAACCCACGAAAATGACTCTAGCCCGACTACCGAGCGGAGGCGGTCTGCGAGAAGTTCGGCCCTGTCGTTGAAGACGCTCATCAGAATTCCATGTAGCAGCGGCCGCCGTAGGCCCCGGTGGATGCATCGCGCGGAGGCGCGGGGGTATCGGTGAAGGTCAGCTTGCGGTCCTGGATGCGCTTGATGTAGTCCCACGCGGCGGACTCCTCGCGTTGCCGCGGGTTCGTCTCCCCTTCGTTCGTGGGTTGACTGCCGATCAGCAGCAGGCGGGCAAGGGTCGCGGCGTGGAGGATGGCCCCCGGCGGGATCTTGCCTGCATCGCCCACGTAGTTCTGCGGGTTGCTCTCGATCGCCTCGCGGATGGTGGCGGTCACCTGATTGATGATGCCGGGAAGGCGCGGTGTTGGCGTGCCGCTCTCGCCAGCCTCTTCATACGAAGCGCGCTCGTCGTCCGCCAGGCGGTCGAGAACGTCGGATTCCTGTAGTGCTACCCAAGACATGGTGTGAAAGAGAAGCCCCGCCCGCCTTGTGCGGACGGACGGGGCGAACCCAAGACAAACTCAGCCGGAAACTTACTTCTTGCCCTTCTCCGCCTCGGCCTTGGCGGCTTCATCCTCCTCTTCAACAACTTCGATTTGGCCGAAGTGGAGGAAGGTGCGGATGTGCGCACCAAGAGGCGAAGGCGAGGTGATGGTGTCGCCCTTCTTGATTTGTCTTCCCCCGAAGTGGATGCCCTTGGGGTCAATGACTTTGAACTTGCTCATGATGTGATCGGTTCGGGGTGTATGCCGGATCAGGCGAGGACGTTCGAGAGGTAGTAACCCGCACCAGCGGCAACGACCTTCTCGTCGGTGAACTGACGGGCACGCACGACGCGCGAGTCGATCTCGTTCTGATCGTAGGTGAAGGTGCTGATGCCCAGGGGGCCGGAGCCATCGGCTGCGGTCCAGTTGAAGGTGCGAGCCCAATTCAACTCCTGCGGATCTTGGCTGGCGACCGAGTAGGAGAAGAAGGCCTCGTCGGTCCACAGCGCGCCGAGAGAAGCGGCCTGCCCCTCATTGGCGACGTTGATCAGGTCGTTCGCGACCGCGATCTCGATATCCAAAGCCTTCTCGATCTCGGTCTTGGTGAGGACAGCATCCCGGGAATACTTGTAGAGCTCGATGAGCTCCGGCGCATACTTCAGGGCGTTGTAGACGTCCCGAGGCAGGGTGAGGAGGTTCGGATCGATTCCGATCGATGCCTGGATCGCATTCTTCGCAGCTTGGACATCGGCCCGGATCGTGGTGCCGGAGGTTGCATTCCACTTCACCGAGGGCGAAGAGGTTTGGGTGGATGCACGCGCGAGATTGCGCACGCGGATCTCGTGGTTCAGTGCCACCACCCGAACCGCCCGGCGCATGCCCGCCTGATCCGCGTTGAAGACGCTGGCGTAGAGCCGAAGCTCCATCTTATCCATCGGCTCTTCAATGCCGTAATCTTTGCACAGGAAGGTGTCGCTGGAGAGAGTGCTCTTCAGGCGCTTGAAGTCGCTCGACGGAGCACGCCGAATGTCGGTCGGAACATTCGTGAAGTTCGAGGTGTCGTAGACGTAGTAGGCCGATGCCATCTCATTCGAGTTGAACACGGGCGCGATACGTTGACCGACGAGTGGCAAGGCCGCCATATAGCGGACAGCAGCGCCGGAAAGGATCGGATTGAGGATCGGTGCCTTCATGTGAGGTCAGGTGTGTGTGCTAGGGATTGGCGGATCAGGTGGTGCGGAGCTGATCGACGATCTCGATCACGTCATTGTCGGCGGAGGTGCCTTGGGTGAGCTTGCGTCCGAGCGTGTTGCCCGAGGCGGCGGAGACAAACTTGCCGCCGGTGCCCCATACCACGAGGGCGCCCTTGGCGATTGCTCCGCCAGCGACCACCTTGATGGTGCCACCCCTGCCAAGCAGGCGGACGTTCACGTGCGGGTTGCCCGGCTGCTTCTGGAAGAGCACGCCGATTGCGGTGGCGGAAGAAGTAGCCAGCTTGACGGTGCCGTCGGCAGTGCCGAGTTCGACGAGATAACCCTCCTTGTTCAGGAGCGCATCGGTACTCTCTTCCGCGAAGGCCTTGTAAGCGGTGTCGGTGTAAGTTTCCACGATAGTGAATTGTGAGAGTTGAGGAAGTGGAGGAATCAGGCGGCGGAAAGTGTCGCGAGGTAGTCGGTGTAGGCCTTCGGATCGCTCGCGAAGATCAGCTCGCGAGCCTCTTCGATGGTCTTCGCATCGCCCGCGGTCACGAGCGCTTGAGCCTTGGTGTCGAGAGCGCCAGCAGTCAGGCGTTCGCCCTGGCCGGTCTTGATGATCGGCTTGTCGAGGCCTGCGCCCTTCTTCTCCAGACCCGCAAGGATCTTCTCAGCGAAGGTGTCCCCGGCGGTAAGGCGCTCGCGGTATTCCTTCTGCATCTCCTCGTCCTTCGCGGCGATGCGGCCATCGGCCACGGCGGCGGACACCAGATCGTTGGCGCGCTTCTCGGCGGCTTCCTTCACCTTCGTTTCGGCGGCGGTGAGCTTCGTCTTCAGGCCGTCACGCTCGGTGGTGAGGTCGGTGACGGACTTGGTAGCCGTGGCAAGGCTGGCTTTCAGCGCTTCGAGGGCACGGACGCCAGCAGTCTCGGCGTCGGCAGCGGCAGGATCAATCCCGAGGGATGCAAGGAGTAGCTTCATGGTGGCGGATGGCTGTTGATCGGTTGGATCGTCTGCCGCATTACTCGCGGCGATGGGAGGACTGTCCCGAAACGCGGGCTCGGTAACTAGTCCACCCACTGGCCCCCTATCCGGAAGTCCCACGGGAAAGCCATTTTTGTCCAGATAGACCTCCGGCGAGAAGAAGCGCACATCTCGGCTCTCAACGGCTCGGCGCCCTGAACCCGACCAGTCGACAGCCATCATGATCCCCTTGCCCGCTTCATAGCGGAATGACTGGGGATAGGAGCTGACCGGATACTTTCGGGTATGCTCGAAGTCGGTCCATGGGCCGACGTTCTTGGTAAGACGCTCGGCCAAAGATGCCTGCAAATTGGCCGCTGCTTCATCCCCGCGTTCCGCAGGAACATTCACCTCGATACCCTTCGGATGGCTCTGCGGCGTGATCCTGTGCTTTCCCTCGGGGATGAATACGATCTCCCGAGGCGCATCGCCCGCCGGAATCTCGCAGAATAGACCGCCAATCACCAAGTCACGTTCCATGAGAGCGATGAAGCCACCACCATTGGTAAAGCTCCACGCGACTCACTGGCCCCCGGCGAAGAGGAGGCGTTGAATCGCTGCCTGCCCTGCCGCCTGGATCGCGGACTCGTCCGGTAGGATCTGCGGATCAGGGCGGTGCCGGGTCATCTTCTTCAGAACGTAGAGCAAATCTCCGCCGGGCTTCGGCACGATGCGCGTCTTGCCCTTGTTCGGTCCCCTAGTGATCACCTTCTGCTGACCCTCCACCAGCACCCCAACAGTATCGCCTCGAGTGGTCGAACGGAGGAAGGCAAGAAGCCCTGCATACCGTGGCGCGACCGGGCGCTTGTTCACGAGCGGGACCTTATCGGAGGGAATGGCCAGCGCGCGCGTAAGCTTGCCTGTGAAGGTGCTGATCGACTTCCCGGGAGTCACCGTGCCGCCGCGATACCGAAGGCCGATGCCGAGCTCGTTGTAAGTGATCGTGGCACCGTTCTCGTCCGCCTCGCTCTCGATCGAGTTCTGCACCCGCTCCCAGAAGTTCGTGCGCGTCTCCTCGACAACGTAGCGATCGTGGATTCGCTGCCGGGCAAGCGCCGCCACCGCTTCGCCGATCACGGCATTCGTTTTTGCTCGGTCCTTTGCCACCTTCTGCACGACCTCAAGCCGTGCTTTCGGCGCTGCCGCATCGATGCTGATGGAGACCTTCACGCTCATGCTTCCTGCAGGGTGATGGTGATACGGCGCGTGCGGACGTCCTGCTTGAAGTCGGCGACCTGAAACTCGGTGCCGCCCACGTACACAAAGCCCGGCTTCCCCGGGCGGATGGCGGAGATATCCTTGGCGGTCTTCACGCCACGCACCTGGACAATCACGGTCCAGCCCTCCCCCGCCCCGTCGTGGATCGCCAACGCCTGCGAGAGACGCGGCACCCAATCCCACCCGGCGACATTGGCCGGGATGTTCAGGCGACGATTAGCAAGCCCGCGGATGAGGCCCACGGCCTGCGCCGGATCGAGAGAGAACGCGCGCCAGAGTTCGTCTGGCTGCTTCGCGGTCACAATGCGGTCAAAGAGCTTCCGCAGTGTGGTGCGTGCCTCGATCTCGTCCGGAGTGGCGCCGTCATCCCACTTCTCCAACTCGTCGCGCTGGGTAAGCGTGTCGTATCCCTCCGGCGCCGGCTTATCCCATACTTCCTTGAGCTTCTCCGCCGTCATGGGCCGGGTTCCGTCCGGGTCCGTGAAGATCATCTTGTCACCGTCCCACTCACCGAAGCGCCCGAGCGATTCCTCGAGCGATTTTCGGAGCACCGGATCCGACACTTGGGGCGTGGCCTCCAGCCCTTCGTTCATCGACTTCACCACCGGCTCAAGCGCGGGGTCTGCAGCATCGAGTTTCAGGCCGAGCCGATCGCCCTCGGCAATGTCCACGGCAACCACCCCGACACCCGAGCCCCAGTCGTAGGGCGGATAGGGTTGATCGAAGATGGAGATCGCCTGCCAAATCGGATCGTTGAGCGGTGCCACGCAGAAGACGTCTTCAAGTGGATCATCCGCCAGTGGGTTCGGGCTCCCGACGGCCACGGCCTTTGTGTTCTCCCCCAGCTCCGCCATTGCCTGCCGCCACCGGGCGACCCATGGGCGTTTTTCATCCCGGGCGGAGATCCGCACCAGGCGCTGGAACGGCCAAACGTCGATCAGCGTCTGCTTCTTCACCCACTGCGCATGCCCGCGGGCCATGGCGATGTTGGTATCGAGCACGGTGCGGATGCGGGCGGCGCTGGAAAGATCCTCCAACCCTCCGGCCTTACCTTCCCCAGGCTGATAGCCGACGTCGCGGAGGTAGAACCAAAGCTCCTTCTCGACCTGATCGATGCCCTTATTTCCTGCGAGAATGTCATCAAGCCCGGTCCGAAACTGCTGGAGGATTTCCGCATCGGTCACGCGCGACATGAAGAAGGCGCGCTCGCGGATTTCCCGCGGCACGTCTGCCCACTGCTGGCTGGTGAGTTCGGCCGGCAGGTTCTCCCGCCGCGCGAAGCTGCGGAATGCCTGGGTGAATTGGTCCTCGGTGGCCATCAGTCGACGTCTTTCTTCGCCGAGTTGATCCAAGCCGCGCCCATCAGATCGGCGATGGCATCCGCATCGATGATGCCACCCTTCGCCGCGGCCTTCTCCATCCGCTTCAGCAGCGCCTTGAGTTCGGCAGGGAGATGGCTCGCTTCGCTTGCGGCGACCTTCTCGGGATCCTTCTCCGCGACTTCGTCGTCCTCGTCCTCATCAGGCTGGACAGGCTGCCCATCGGGCCCGAGCTTCGGCGGTTCGGGAACGGGCTGCGGTTCGGGAACGAGCAATTCCTCGCCCTCGGCTGGCATCGGCAGCTTGTGCCTCTCGTAAAACCAAGCCTTCGCCACCGGCACCTTGCCGCTCAGGATACCGAGGGCGTTGTCACGCTCGGCAAGCTTTTGCTCATCGATGGGTGCCTCGAACTTCGCCCAGATGCCCGGGATGTCCTTCCGGCGGTCGCCGTAGTTGAGGGCCACGATCGACGGCGCAAACTGGTGGGTCAGCACCTCCCCGGCGAAGTCGCAGACGCCCTTTAGGATCTCCTGTCGGACCTGCATGTGGACCGTGCCAAGCGCTTGGCTGCCCTTGTCGCCCTGCGAGCTCGTGAGGGTCTGCCCGAGGATGAAGATGTCGCATTGCTCGTCGGCCAGCTTGAGCAGCTCCCGCTGGACCAGCGAACTTCCGCCGCCGGCCTCGTTGAGGAACTCCATCTTGGTGCCCTTTGGGAACGCGGCCCACCCCTCGGTGCCAATGCGCCGCATCATGGCCATGATCTCCGCCTTCGCGGTCGGATCTCCCGCCTCATACTCGGCCCACCGGAACGGCACGCCGAAAAGCTGCGCATACTGCATCAGCCACTTCAGCCCGTAGACGGCCGCCATCCAGTAGCCGGTGAGCGCCCGGAGGGGCGCGGCAATCGTAGGGTGCCCCGAGTGCGCGCCGTTCACTCCGACAAGGAAACGGTGCTCAGGAAAGTCCTCGAACGCCTCATGCATCCCCTCTCCCCCGGTGCGGTCAAGCATCAGGCGGTCTTCGTCCTGATCCCAATACGGGTAGCCGTAGAAGCGGGGCGGCAGGGTCTTGGAGCACTGCGGCAGCCAGCGGTGGCCCTCGACCTCCGTCTCTCCGCCCGCCTTCATCCAGATGGATTCCTTCTGCCAGTGGATCTCGCCCACATAGTGACCCATGAAGTAGCCGAGAGTGATCTCCTCAAGCGTGCCCTCGAAGCCTTTCAGCCCCTTGATCATGTCGGGCTTCATGCCCCAGATCGAGTCTTCCACGAAGCGGGCCAGCTTCTCCGAGGCGGCGGTCGGCTTCTTCCCGCGTGGAGCCCAAGCATTGACCTGCCAAGGGGCGTTGCGTACTGCCAGCTTCACTTCCCGCAGTGCCTTGGACAGGTGCGGCCACGTGTCGATCATCGCTTGGAAGAGAAGCTGCTGACGCTGCATGTCGCCCGTGAGAGAACCGGCCAGCGTCGCCTTCATCTCCGTGGGAAGCTGCTCGCGCTCGATCAGCTCGCGCATGCGGTCCTTCGCCTGCGGCACGATGATAGAGTCCCCATATCCGGAGAAGGACGGCACAGGCGCGGTATCCGCCGCGGTGATCAGTTGATCCCGGCGAGGCGGAAGCGCGGAGCCGACGGGGGCGCAGGTATTTCCCATGCCGCGAGCGTGTCACCCTCGGGAGAAGCCCGCACGGGGCGACACTGGCCCCCTCACGGCGCAGTGAACTGGTCGCGGTAAGGCCCGAGGTGATCTGCAGACGAGTGGACCGTCATCCAGTCGAGGTAGACCGTTCCAGTGCCGCGGAACTTTAGGCGGCCGTTACAGCCCACGGTGCCACCCATGAGCATGGGAGGCGAGGAAAGCACCGAGCGCGGCAGCACCTCCAGCACGCCGGAGCCGCCATTGTCGTCGCTGATCTGGTCGGCGGCGGTTTTGTAGCTCCCGCCCCACTGCAGGAGTTCCATCTTGATCTCAGTGAAAGCCCAGCCCGCAGGCTCGCCTTCGAGAGAGACGGTTCCATAGACCGATTCCGTGGCCGGATCGAAGGCGCTGGTGATCCCCGCAAATGCACCCAGCCCGCCGAATTCGGATTGAGCGGACTGGAAGGAAACGACCCCGGTGTTTGTCAGGATGTCCAGCTTCTTCACCGTCCTGCCGTTACGGGTCACGGTGGACCACGCCCACGTCGCCGTCCCGCTGTCTACCTGAATGCGCGCCGCATAGCAGACGGTGGGGGATCCCTCGGTTCCCGTTCCGGTGAGTAGTGGATTACCATTCGGATTCTGAGCCGTGGCGTTGAGCGCGGTGCTGAAGAAGGAAGCATCGGCCCAGGCGGGCTCGAAAGAAACTCCGGGGATCGTGGCGATCACGTTCGCCAACGCTTGCCCCTGCCGACTCGCGACCCAGTCGTAGCAGTGGCCGGGGGCCAGCGTGTCGAACTTGGACGCGAGCGCATAGCCGGGGTTTCCGGGATCCTCGCCGATATCGTTGATATTGCAGAAGTAGAGCTTCGGATTGGACGGGCAGAAGGTGTTCTCCAGCCAGCTGTTATACCCGAGCCGCTTTGGCAGCACGACGGTCTCGTCTACCGGGGTAGTCGAATACAGCCGCGGCCCCTGGCTCATGATAACAATGGCGGCGAAGTTGGCCGCTAGCAGCCCGTTCACGAACGACGTCATCCTTGCTTGCACGGTGGCCAGCGAGGCTCCGGCGGCGAAGTCATTCCCGCAGCCTCTCAAAACCACGAGCGATGAAGAAGCGACCGCGCCGTAATCCGCGATCAGCTTGGGCAGGCCCGTGTCGGTGTTCGTCTCGATCTGGTCGAGGCGGGCACCTGCAGCGCCGTAGCAATAGAGACGGGATTGAGCGTTGGGCGTGCCGTAGGAATTGCGGCCATGGGCAAGGGCCCGGCGCATCCGCACGCCTGCCGTGCTCCAATGGGAGCGGGCGGTCAGTGCGAAGTTGTTCGTGCTGGTGTTGTAGCGGGCGCCGTAGACCGTGTGGGAATCGCCGATCGACAGCATGCGAACGATGGGCGTTACAGCTCCACCAGTGCGGATCAGGGGTTGAAGCCGCGAGGGGATCTCATCGGGCGCGAAGTGCACCGGGCTATGGCAGGCGTGGTGCATGGCCTTAGCTGTTGATAAGCACGCGGGCAGCGGCGGCACCGGCCCTTACCTTGATCACGGGCCCGGGCGGGTAGATGATCCGGGCGTCTTCCTTCCCTCCCTGGTAGAGCACCGCCCACGAAGGCCCGCCTGAGGCCGTGTTTTTGACCAGCACCGTGCAAGGGTTGTCGCAGGTGAGGCCGAGCGGAGCCAGCGGGGTTACGGCAAGCTCGGAGGATTCGGCATTGGCGGCGAGCGCGGCGGTCAGGACTTCGGCCATGGGTGGAGGCTGTCAGGAGCCTTCGCTACCGGCACGCCGTGGCAGTGGCCCCCGCATCTCACTCCGGCGGCACCTCCCACCCGTTCCGCCGGAGCACCCACTCGTAGTGATCAATCCAGTAGCATTGGTCCCGCCCAGGCACCTTCTCGAGCCCGCGGGCCCATGACAAGCGCTTGATCACATACCGACGGACCCGCTCGTCCGGCTCCCGTATCCACTGGCCGCTGCGGGTCTGGTATTCATCGCCGATCTCCACGTTCCACCACGGGAGATCCCAGCGCTTCCCGTCCACCTCGATGACCAGCCTCTGGGATTCTGGCTGCTCGATCACCTTGCAGCGCGCGTGATCAGGGAGACCGGCGGGCAGAGGGTAGTTGCGACTGGCCCGCGTCCACCCGTCCATGCCGGGAAATGGCTGTATCGGTCTGGTGCCTGCCATCCGTTACGGTAGCAACGAGATCAGGACTCGCAACGGGTGGCGCGGTCTTTCAGATTGCCCCCGTGAAGCTCGCCCTGCACCGATCCATCACCTTCTGGTCCGGCATCCTCGTGATGGGTTTTATCTGCTGGGCGTGGCGGGATTCCTACAAACATTGGACCTTCCTTGAATTCAAAGGGGGGCAAGTCACTCCCTACAGCGGTTCTATATTCCTCGTTCGCCAGAAAGCCGTTGTCGATAGCTCATTCACTCGCACGGAGGCAGGTCCTTTCATGCAGCGCTTTGATCATTTCCTTTGGCCCACTTTCATTACGGGAGCCCAGGCCGCCTCGCGATTTAACGATAAAGACTGGTGGGAGAAGTCCGATGCGGACGAGACCTTAGAGTACGAGATGATAATGATGCTCGTGGGAGGACGTCCCAACGATTGGGCGCTTTCGATGCCATACTGGTCCCTTCTATGCGCCGTAGCTCTCCCATGGTCCGCCCTGCTGCTCTGGCGAGCGAGGCGGAGAAAGAGGCTCGTCGGATTGGACCGCCAATGATCTCCTCGCCCATACTAGCTATCCTGCGCGTTGCCTTTGTCATCATCCTTGTGGGATCGACGATCGCAACATTAGTGGCAGATCCCTACCTGCGGCGATGGGCGGCGAGGGTGATTGCAAACCCTCTCTTGGTCGACGCCACCTGCTGGGCACTCCGACTGACAGTGTGGGCTCTCCCGGTTCTTGTTTGGAGACGGTTCCTACGAATCGGGTCGTTTCGCCTGCCCCTTACCAGAACGGTTTTTCTCGTTCTTCCATACCTGCTACTTAATGTGGCTTTCTTTCGCGGTTTCCCAGCCGGTTACCCGGTGGCCCACATGCTTTGCGTGGCATTGGCCGTGGCCACTTGGGAAGAACTTGCTTTTCGAGGCTATGCCCTCGCTCATTGGGAGGTTCACCCGCAGCTGGCGATCCTTGTGTCAGCGTTAGGTTTTACTTTCCTCCACTGGGGCTTCTCACCGGCAAGCCTGGTCACCGTATTCTTCGCCGCAACCGCATTCGGCATTGTGAGAGTTATTTCGGGAAGCTTGGGGTGGTGCATCCTTATTCACGCTCTCACGAACTTCCTCGCAGAGGGCGCCAAGCCGCCCGATTGGGCGGTACTGCCCGTCGCAGTTTTGGCCAGTGCGGCGACCCTCAGCGTTCTGTTGCGCCATCCCAACCTGAGGAAAAAAGGATCAGGGATCTCCCAATCGCAAGTCTGAGCCCCGGTCGCCGGGGACATGATCGCGCCACGATGCTCGACGATCTAGCGATCGCGGGGCTGCTGTAGGGGTTCCCCGGCCCGCGGCTGCAGGGTAGCAGAGGGGTCAAGGCTACGCAGGGCGATGGCTCAGCTCAAAGTTGAAGCAGACGACCTAACAAATCTTGCTCGACTATTAGATACTATACCGTATCTAAAGCTCTTCCTCCCATGGCAGACCCTTGTATCGCACACGAGACCACCGGATACCATGGCACCAGCTCAGAGGCAGCCCGCGATATCAAGGAGGACAAAAATTTCCTGCCCAGCGACGGGGACGACAAGTGGCTTGGGCCCGGTGTGTATTTTTTCGAAGACGGGATTTCGAACGGGAAGGACGACGCGAAATCCTGGGGTTACGTAGCAGCGTGGGATAACGACGAGGAGTGCTTGAAATACCGCGAATATGCGGTGGTGAAGGTAGCCCTCTCCATGAAAAAAATGCTAGATCTCACAACCTTCGAGGGTCTGAAGTTTTTCGAGTATGCTCGGCGAGAGTTCAGAGGTCGTGCTCGTCCAAAGTATGGAGAGCCTCAAAGCGGCAGAAAATTTGATAATTCCGTTATAAATTTTTGGGCCTCTATGTTAAAATTTGATGGTTTGAGAGGGTGGTTTTTCACGAAACTATCGAGGGACTCGAGATACTTTTGGGTGGAATCAGGCATTCCAAATACAACGATTATTTGCATCCGGGATCATGCTACGTGCATTTCGCTTGACCGCGTTGAAATCGTAGCCAATGGGTCTACCAACCGCTGAGGGCTGTGCTATGGACTTTGAAACTTTAAAAAAAGAATTCGACGAGATGTTCGCGGCGGTCTCGGACGAAGCGCTGGTTGCTGCCTTTGCAGAAATGGGATGCGAGATTGAGATCATCCCTCGGACCCCGTCACAATGGGTGACTTCACCTCTCGTGGATGTGAGCTGCGGTCTTACCGAAGACGTTTTCGCACGTGGTGAATCGTTGATTACGACCGGGGGTTGGGGCCGGTTCGAAACGGTTGGAAAGCCGGCTGGCCGCCACTGGAGTGACCAGACATTTGTTGATGATTGCGACATTCAAGTTGCCGATTCTAACGAACTTGCATTGGCTGCATAGTCCTCAATGAAGCTCCAGCTCAAGAAGAACGTCGCCACTCAGATGGCGCTAAGGGCGGCTTCCGAGGAAGAGGAATCCCATGACGGATACGATCTTGCTCATCGTACGCTGTTCACTGAATCCACAAATACTTTCGAGGTCCAGTTCCGCCTTACACTCACAATAGCAAAGTCCTCTCATGCAGGTGCTCAGCACTTCGAAGTGGAATATTCTTCTTTCTTCGAAACTGACGAAGAGTTCGACGAGGAGTTCAAGAATTCCGCTTTCGTGAGGGTAAATGCGCCTGCCATCGCCTTTCCGTTCATTCGAAGCTACGTAGCTCATGTCACGCTGATCGCTGGATACGAACCTGTGATTCTTCCATCAGTGAACTACCGCGTACCCGACGAGCTAGCAAAGCCACAGGTCTAATGGCTCAGTGTGACACCCCACACGCCGCAAAGTTCACTTCCCCTCCATCTCCCGCGCCACCCTCAGAACCGCGAGCACCACAGAGCGCCATGGGCCATGTGGTAGGCGTTGAGCGGCTTGGGCACCTCGATGCGGACCTCGACCGGCCTGACCTCCTTGTCCTCCCCGTTCCAGTCCCACTCATGGCGCATGAAGTTCACCAGCATGTCGCGGGCGATCCGCTCGGACTCGGTGGCCGGGGCCTGCCCGTTGTACGCTGAAGGGCGCAGCTCGACCACCATATCGAGCGCGAAGTCATCGCGGATGCCGACCTTGAAGTAGTGCCTGGGGTTCATGGGAGTGAACGCCCGGATCGCTACAACCGAAAAAATGCGCCGTCAAGGGGGGTAGTGTAGGGGTATGCGTTGGACAACCCGCGGCTCTAGGCCACTATCCCGGCGTTCGCTCTGGGGAGAGTTGAACCAACCGAAGGGCGGCCGTCGTGAGAAAACGGTCGCCCTTCATCCTCCGGGCTTAGGGCTTCTCGAGCTCCCGAGCCACCCCTTCGAGGATCCGGCCCTGAGCTTCGATGACCTCGGTCTGCAGCTCCAGCCGCTCGGCGAACTGCCGGATCGCCTCCGCCGTCGAGCCGGTCACGCGGGTCTGCTCGGTGGTGACACGCAGGATCTCCGTGGTGAAGGCCTTCTGGTCCAAGTAGGAGCGTTCCGCCTGCGCCTTGCGCTCCTCGTCGATGTTGTTGCCCCACACGATGGCAAAGGCACAGAGGATGCCCACAGGGCCGTAGTATTTCGCGACGTGGATGAGCCAAGGCGGCATGGGTTTGGGTGGTGAAGGGTCGGGTGCGATCGGCAGAGATGGAGAGTCGGCGGTCATGGCATTACCAAGTGGCGTTGGTTCCGCGGGTGTCGATGTGGACGAAGGTCGAGTAGAGCCCGAGCCCACCCTTGAACTTACCCTCGGTCCGCCACTTCTTCAAAAGCTCGAAGACCGCCCGCGGGCTGTGACCTGCGACCGCGATGTCGAGGGCGAGAAACTTCATGTGATAGCTCTTCGTGGCCGCCCCGGAGATCGCGGCATTGTAGGCCGGGCTGCGGTAGCTGGAGAGGATGGTGACCGCGCGCCCGAAGTGCTTCCGCAGGGCAACGACGATCCGGAGCGTCGGCACGATGTTCGCCCACAGGTCGCGGGCCGGGTAGTCGTTGCTGACACCGCGGCGGGTCACCTCGAAGTAGCTGGTGAACTCGTCGGCGCTGAAGTGCTCGAAGCCTTGCCGGGCGAACCACTGGTTGAAGTCTTCGCCTTGGATCGGGTGGGGATTGGTAGCCATACGCGGGGTGTGGGGTCGGAAGATGTAGCTGTAGATGGAAGAGAAGGGTTTCACCGGAGTGCGAAGTAGAGGGCGGTGACGACCGCGACGAAGGCGAGGATCACGAGAGCGTCCCGGATGAAGACCACGAGATCCGGAAGCGAGCGCTTCATTTGCCGGAGGATTGAGAGGGAACCCGGAAGTAGTAGCGGGCCGCCACCGCTGCCGCCCCTGCAGCACGATCGGTGAGCGCGTAGCTGCTGCTCTCCACCTTCGTGCCGTCCTCCAGCACGCGGGTCGTCTTGGTGGTCGCGCAGCCGGTAAGCAGCTTCACGATCAGCGCCAGCACGCATACGGCGGTTAAGGAGCAGAGGGTCTTCATGCCACCACCGTGCCCGATCGCCCGCCACCATCCACCCGAGGCACTGGCCCCCGCCTAGAAACCGGTCACAGGATCGGAGGCGAAGGGTGAGGTTCCAATGGCGCTGTCCTTCACAGTCTGATGGGTAAGCGAGCCCGAGAGGCGAGATCCGCACATGATGGCACCGAGGTAGGAATCCGCCCGGTCTGGGGATTTCGCGCCCCGCTTTTTCATCGCCTCCTTGCTTTCGATTCGCAGGCGCCCGCGGCTATCCCATTCCACGCGCCGCGTGGTCAACTGCTCGAAAAGCTGACTGCTAAACTGATCACGCGGCCCAAGGTGAAGCTTCCCCCGCTCGATCAGGCGACACCCTTCGATCCACACCTGAGAAATCAGGTTCGCATAGTTCTCGGGATCCAATGCTGGCTGGCCGCCATGAAACTCGTTCGCGCGGAACTTCTCCTCCGCCATGTCCTTTAGGATCACGTTGCCCATGCCGTCGGCATCCCCCCACACCTGCCCTGCCGGTATTCGCAGCTTGCTCTGGTAAGCATCAATATGCCGGCGGCGGCTCTGCACTGTGTTCGCCTCCCTCCACGCGTCGTGGAGCTTAACCACGTTCCCGTGTCGGTAAGAGATTGTGTCCTCATCCCCGCCCGCCGCAAAGTCCGAGAAGCCCACAAGTTCGCCGCTTGGGTCCGGATGCGCCTGTATCAGGAAGGCATGGATCAGGGCCTCCGGAGTGATCGCGACGCGGTTGTCGAGGGAGGTAAACTCCGCAAGGTGCATCGACCGGTAGAGCGGTGAATCCTCTCCAAGTTCCTCCCGGTCGAGATCACGCTTCCGCGGGTCGATGTGCGGGCATTGGTCAGACCGCACCTTGAGTGTGAAGTAAAGCCCGGCGTGTTTGTGAAACGCCTCGTAAAAGCGACCGGCGGGCTCGCCTGGACTCGATGTCCAAAGCTGGAACTTCCGGGTGCACCGCTGGAATGCGCCGAAGATGTCATCCGGCACACCCTTTGCCTCGTCAACGATGATGAAGACTGGATCCGTGAGCGCATTGATCTTCGGATGCCAGCCCTCCGCTCGGTTCGGGTCATTGGTCGAGAAACCGATCGCACCGCCGATCTTCATGTCCCGTCCTTCCGGAGTGGTAACGACGCACTCGCTTCCCCTTCGCACGATCCAGCCTTTGTTGTTCTTCCTCAGCGCGGAGAGCGCTGGCCAAAGCTGGTTTTTGAGCTGGTTCCACGATCCGGAGGTGACCACCACCCACCCAAGCGGATACTTCCGAAGGAACCACGAAACGGCCACAGCCACGAGGTCACTGGTCTTGCCTGAGCCGTTCGCAGCCGCCACGGCCACAGGCTTCCCACCGGTCTCCTGCAGCCCTATAGCCTCCAGTGCGTCGATTTGCCAGTCGTAGGGGCTCCTACCAAGTTCGAGGACCGCATGCTCGGCAGGAGTGAGGGAGTAGAGACTCATCACGCTCCGTCTTTGATCGCCGCCCGCCGCTCTCGAATCCTCTCAACCTGGGCGATCTGCTCAGGGGAAAGCGTGCTGGCAGTGACCAGCGGTCCGCCCTCGGGTCCGCTGTGCTCCAGCTTGTCCCGAAACATTCCGAGGTGGCGCCCGATCAGCTCGAGTTGCTGAGTCTTCCCGGCGAGCTTCAGGGTGAAGTTGCCGGCCTTGTCCCATGACCAACCGACAATGCACCGGCGAACGTCTTCAGGAAGCTTCGCGATGTCTTCAGGCCCGCGAATCTCCGCCGAGCCTATTGCGGCAGGGTCATAGAAGGCCATGGACGCGAGCTCCTTCAGGACCGCATCGGCCGTCACCTCAGTCCGCTTCTCGCGCTCTGCCATCAACCTCTGAACTTCCGTCGCGATCTCAGGTTTCTTCAGGTTCTCCTCTCCGATCGCACCGGCCGTCCTCTCGCTGTATCCCGCACGGATTGCCGCCCGGGTGGCGTTCAGATCGACCAGATACTCGCGACAGAAGGCTCGCTGCTTCGGGGATAGGCCGCGCTCGGGCTTCAGGCTTCCTCCCTTGGCCAGCGCCTTCCCCTGCTTCGCTTTCTTCGTGACCGCCATGGTTGTAGTACGTCGGAAGGCTCAGAGCAGGTCAATCGGGCCCGATGGCCCCCTTCATGTGGCCGCAAATCGCGTTGAGCCCCTCAAGCTTCCGTTGGGTTTGGCGGTTGCATTCCTCCTGCACTCTGAAAGCGCGGGTGAGCGCCCGCTTGCATCGGAGCTGGGCGGCTAGAACGCCTCGGACGCGGCGGCGGAACTCTTTGGAATCTTCATCACTCATGGCGTTTCACTGGCTTCTGTTTCCGGTCCGCGATCTTCACCCCTAGAACCCGGAGAACACCGAGTACGACCTTCTTTCCATAGAGCGCCTGCTCGGGGTCCTTCGTGTAGAGCGGGAACTTCTTCCGCTTGCCCACCACCTTGGATCCCACCTGCAGGGTGCCGCGAAGCATGAAGCCTTTATGCTTCTCCGGGGACAGGTGGTGCATGGCGGTTAGCTTCTTCGGCGGGCGTGGAGGACGCTTCAGGATCGCGATCACAGCGGCCTGCTGCGCGCCTGTTGGGACCGCCTTTCCAGACTCCCACCGCTTCCACGTACTGCGTGAAACCGGCACCAGATCCGCCGCCTCCTGCTGGGTGAGATGGCGAGCTTTCCTAAGAGCAACAAGGGATTCCCTGAAGCTAAGTTTTTTCGCGGGCGCGGCCTGAAATGGTTCAGATTGGACCATGCGATGAATCATCATGCAGATCGTTGGGTAATGCTCTTCTCACGAGTGGCCCCGGATGCGGGGGATGACTTCTTCACCGTGGCTCTCCCCATGGCTACGTTTGCGGCGCTCGTGGCGATGGATTCCCCGCACTCGACAACCACCAGGTCGAAACCGCCGGGATTGCTCGGGTAGCTGCCGACCGTCACGCAGACGAAGTGCCGCCCCCGCTCGCGTAGCCACGCGGCTTGATCGGGATTCAGGGGCAGCCTGTGCACGGTCATTTCCTTGGGATTCCTTCGGGCGATCAGTTCCGGTGCTGGCGGTCGCGACCGCTGCTCCGCTTCTTGGCTTTCTCCCTCTCTGCCGCTTCATCGGCGGCCTCCTGCTCTGCTGTCCGCTCTTTCGGATCGAAGGGCGCGAACGTCTGGATTTCCCCGACGAGACGGTAGTGCAGGGTTTCGTCCCGCTTGCCGTTCCGGTTCTTCTGGATCCGGATGCCATCGGCCCCGATGGCAAGGAGCACATCGGCATCCTGACCGATCGCTCGGGACTCGCGGAGTTGTCCGTTGTCGTTGAGTTGGGAGCCGGTGACGACCGGACAGCGGAGGAGCTTCGCAAGCTGCTTGAGCCCGCTCGATAGCTTCGACACCGCATCCTGCCGGTTCTCCGTCCGCTTCACCTCGACATCGAGGATTTGCAGGTAGTCGACGATCACGAGATCGAGACCGCCGTGAATCTCGGCCAGCCGCTGGCATTCGGCGTACAGGTAGGACAGGGACATTCGCGGCGTGTCGTCCAAGCTGAATGGCTCCTCAGCCAATAGCTTGAGCTGCGTCTGCATGCGGTTCATGTGTCCTTTCCCGGCGGACTTGGGGCTGCTGAGATGGTCCATCATGATCTTGCCGCGGTGCGATATGAGGCGGATGCCCACCTCCTCAACGGTCATTTCCGCGGAGAAGATCGCCACCCGCTTCTGGTTCGCGATGGCCGAGCACCCGAGCTGATACATGAGCACCGATTTCCCGCGGGAGGTTTCGGCAGCGATCACCCAAAGCTGGGCATACTTCATGCCGCCGGTGAGCTGGTCGAGATCTCCCATTCCGGTGGGAATGCCGGGTATGGCGCCGGCGTTGTAGAGCCTGTGGAGTTCCTGATCGACGAGGATTGCGACCTCTTGCGCCGTCTTCGAGCGATTCGGGCCCGCGAGAGCTTGTCTCATTTCCTCCTGCGTCGTCCGCAGCGCTTCGAGGGCTGCTTCCGGCGTCTTGGCATCGGCAGCCCAACGAAGGCCATCTTCCTTGATCCGTTCGATCCTGGCATTCGCGAGAGCGCGCACCCACTGCTTCCAGCCGCGCGGGTTCTCGTTCATCTCCCACATCTCGACGACCGCGGATTCGCCGCCCACGCCTTCGAGATCACCGGACGACCGAAGCTCTTCTGTCAGGCTGATGGCATCGATAGTGGCTCCGCTCCGGCTGAGAGTCGTGACCGCGAGGTAGACCGATTGCAGGCAATAGAAGTGATCCTCGCCGATGCCTTCGAGCAGCGCGCGCCTGCGCGTCTCCTCGTCCCGCATCATGAGCGATAGGACAGCCTTCTCCGCCAGCTTCGAGTGGGGAGGCTCAGATACGGGCGATTTCATGGGCAAGCTTCTGTCCGATTCCCGCGCTCTCCCGTCCGGCGCTGGCCTGTTTGGGCAAGACCTCCTTCTCCCACCGCTTGAGCTTCACCCACAGGTGAGCGCCCTTCGCGTATCCCTCGATCCAATCGCGCCCGAGTGCCCATGCGTCGAGAGCAGCTGCCACCGTCTCCAACGGCGGCCTGTCCGCCGGGGCAAGCTTGAGCCATTCCTTCGTGACCTGATCGCGTGACGAGCGCGAGCGACCCTCCTGCGGGTGACCCTTCCAGATGGCTTCCAGAATGGACCGCTCTTCCTCCGGCGCGTCCCCAAAGGGGACTATAGGGGATATACTATTAGGAGATGGAGATGGAGAGCTGCTCTTTGGCTCGGCCTTAGGTGTGGACTTGGCTGGTTGTCTGGCACCCGATCTGGCTGGATCCTCTGTCTTCGATTGTCGTTTTTCAACGCCTTTGCGTGCATTGGCGGATTGCTTTTCGCGAAATCGCAAGGAAGTAGAGCGAACTTCCTCCAATCTCCGGTTACGAAGGAGTCTGTCCTCTCCGCGGTGAAACTTCAGTTTCACGACAGCCAAATCGGAGCCAGAAATTCCGCTGGCTGCCGCCAACATCTCATCGTCATCAGGCAGTCCGCCGGTCTCCCACTGGTGGCAGAGAAGACGGAAGTATCCGCCCACCTGTGCCGCAGTGAAGAAGATAGTGCTCGCGAGGAAATCGCGTGCGTAGAGTTGGAACGCCGGGGGCGTCTTAGTGCTGGGTGTGCTCATCGAAGGTCTTCCGGGATGCGGTGGTAGTCGTGAAGTGCGGCGGCGTATTGTTTCCGGCGGGCGGCACGGACGCCGGCGCTTGAGCATTGCTCGATAGCAGCCAGCTCGCCCGCGAAGTGGCGCTCGTAGAGGATCTTCTCGTAGTTCATCTGCTGGGCCGGAGCGCCGATGATCTCCAGCCACAGTCCGGGACATTCGGCTTCCGCGGCGCGCATGGTGGCGAAGAACCGGTCCTCGAAGGCGGTGGCGCCCGCCCAAGGCCCCCGCCACACTGCGGCGATCCGCTGCATGACGGGGGTGGACAGATCGGCCGGGGCGCCCAGGCCCATTTCCAGAGCGAAGGCCAGATACTCCGGGTTCGGTCCCCGGAGCATCGCGGCCTCAACTTCAGGCCGGGCATGGAGGTCGATCGGCAAGGCTCAGGTGGTGGTGCCGGAGGGGATGGGGTGAAGCCGCCAGCCGCGGGATCCGGCCACGCTGCGGACAAGTTGATGGAGGTGCTGGCTCGTCACCCAGGTCTTGCCACCGAGGTGGTCGATCCAGCCTAACAGCGCCTCCGCATTCGGGATGCGGGTGAGCTCGATGTCATAGGTCGAGGGTCCGCTCTTGAGGTGAAGCCACCCGTCCCGCAGGAGCGCCAGTTGGCCTTCCGGGAACTCGATCTCCTGGCCGACATCCATGCTGCCTTCTCCGACAGCTCCGGGCTGCGGCTGCTGGCTGCGTTCAATTGCCGTGTCGGCGAGCAGGAACACGATCGGCAGCGCACGCTCCACAAACTCGGCATCGGCCAGCCGCCAGGAAGCGGAGATCTTGTCCTTACTCCGGAGCGGATTTTCCCGCACCGAGGCCTCGATGACCCGAAGCGCCTCGATCACAAGTTCGCAAGGATGCCCGTGCGACCTGCCGAAGTGCAGGGCGCGTCCGTTGATCGCTTCGATCAGCCAAAGGGGATGCTCGTTCTGTTCGATACCTCTGGCATCCTCCATCGCCGCGGCGAGCGAAACGGAGGCGAAGTAGATGAGGTTCGTCTGGTTGACGGTGTAGGGCGCAATGTGGGGCAGCACGGCGGACCCGGACGTGACCTTTTCGGGAGCCGGGTCCGGGAGAGGTGTGGCGCGCGGGCGAGGTTGGATAGATGCGGCGAAGCCGGGGATGAAAAGAATGATCATGCTTGGATGGAGGTTGATGATTTGGATTCAGGCGGGGGCATGGGCGTGCCGGTTGCATCGCCCTTGTGAAGGCCCTTCCACTTCTGGAGAGGCCACGGGTAGCGGGCACGGAGCGCTTCGAAGCGCAGCGGCGTGACCGTGCGGAGGTGCTGGTGATAGAAGCCGGGCTTCTCGGTCTGGACTTCGAGCCGGAGAGGGAGAGTCAAACCCTCCCCCGTCTCCAACTGCCGGAGCACTGCTTCGGTGCCAGCGGCAATGATCATCCGGGCAAGGCCGGTGCGGTTGACGTCGATCGCGTCCGCGATGGCTTCCACCTGGGCGGCCAGTTCGTCCGGCAGCTTGACCACGTTCCAGATGCGATCGCGGCCAATCTCGACCTCCGTGTCTTCGGACCGGCGACGAGCGGGCGACTTCTTCCCGCCGACGCCGCCGAAGACCTGCTTGCTGTCGGCGCGGAGACCGCGCTCGAAGGCTTCAAGCGAATGCAGACCCTTCACGCCGGCACCGCCTTTCTATCCTTGCGGCGCTTGGATTTCCGGAACTCGCCGATCTCCAGCTGAAGACAGAAGAGTACCATGTTCGCGAGCAGGCTGTATTGGCGATCGATCTTCATGCCCTTGGCACGGAGATTACGGATCTTGATCGCGAACTCGCTCCGGGTGCGCACGAGCTTGCCGTTACGTTCGGCGATCTTCCACCGGCGGGCATCGCGCTGATAATGGTCAGGAATTACCCACATCCGGACGAGGTGCTCTGATGTGCCATCCGAGATCCCGCCCGTATGGAAACGAGGCTCTTTTGGGGGAGTCTTCACTTCGAGGCCCCCCCTTCTACCATTCCCTCGAATTGAACGGTGCGCTCAAGGAGCCACACGGCATACCCGACACCTCCGAGGATCCACTCAGCCACGGTGATGCCCAATCGGTCGGTGAGCATCCTCACATACGGCCAGTGCTTTTTCTCGAACCGGACGCGGACAGTGATGTCCAATCCGAGTCCGAGCATTTGCCTAGAGAGCGATTTCGAGGCGGGAACACGCCCTCCTCCGCTGAACGAATGGGGGCGATTCCACAAAGCAGCGCGGCGCGTCACATCCGCCTCGCTCACCACATTCGTCGAACCGAGATGGAGGTCGAAAGAGTTGGAGGTATTCAGCAGCCGGAAGGCGTAGGTAGGGATGTCGAGGACGACGTCCACCATCTCCACCTCCACAATCCGTGTCTCCGACGAGTCAGAGATCGCGCACGGGATAAGCGGACGCTGCTTGATGCGGGGCGGGCGGTGATTGCCGCGGGCGGATTCAAAGACCGCGATCACTCAGCACCTCCCTCTACGGAAGCGGCGGCTTCCTGAATGCCGTTAGCGAGAGCACGAGCGGCACCGGGCCGGTCTCCAGCTTGAACGAGGGAGGCGACACGGCCGGCTGTCCCCTCGACTGCATCCTCTAACGCCTCCGCCTTGAGTTCCTGCTGGTAGCGGAAGGCGACACCGCGGAGCTTCTCGTAAAGCTCGTCCTTCTCCTGTGACGACCGGGTTTCTTCGTCCACATCGTGGTGGTTCTCCACCATGTCGAAGCCGATGCCTCCGAAGTCCACGTCGTTACGACCGCACAGGCCGTCGTTCACTTGTGCCTCTCCGATCCAACCCTCGACCCATTCGTCCGCATCGACGTTGCAAATCTTGGCGCACTCGCGGAGGTAGCGGACGGTCCGCTCGTTCAAGAACACCGGGAGCGTGCCGGTGGGCACCACCGCCAGCTTCAGGGGGATGGTGATCTCCTCCTTCGATTTGAAGTGATCGAAGACCGCGGCGCTGCCGGCCTTGATGATGTGCGAGAGGATAGTCGCTTCCGGGATCCCGGACTTCTCGAACTCCGCCATCTTCTGACGGGTGGAGAATCGCTCGGTCAGAGCTTCGCGGACGACCTCATCGGTCGTGATCAACTCCTCTCGCGAGACTTGCTTCACAAGCTCCCACAGCCATGTGGGAAGCGCGAATTCCAGATCTACCAGCGTCTCGCCGGTGACTTCTCCCTTGCCGGGTGCCGTTTGGGTGGTATTGCTCATTTGTATTGCGGTTGCCCCAAGTGGGGCGATTTCTCAAAATGGGGGGCCGGAAGGTCGAATCTCCGGCTCCCCGAGATTTACTTCTTGGCGGCTTTGACGGTCCGCTCGTTGAGTTTCTCGGTGATGTCACCGAGTCGGTATCGTATGGAACGCCCGTTCCCGAGCAGGTCCACTTTTGGAAGCTTGAGGGCGTCGAGGCCCTTCTGCGTGAGATCCAGAATCCCGCCAGCCTGCGCCGGGGTGATGAGGTCAAAGTCCGCCTTGTGAGCCGTGATCAGCTCGCGGACCACTGCCGCCTTGATCTCCTCGATGCCGCCTTGGGCGTCATTGATGGTGATGTTCACGGCGATCAGATAGCGGCGGGTTCGAAGTTTACAGGAGGGAGCGGCAGGCGTCCGGTTTCGCGGACCTCTGCCACGAGGCGCTCGACGGCCAGCTCGATAACCTTGGCTTCGCTGGTCAAATTGGCCGTTGCGATGGTTTCGAGCTGACCCGCCAGCGGATCAGGTAGGCGAGTGGTTTTGGTCTTCATGATTTTTATTCAGGAATTTTTGAACGGGTAGCGGTGGGGCATGTCTCAAGGGGCACAAAGCAAATCGAAGCACACCGAAGCAAAGCACATCATCGCCGTCAAAGCACACGGGAGATTTAGTTGCCGCCGCGCCACGCCGCAACCTAATTCGTGTGCGCGTGACGTGCAGTCGCGTGCTTTTATTCCCAAGTGATTAACAATGAAGGATAAAAAAAATACGAATCTCACCGTTCGGCTGGACGACGCCATGACCCAGCGCTTGGAGCGCTTCGAGAAGACGACTCCGATCGGGCGCGCTGAGATCACAAGGCAGGCCCTCGATGCCGTCCTTCGCCACTTCGAGGCTCATGGGAAAGTGGTCTTCCCTGTAGAGATCAGTCCAACCGAGCCCGATCTAGCAAACCCCTCAACCGCTGAAGCGGTCGAGCGCTACATGAAGACCAACCAGACGGCGCTCTTTAATAATTTCCTCAGGATGATGGAGGAGAAGAACGACAAGAAAATCAACCGCTTCCTAAACGAGACAGTTAGGCTGCAACGGGAAGCCGGTGAGCTGGCGGTCAGTGAGGTCGAACATTGGCCGGGGGAGTTCCTAACGAATCAAACGATTACCCTCGCTGGCGGAGTGTCGGCAGGAGAACCTGTCGGCAAAGTCGGTCGCCGCCTATTGCCGACCAACCACAATTTTCCGCCGGAATATTACGCCCTCCGGGTCTTTGGTTACCGCATGTTCCCGATCGTTTCGGACGGCGATATCATCATTGTAAGAGCGATTGAGAAAGAGATGATCGAGAAGGACCGGATCCAGGCGCTTGCTGTGGTGCGGGACCAAGAAGGCGAACTCCAGATTTTTGGCTACAACCGGAAGGAGGACAACGAATGGCTTGTCTCATTCGACCTTGAACAACCGCCAGCTCCCGACGTCAAAGACGTGCAGATCGAGGCTTTCTTCGTGCAATTTTACAGCCAAGGCAAACGCGAGAATGCGCCCGACGAAGTACTGGAACGGAGCTTTATCAAGCGGGCTCTTAAGGAAAAGCAGGAGAAGCTCGATAAAGGTAACTGGAAGGACATTTATTAGGTTGCTTCGAAGCTATTAAGAAACGGTTATCCAGTGTGACGGCGCAGGTCCGCTTTCGATACCTCGATTAATAAACCCATTGGAACGACCATACCTCAGCAATGGGAAGTATGAAGGGCAAACCGCGTGGATCAAAGGTGGTGAAGGCCGGGTCCGTGAAGATCCGTGTCCGCCCGTGGCAGCACCCCACCGCGAAGAAGGTTTACTGGCGGGCGACGTACATCGATTCCGAGGGCCGGACCCGTGATCTCACCCGCGCCGACCGCGCCGAGGCGATTCAAGCGGCCAGCGCCGTGGCCCGTACCATCCACAACGGCATGGTGGACCTCACCGAGTTGCCGCCGGAGAAGATCCGGATGGTGCGCGCGATCCTCGACCTCTCCCCCACCTGGGCGGACGTCGAGCGGTGGGGAGCAGAGCGCCGCATGCCCAAGCTCGGGGTGCGGAAGGCCGCGGAGCAGTTCATCGCCTTCAAGGAGAAGGAAAGCTCGAAGGGCCTGACAAAGCACCTCAAGAGCATGAGGAGCGATCTCTTCGTAATGGCCGAAGAGATGGGAGACGAGACTCCCCTCGCCCGCGTGCGCGCCACTGCGCTTGCCGAGTGGCTCGACGAGCTCGACGTCGGAGCGAAGCGCCGCAAGGACTATCGGGCGGCTTGCGTGCAGCTATGGACGTGGGCGCGGCGACAGGAGTTGATTGTCGTCTCGGGGGAATACACCGAGCCGGAGAAGTTGCCGATGCCGGAGGTGACGAAGAAGGACTACGTCCGGGTGCTCTCGAAGGAGGAGCTCGTCTTCCTTTTCAAGAACGTCCGCCAGGAATTCCTGCCATGGCTTGCGTTGGGTGCCTTCTCCGGGCTCCGCAGCGGCGAAATGCGAGCATGGAACAAGCCGGCACTCGACTGGTCCATGGTGAAGCTAGACCGCGGGCACATCGATCTTCCAGCCTCGATCTCCAAGACCGGACGGCGGCGGCTGGTCCCGATCTCCCCCACCCTCGCGGCATGGCTAAAAGAGTGTAAACCGCCGAAGGAAGGGCCGATCCTGCGAGAACCAGCATATGAGGATGAGACAGGCCGCCTTGGCCGTCTGCTCGACGAGCACTTCAAACGGGAGGAGGGCTGGCCGATGAACTGCCTCCGCCACTCCTACGGCTCCCACCGGGTGGCGCAGACCCAAGAGATCGGGAAGGTGGCGATCGAGATGGGTAACTCCGAGAAGATCATCAAGGACCACTACCTAGAGGTGCGGACGGAGGAGGAGGCGGAGGAATATTTCAATGTTCTGCCCGGAACAATTGGGGAACACAATCGCAAGTGATTGGTTTTCAATGGTTAAAAAGTGCCACCGGCCGGACTCGAACCGGCACGCAGGTTGCCCTGCAACGGATTTTAAGTCCGCGGCGTCTACCGATTCCGCCACGGTGGCAATCCCTCCTCCAGCGGATCTCCAAGGAGCCCGGAAGGCGGCGCGAGTATGTTCGCAAGAAGACCGGGGTCTAGTGGAATCCGGCGGGTGACGAAACCTCACAGGTGCCAAACGCAAGCCGGAGAACGTGTCATCAACCCCGCCCATTTCGTTGGCGTTTCGTAATATTCAGCCACTTGGAGGATTCTCTCCCCTTGATCCGGAGAAACTCCTCGCCTAGGTTCGCCGAATGGAAAGCGTTGAAAGCCTCCGCGAGAAGTTCATGGAGAACAAGCCGGCTCCCTTGCCCAAGGAAGCCTATGAAGGGGAACAAGCACGCCGCCGGCGGAGGTCGCTGGCCGAGACCCACGCGATTCCCAAGTGGGGCTGGACGCTGATCGGCATGGCCGTGATCGTCGTCGCCACCACCGCGATCTTCGCAGCGCTGGGTAAGGAGGCGATCGACGCCTCGAAGCCTGCATTCGTCCGCTGGGCCAGCGACTCGGTGATCGCCCTCGCGGCTCTGGTGGTCTACTTCCTGCCTGCGATCATCGCCCTGAACTACCGCATACGCCGGAGCGGCGCCGTGACGGTGATGAATCTGATGCTTGGTTTCACCGGTGGCTTCTACTGGCTCCTGATCGAGAACCACGCGGTGACACTCTACCTGCTCTGGGGCTTCAGCTTCTTCCTGTGGATGCTCACGCTGGTTTGGTCGATCGCCGAAGCGGAAACCCGCGACGATCACCACTACTCCCACTAAGGGCAGTCGGATCACTCTACGAAGGAAAGGGCGGGAATAAACTCCCGCCCTTTTCATTTCCCCCTCACAGGCGCCCGGCCGCCTTGATATCCAGATAGCGATTCGCTAGCGCTACCGGAAACTCCTGTGCCGGCACGTCCAGCGTGAGAACACCGAAGCCCTGAAGAGTAGCGAGGACCTCGGCCCGCTCCGCGTCATAGCGCTCGGCGGCGGCGAAGCGGAGGGCATCGCCGAATTCCTCGATCGGCTTCTTGCGGGCATTCTCCACCGAACGTTCGCGCAGGCTGGCGAGCATGACGAGATGCTTCGAACGCAGCATCCTCAGGGCCGGGACCAGTTCGGAGGCATCCTCCCCACGCAGGTTTGTCATCACGACCACCAGAGCGCGCCGCTTCTGGCGCGCCAGCAAGCGCTCAACCGCGGCCGCGAAGTCGCTCGGTTCCGGGGTGGTCCGGTAGTCGAAGAGATGGTTCAGCAGTACCGCCATCGAGTGCGAACCCTTGACCGGCGGCAGCCAGCGGTTCGTGCCGCCGAAGGCTTGCACGCCCACCTGATCGCCCTGGCGGAGCGCCACGTAAGAGACGAGCAGCATCGCATTCAGGCAATGGTCGAACTGCGGCAACTCGCCATCCATCGCCCGCATGCGCCGACCGGTGTCCGTGAGGAAAATGATGTTTTGGTTCCGCTGCTCCTGGAACTCCCGGCTGATCAGCATCGCGCGGCGCGAGGTCGCCTTCCAATCGATCTGCGAGAGCGGATCGCCCTCGCGATACTCGCGGAGCTGGTGGAAATCGCGGCTGCTGCCCGCGATGGAACGGCGGACGATCCCCATCTGCTCCTGACGGGCCTGCATCGCCAGCAGCGCGAAGCGGAGTACCGGCTCGTAGTCGGGATAGACTTTCACCTCCTCCGCCTCACCGGAAAGGTAGGCATGCAACCAGAGACCGAGAAGTGAAACACGGCGGACATGCACCTTCGAGAACGAGGCCATGCCGCGCTCGATGATCCGCACCTCGTGTGTCACCCGCGCCTTGCCACCGGCTGCAATGGTTCCCTTCCACGGCATCGCCTCCGCTTCCGCACCGGCCGGGATGCCGTCGAAAACTTCGACCGTGGCCGGCAGGCGTCCAACATTGCGGATCTCCAGCCGGACATCGGCGCCCTCCCCCACCGCGAAGCGGCCCGGCAAGCGGCGCGAGATCTGCAGCCTGGCCATGCGAATCATAGCCACGGCATCGAAGATTGCGGCACCGACAAACACCGCGCCGCTGATCCACCAGGCAGGCAATAGCTCGCGCCAGATCGAGGCGAGAAGCCCGAACAAAGCCCAAGCCACCACGATCCACAGCGCTCTGCCGGTAGGACTCATTCTTCTTTAGAAAAGCCTTCTCACTGCCGCGGGGCCGGGACCGACTCCACGATAATCTTGAGCACCTCATCCATCGACTGCCCGCCCATCGCCACCTCCGGCGCGAGCTGCACGCGATGACGCAGCACCGGCAGCGCGGCGGCCTTGATATCATCAGGAATCACGTAGTGACGCCCATGCATCAGCGCGATCGCCTTGCCGATACGGACCAGCGCGATGGCGCCGCGGGTTCCTGCGCCGAGCCACACCGTCTTCGCCTCGCGCGTGGCTTGCACGATCGCCACGGCATAGTCGACGACTTCGCGGACCACCTGCACGGCGGCGGTGGCGGCCTGCGCCCGCACCACGTCCTCCGGACCCGCGACGACTTGGAGTTCGTTGGTCACCGCATCTCCCGGCACTTCCGAAGCCGAGCGTGCGACGATCTCCGATTCCGCGGCACGATCCGGATAGTCGATCAGAATCTTCATCAGGAAGCGGTCGAGCTGGGCTTCCGGCAGAGGATAGGTGCCTTCGTGCTCCACCGGGTTCTGGGTGGCCAGGGTCATGAAGGGCGGGGAGAGCTTCAGCGTCTCGCCATCGATGGTGACCTGCCGCTCCTGCATCACTTCGAGCAAGGCCGCTTGGGTCTTGGCCGGGGCGCGGTTGATTTCATCCGCCAGCAGCAGGTTACAGAACACGGGACCGCGGCGGAGCTGGAAGGTCTGGCTCTTCATGTCGAAGAGGCGGAAGCCGGTTACATCCGAGGGCATCAGATCCGGAGTGAACTGGATACGCCCGAAGACGCCGCCGAAGGCTTTGGCCAAGCCGAGCACAAGCTGCGTCTTGCCGAGGCCCGGCTTGCCTTCAAGCAGGACGTGACCGCCTGCCAGCAATCCAGCAAGCACTTGGCTGACCACTTCGCGCTGGCCCAGCACGGCATGTTCGACCTGGGCGCGGAGCCGGGCCACCAGAGCGGAGGCATCCGGCGGCTGCGGCGTGGATTGATACATCGCTGCTTCTTCAGTCATGAGAGGGATAGGTGGATCTTCTGCAAATCGGCGAGCACTCGGGTGAAGGAAGTCGCATCAGCGGGGCGTTCGTGGGTCATGGCCCGCTCCGCTCGCTCGCGGGTGATGCCCGCCCGCTCCGCGATCCATTCGAATAGGTCGATCCCGCGCTGCGTGGCCGCGGAGAGGCGCTGGGCGCGCTCGATCACCGACTCCCGCAAAGGGCGGAGCATCGCGGAGCCCTTGTCGAGGCGCCATTGGAAATCGCCGAGGGCTTCAAGGTGGTGATCGTAGTCGCGCATCGTCGAGCGCTCTTCCTCACGCCGCAGCGGACCGAAGCGCGGCATATTCTTCCACAGCCAGAAAAGCGTCACCGCCAAGACACCGACGAGCACCGGCCAGGCGTGCCGCCAGAGCAAGGTACCGAGCGAGAGAGCAGCATCGCGCACTACCACGATCTTGCCACCGAAGGGCGATTGCCGGGTCAGCGCGAGCAGGAAGGCGGCGTGGTCGTTCTCATCGATTCGTCGGTTCCTCAGAGGGCGGGCGTCGGCCAGCACCGTAATCAAACCGCTGCCATATTGTGTCTGGCTGAAGACCGACTTCGCTTCACCGTGAATCGAAATACCGGTGCGGGACTCGGCATTCACCCGATAACCGGTCCCGGAAATCTTGATCGGCTCGTCCGATCTCAGCGGAGTGGATTCTCCTTGGCTGAGGGTGATGCCGCTATCCGTGAACCAGCGTGTGAGAGGCTCGGAAATCCCATCGCTCCTGAAGTCGGAAGAGCTTACGAAACGTCCCCAATCATCGTGATGGGATTCCGCATGATCGAGCAAACAGATCATGTGCCCGCCGTCCGCGATCCATGCGGACATCTCGCGCACGTAACCCTCGGTGGAGAGCACGGATGCCGGAAGGATGACCATGGCCACTCCCCGGTCGAGCTTCGGCCAACCGGGACGGCTTTCCACGGCGTAGTCGTAGTGCTCGAGGAAACGCTCCGCCGCCAGATAGGCATCCAGGCGCGCCTTCCCCTTGTAACCGATCTCTCGATCGATCGTCGGCCCCGGGTTGCACCCTGCAAGGAACACGACTGCGATGAGCAGACCCAGCAACCTCACGCGGTCCTCCTTTCCGAGAAGGGCCAGCGGGCGCATAGATCCGTCATCGTTTCGTCCCCAGGGGTCACCCGGCCATAGGCAAGACGCATCCACGCCTCGGTGAGGCCTCCGAAGTAGGCCGCATGAGGAGCCGCCTCCGCAGCCACCCGGCGGACACAATCGCTCTCCGTATCGGACTCCGCGATCTCCACGCCGCCGCCATCGATCAATCGCGAAATCGCGCCGCGATAGAGCAAGCTCATCGCCTCTTGACGCCGTCCGACCCGCCAGAGTTCCATCGCCGCTGCGGGGATGTCCATCGGCAGTGATTCCGGCGCCACGTCCATCCCCATCACCACTCTCGCTTGAGCGCGGATCCGCTTGCCTCCCCCCGCAATCCCGGCAGGACGCAGGATGTGCCGGTAGCGCCAGAGCAGCCACACCACGAAGGCGATCAAACCTCCGACAACCAGATAGAAGAGGAGCTGCATCAGGGTCCCCAGAAAGCTCAGGTCCGGCGC
The DNA here is from genome assembly GCF_025950095.1 of Luteolibacter rhizosphaerae. Classification (NCBI taxonomy): domain Bacteria; kingdom Pseudomonadati; phylum Verrucomicrobiota; class Verrucomicrobiia; order Verrucomicrobiales; family Verrucomicrobiaceae; genus Neoluteolibacter; species Neoluteolibacter rhizosphaerae. The sequence goes on along the minus strand of NZ_JAPDDR010000004.1, from coordinate 167,464 downwards.
CGAACCTGAGGAGGAGGAACTGCTCGGCACCTTTTCCTTCACCTTATGGATGGTGAAGTCTTCGTGAGACTTCACTTCCTCGATCGTCTCCTTCGGAGTGGGAGCCGCCTCGGCGGCAGGACTCCCGAGCCATAGGAAGCATGCGGCGAGAAAAACGCTCCCCGCGGCGCGCAAGCGATTGGCCAGCCGCCGGAAGGCAAGCTCCACATCCCAGCCCTCGATCCAGGTACGATGGTTGACGTAGATACCGAATCCCGCCCCGGTCGAAAACACGTCTACCAAGGACATTGAGATCAGCAGCGAGACCGTGATCGACCAACCCAGCGTGGTAGGGAGTTCATGCCAAGTCTCCTCCCCCCAGGTATCCAGGGCCACCCACCACTCCTCCGCGACTTCCCGCGGCAGGAACAAAACCTCCGTTCCGAAGACCGCGGCGGCCAGCCAGAAGGTGAGTCCCAAACGCCACATGGCGAGGGCGACCACGGTGGCATCTCCCCGGCGCAGCAAGAGCCGCACCCGCTGGGCGTAGTCCTTTCCGCGCAGGCCTTCCAGATCCTCCACCGCCATGGTCAGCGGTCGCCAAGGCGAGAAGCGCGCCCAGATCATGCGGAAGAAAAAACGCCGGAACACCGCGCGCGGCCACTCGCGGAAGACCGCCTTCCACGTCGGCAACTCGCCGAAGAGATGACGGCTCACCACGAAGAGCACCAGCCGCGAGCTTACCGGCATCCACCACCAGCAGAGCAGAAGCAAAAGCACCGGCACATCGCGCAGGAACACGAAACTGAGGATGGCCACCGGCGCCATGCCCAGCCACCAAGCGCCGAAGAGGCGCCAGAAATCCCGCCGGGAAAGTGCCAGCCCTAAATCGACCGCTTCCCAATCGCTGCGTGGCCGCAGTTCCGCCGTTACATCCTCAAGCCGCACGCGCCCCCCTTCCTACGAAAAGGAAATACGCCACGTGCAAGACCCAGCCCGCGATTCCCACCGCATACTTCACCTGCACATCGATCGGCTCGGCCGACCAGAATCCTTCCACCACGGCGGCCATGGCAGTCATGACCCCGGCGCCATAGATCAGAGGCAAGGCCCGCTTCGCCGCTTCCGCCATCGCACGGCCGCGGGGCAATCGTCCCGGCTTCAGCACGCCCATGCCCAAGCGCATCCCAGCCATCCCTGCGACGACCATACCTAACAGTTCATAGGACGAGTGCCCTGCCACGAAGCTCCAGAAGGACTCCGGGTTGCACGCGTAGTCCACATAACCCGCGGCGGCGCCGATATGAATTCCGTTGTAGATGAGGAAGAAGATGGTGCCGAGGCAGGCCACGATCCCGCCCGCGAAGATCTGGAAATCGATCCCCACGTTGTTCTGGATGTAGAAGGCGAACATCATGAAGTTCGAGCCATACTCGCTCCGCAGATGGCTGATCTGCTGCTCCTGCCCGCCGTACATCTGCTCCATGCTGGCCATCCCCTCCGCTCCCAGCGCGGCCCGGATCCAATCGATGTCCCACTTCGCGGAGAACATCATCACGAAGAAAGGCACCCAGAACAGGGCATTGCAGAGCCAGAACAAGCGCCACTCCGCCCTTACAGCCTGGGGGAAGCCCGAGACGGCGAAGCGGAGCGCCGCTTCCCACCCGCGCTTGCGGCTGCGGTAAAGCAGCTTGTAACCGCGGATGACCAGCGTGTTGAGTCGCTCGATGAGCTGCGCCGGATACATCCGGTGGCGAGCCAAGGCGAGATCGGCACAAGCTTCGCGGAAGCGGCGCGGTAGTTCGTCCACGCCGGCCTCCGGCTTGCCCTTCTCCACAGCAGTGATCTGGCGATCCAGCTCCACCCAATCCGCAGCGCGGCGTTCTTCAAAGGATCCCGGGCTCATCGTTTCTCCTGTAGCCAGTGTGCGATTGCCATCATGCGGGAAACACCAAGGTTCCCTTTGCTTCCGGTAAGTTCGGTCGCGTGATCCGCGATCTCGGCGCGGCGCCCCTCCGACCACAGTCCCGCGCGCTCCCGGAAGGCCACGACCGCGCGGACTTCTTCGGGACGCAGGGCCACCGCGGGCCTCGCGGCTTCCATGGGAGGGGGCGAGGGAAGCGCTGGCTCGGGAAGCACCCGGTCATAGATGACCACGGTCCCCGCCGCCAAATCCCCGAGCCGCTGGAAACGACGCGTGGCAAGACAAGTGGCCAAGCCGAAACCCAGCGTGGGAAAGCCAATAAACCCGGCACCGAGGAAAGGCATGCTATCCGCCGTCCGGAGGAAATTTCTCAACACGGACTGGCCGAAGGTGATCGGAGCGCCGGAGGTCTGCACCACCCGCAAGCCCATCGCGCGCTTGCCCGGGGTGGCCCCACGGCGGCTGGCCTCGAAGAAAACCGGGAACCACCAGGAAACGAAGAACCACACGAGTTGCATCGCGCCGAGGGCGACGTTCCCGCCGACGGCGATTCCGGCCATGCCCAAGATAATACCCGCCGCAATCAGAACCCCGATCTCGATGGCCACATCAATCGCCAAAGCCATCCCGCGTAGCAGCGGTCCCGCAATCCGGAGACGAACTTCCACGCCTTCCGCCAGTTCAATGGCCTGCAGCGTGTCGATCCGTCCCGCACTTTCCTCCATGATTCGGAAATCGGCCCCGAACCTACGAATTCCTTTCGCCCCGTAAAGTATCTTCGCCCGCGAGGAGTAAGGAATCGGCAAGGCCGGGACCGTCCCCCCGGACAGTCCCGGCCCGCCATGTGCGCACTCGTTATCCAGCTGGAAATCCGGTGATCAGACGCCCGCGGCGATCTCGTTCAGCCCGCGGCTGAAAAGCCCTCCGGTGGCGATCCGCGTGAAAGCTTCGTCCGCGTCGCTTTCCTCCTCCAAAGTCGTGCCGAGGATGTCGGCATCCTCCGTGTAGCCGAGGCACTCCGCGAAGGCGCGGGCAGTGCCATATCCCGCGATCTCATAGTGTTCGATGCGGTTCGTCGCCGCGATCAACACGGCATCGCGGACGCTGCCGGAACGCGTACGCCCTGCATGCTTACGGGCCTCACGGATCAGGCCGCGCACTGCCTCGCATTCTTCCCCGCCGGGATTGAGACCATGACGGCAGAAGATATCTTGGAGGCGCGCCCGATGCATCCGGGTTTCGCCCATATGCTTCTGGAAAGATTTTTTCAGCTCGGGGTCGGTGACGCTGTTGGTCAGGTCCGGTAAAGCCGCAACCAGTTGTGATTCCGCGCTATAGAGATCGCGCAACTGATCGAAGTAGAGCTGTTCAAGGTTTGTGATCATGGCTTTCGGGAGATTCCAACCGCTTCATTGCGGAGGGGGATTTTTCCTTGGTCCGCCTCTATCGATGCACCTCCCGTGCCCCCAACGTTTATCATTCAGCTCCAGCAGGTTATTGCTGAACCTATGTTATTTGATTAACGCATCGTGCATTCGGCATGCATTGATCCCGTTGCAACTTGCCTCATTTGGCACGAACAGGATTCGACCTTGCCGCCGTATGAGGGGACCGGGACAGTCCCGGCTAACCCATGGAAAACCCCATTGCCCGCGAGATCCTCGGCGAGCAGGAACAGCGCGCCGTGCTCCGCAAGATCACGCTCCGCCTCGTTCCCCTCCTTTTCATCTGCTACATCGTCGCCTACATCGACCGGATCAACGTCGGCTTCGCGAAGGATCACCTGCGGGAGCCGCTCGGGATCGACCCGGCTGTATTGGGAACGGTCTTCGGCACCGGCGCGGGACTGTTCTTCATCGGCTACTTCCTTTTCGAAGTGCCAAGCAATCTCGCACTCCAACGTTTCGGGGCGCGGGTTTGGATCGCGCGGATCATGATCGTGTGGGGGCTGGTCTCGATGTGCTTCATCTTCGTGAAGGGCACTACCAGCTTCTACCTGCTGCGCTTCCTTCTGGGAGCCGCGGAGGCCGGCTTCTTCCCCGGGATCATCCTCTATCTGACCTACTGGTTCCCGGCGAAGGAACGCGCCAAGACGATGGCCCTGTTCGCGCTCGGGGGAGTGGCGGCAGGCGTGGTCGGCTCGCCCATCTCCAGTGCCTTGCTTGAGATGGACGGGATCATGAATTGGCCGGGCTGGAAGTGGTTGTTCCTGATCGAAGCCATTCCGGCAGTGCTGCTCGGCTTGGTCGTGCTGCTGTGTCTGCCCAATGGACCGTCTGAAGCGCGCTGGCTTCCCGCGCGGGAGAAGCAGTGGCTGCTGCAGACCTTGGAAGACGAAGCGAAAGTCGCGGCAGGAGGCCGGAAAACCCGGCTCCGCGATGCCTTCACCTCCCCGCAGGTTTGGCAGCTCACCTTCATCTATTTCCTGATCAACGTGGCCGGATACGGCTTCGAATTCTGGCTGCCTTCCATCGTGAAGAAGCTCTCGGACCGCAGTGATTCGCTGGTCGGCGTGATCAACATGATCCCTTACATCGCCGCCGGCATCGCGATGGTCGTAGTGGGACGGAATTCCGACCGGAAAGGCGAGCGCACGTCCTACATCGGCATTGCCGCATTCTGCTCGGCGATCGGATTCACGGCGGCGGCCGTCCTGGACAATCCCTTCCTGGCGATTGCCGCCCTCACGCTGGCCTTCGCAGGACAAAAGTCCACCTTGGGGCCCTTCTGGGCACTGGGAGCTTCCGCGCTCAGCGGAACTGCCGCAGCAGGAGGCATCGCCCTGATCAACTCCATCGGCAACCTCGGCGGCTACGTCGGGCCGAAAATCGTCGGCGTGATCACCGACAAGACCGGCAGTTCCATCACCGCGATGTTCGTCTTGGGCGGAGCCATGCTCGTGATGGGGCTCTTCGCCTTCGGACTCTCGCTCACCGGCCGCTTCCGGCGCGACCTGCCGGTCCCGCTGCCAACGGAAGAGCGCTGAATCTCATTCCTCCGCCTTGCGGATCTGGATCCGAGGGCGCTCCTGCGCTTCCGCCGGGCCGCTCGCGGGCGGCGGGAGAGGCGCGACCGGCTCCTTGATGATCCTGCCTTTGACCGGGTAGCGCTTATTCAGCTCCTCGATCTCCTTGGCCTCCGCGATGGCGGCTTCCTTGTCCGCTTTCTTACGGGCGAAGTGTGCCCATAGCGCCAGAGAGCCTGCGAGGATCAGGGCACCGATCACGATCATTCGAAACTTCCTCCACATTTCCTTCTCCGGCTGGGCAGGAGCCTCACCCGGATTGCGACGGGGTCGAGAATTTTCACGCCAATCCCTGCCGTCTGGCCAGCGCATGAAGCCGGGAAAGATGCAGCTCCGGTTCCACGGAATCACCGTGATTTGGCAAGACACCGACGGGATCCAAAGCCAGCGCCCGGACCACGCTTGCACGGACCATCGCGCCATCCACGTTGAAGATCGCCGGCGGCAGATGGGAGAAGCCCGGATAACTCGCGAAGAGATCCGCGCAAAAGAGCAGGCGGTGACGCTCGCAGTAGTATCCCATGTGGCCCGCCGTGTGGCCGGGCAGATGGATGGCGCGCAGTCCATCCCAGACCTCGATCTCGTCGCCATCGTCGATCCAACGATCCGGGGCAAACGCTTGGAAGCCGAGCAGCGGACGCCCCAATGACTCCAAGACGCCGGTCACGCGGGAAGCGCCCCGATACACGGCCCTTCCCTCATAGTGCGCGGAATCCAAGCGCGGTGCCGCGATCCATGCACCCGTGGCCGCGGCAAGGCGCCCGACGTTCAGGATATGATCCAGATGGCCGTGGGTCAGGACAATTCCGGTAAGCGGCAGATGCTCCCAACCCGCGAGACGGAGCGCGCGGGCCAGCAGGCCCACACCACCGACGAAGCCGCAATCCACGAGCACGATCCCACCGTCATGGCGCAGGGCATGGAAGCTCACACCCGGGGCTTGAACGCGGATCAAGCCGGGGCAGCGCATCGCAAGGAGGCTACACCGGCTCGATATCTCGCGACAAGCCCGCTAAGAAAGAAGGCCTCCCCTAGGGGAGGCCCTCACTTAGAATCACTCCACCTTCAAGCGCAGGAAGCGTCGGTCATGCCCCGCTCCGACGGTCAGAGTCGCGCGGAGCTGCTCCTTCTCCGTCGTTTCATCCAGTGTCTGGATGGTGAATCCGGTGTTATTCCAGCTCGCCAGGTTGTCCGACCATTGGGGAGCCGCCACCGGATCCGTGGCGGACTTCAGGTGCCACCAGGTCAGGGTCAAATCGTTCCCTTGCTTGGCGATTGCCGGCAAGGCCTCGAGCGCATCCGGAGTTCCGGGCTGGCTGCCGAAGTAATATTCGAGCAAGTTTGCCATGCCGTCACCATCCGGGTCGTCGGACTCACCCGTAAGGGCCAGCCCGGAGAAGCCAGCGATCCAGCTTTCGTAACCGATCAGGTTGGAAATGGCGAGCGTGAAGGTTTGCGAAACGACCTCGCCGTTCGCATTGAAGCGCTCGATCACCAAGGCATAATTGCCAACCGGAGCTGTCAGGGTTCCCGACAATACGCCCGTGGTCGAATCGATGGTGAGCCCAGCCGGGGTCTGCGAAGTCGCTCCGAGGCGGAACTGCGAGGGCGAGGAAAGTGATCCAGAACGCAGTGCCGTGATGAAGTTGGAGTTCGACGTGGAATTTTGCTGGAGAGGGGTGCGCCCCGTGGCCACCTGCCAGCGATTCAGGATAGCGGTGTCGGGTTCGTTACCGCCACGATAGGCTGCGGCTTGGTCGGCAGCCACCGCGGTGAGATGAATATCGCCACCCGTGGAAGTCCCGAAGGAGAAGCCCGCCACGTAAGTCTGGCCTTCCTTGTTCAGCTTCACGAAATCGCCGGTGTCTACGTAGGCAGGCCAAGCACCTGAGAAGTAGGTTGAGTTTGCGGCAGAGATCACCATCGTCCCATCCGCGGGATTGGTATCGTTCGCAGGCCAAGCTGGAACCCCGCTATCCGGAAAACCTTGATAGATCAGGATCAGAGTACCGGCAGGGATATTGTCCCATACCGCGGAATCGTTGAAGACGAGAAGATTTCCATCCCGGTCTTCGAGAGACCAATTCCGGAAAGAGCGGTGATTGATGGTGAGGATCTCGACCCACTCCATGTTGGCAGCGGTGCCTTGGCAGAACTCGTTCACGATCGCGTCCCGCACAGCCGAGGCGCTGGCGTTGCGCAAGACAAGATCGCTGTCGTAGCTGTAGGCGCTTCCGGCTTGGACTTGAGTGACCGGGATCTGCAGGAGATTCACCGCCGGGGTAGTGATCGTATTGCCGGTGACAGTGGCATCCCGGACCGTGACTTGGCAGCGCACCAACCTACCCGACGGCACGGCTCCCGCCTCCAGAGTGGCGGTGGTGATGCCGGTGGAGGTCCACGTTTGGGAATCGGCCGAGGATTCCCAGAGATAGTCATAGCTCAGGGTGCCGCTCTCCGGATCGGTCGCGGCGATGCCGGTCACGCTCACGGCTTGGTTTGTATAGGCCTGTGCAGCCGGAGTCAGGGAAGCGGCCGTGATCGTCGGGGCCTCGTTGATCACCACGCCGGTCATTCGCACGGAGAGGCCGGTCAAGGTTCCGGTGTCGACGGCGGCCCGGTCGGCCACCCTCACCGTCCAGGTTCCGGTCGAAGTTTCACCCCAGTGACGTGGGGTGGAGAAGTTCCACCCGGAGAATGAGGTACCATAGTCCTCGACGCGGCTCTGCGCCATGCGGCTGGAAGTTCCCTGAGGTGAGGTGAGGATGACTTCCAGATCCCCGCGGTATTGGTGGGTAGCCGTCAGGGATACCTGCACTTGCTCCACGCGCAATTCAGCTCCGGTAAAGGTGAAGCTGCGGGTCACACCCGTGGCATTGTTATCCGGAATGGCGATCGAGAGGCCGTTTTGAGCCAAACTCTTGGATGTCGCCGGAGGCAAATTGGTCCATGTGGCGGACATGTTGACGGCTGCGGTCGCATCCACGAGTCCCGCGCCGTATTTGTGGTTGAAATGGAATCCGGCCGCATTGTCGACCCAGCCGCCGTCGGTTGGATTGAACTTTGCGGAGCTGCGGATCAGGATCTCTTTCACGTCCCGCCAGCCCAAGCCGGGCTTCTTCTCCAACATCAGGGCGATAATGCCCGAAACGGTCGGGGTAGCGGAGGAAGTGCCCCCGAAGGTGTTCGTGTAATCGCCACCGTTGGCAGAGGTTGCCGAGTTGTAGCCTTGGGTCGCAGTGCGGTCGACGGTGGTGATGCCCAGTTCGCCCGCGCCGCTGTCGCCATTTGAAGGAGCTACTACCAGAAGGTTGGCTCCGGATTCGCTGTACCAAGACTGATCTCCCTGACTGTTGATTGCACCGACCGCGATCGTGTGAAGGTCATTGGCGTAGCCGTCGAAATTGGAGTAATCTCCATAGTCCAAGCCATTCCCACCGGCCCATGTGAAAATAGTACCTAGGCCACCGCGACCGCTCGTAGCGGCAGTGGCGAATGCCTGACGGGTCAAGGGACCCGGACCTTCCAAAGTGAAGCCGAAGTCGGAGGGCCCCCAACTGTTGGACTTGATGTGGATCAAATCGTTCTTGTGGGCCATCGCCGCGGCCTCCTGGGAGTCGGTGGTGGCTGCCGATATCAAACGCATTGCCACCAGAGTTGACAAAGGAGCAGTCCCCGACACGCCGACCCCGTTGTCGCCGCGGGCACCCACATTACCCGCACATGAAGTCCCGTGGTCGTCGCTATAGGGAACACCACCAATCGTGCCCGATTGCGCGGAGGGGTTGTTGTCGTTCCCGTTCCAGTCCCAGTCGTTGACGGTATCAAGATTGGCCACGAGGTCCGCATGGTTGAGATCCACGCCGTCATCGATGACGCCGACGCGGATGCCGCTCCCCTTCACGCCACCGGCACCACCATAGTTCCAAGCACCTTCCACGTTCACGTCGGTGCCGATAATGGCCCCTGCTTGTCCTTGGTATTTGAGATGCCACTGCTGGCCGATCATCGGGTCGTTCGGCATGGCGCGCTTCTGGCGCAGGGAGGCGAGCTGGATTTCCGCCTCCTCCACGTTCGTCGCACCGCGCAGGGAATCAAGCGCTGCAAGCGCGGCGAAGGAGTCCTCCGCGGAAACGACCGCATAGCCCGGCGCGTAGTCGGGCTTCTCTTTCAACACCACTCCGACGGGCAGGACCGGATCGGCATCCGGGGAAGGGAGCTTCACCGTGATGTCACGGGTGATCAGACGGCGATGGATTTCCTCATGAGGAAGGCCCGGCTCGTAACAGACCGGAAGCACCTCGCCTTCGATCTCCATCAGGCGCGAGCGCAGGGTCTCCAAGGTCGCAGGCGGATCAAGACGCACGGTGACGTCCTTGCCATCCGGCGCGCGCAGCACCGCTTCATCGAGCGCGATCTCGAAAGTCCGCGTCGTGCCGCGATCCTCGGTCGTGAGGACGGGAGCAGGAACGGGTGGCACCACTGCCCGGGCCACGGATTCGGGGGCGATGGCAGCAGCTGCCGTCTCGACTTCGCCCGGTGCCTGCGGTGCCGCAGCTTCACGGGGTGCTGAAGGACTGGCTTGCGACGGCTCTACCGCCGCGGGTTCTTCACTGCGATTGAGCCAGACTGCGCCCACGAGGGCACACGAGAGAATAGAGGATCCGACAATGATCCTGCGACCGGGGCGGGACATGGAGGTGTAAAGGGCTTAGGAAGGTAGGGCAAAAACAACCCGGCCGAAGAAGCCGGGTTGCACGGGAGACAGCGAGAACGATACGACGCTCAGCGTCCATTCCAAAGATATAACATAATTTTCATCGTATTTTCACCGACTACTACCCGGTTTCTGCGGAGCGCTCCGCCCTACTCCACCAAGTGGTTCTGCATTGCATACCGGGTCAGCTCGACATTGGTCGAGAGACCGAGCTTCTCGGAGATACGGCTACGATAAGTCGCGATCGTCTTTTCACTCAGCGCCAGATCCGAGGCGATTTCTTTGATCGAGCTACCCTTCGCGATAAGTTGGAGGACCTGCATTTCGCGATGTGACAGGTTCTCATGTGGGGTGCCGGTCCAGCCTTCCGCCGCGGCTTTCGCCAGCCTCTCCGCCACCGCGGAGCTCACATAACGGCCTCCTGCCAGCACCCGCTTCACCGCGGCAACGAGAAGGTCGGACGCACTTTGTTTGGAAACATAGCCCGCAGCGCCCAGCTTCAGCGCCCTCAACGCGAAGTCCTCCTCGGTATGGGCACTGACCACCAGCACCGGCATGGAGGGAAACAGGCGGCGGAGATCCCGCAGGAGTTCCAAGCCGCTCCGCCCCGGCATATTGATATCCACCAAGGCAAGATCGAAGGGGGCGCTCTCGATCAATGCCATGGCCTCGCGGGCGTCGCCCGCATCCACGATCTCCGCTCCCGGCAAATGATCAAGCAGGAGCCCCCGCAGTCCGCGGCGGATCAGTTCGTGGTCATCGGCGATGAGGATTCTCATGGGATCTTCCCCCAAGGGAGTTTCGCCACCACACAAGTACCCCCGGAATCCCCGGTGGTAAAGATCACCTTGCCGGCAAGCAACTCGGCGCGCTCGCGCATGCCGAGCAGCCCCAAGGAGTGAGGATCCCGGTCCACACCGGCCGGCATTCCCTTGCCATTGTCCGAAATCTCCATCTCGAGCAAATCCGCGCCGAGCTGACATTTCACCTTCACCTCGGAAGCATTCGCGTGGCGGGATACATTGGCCAAGGCTTCCTGAAAGATCCGGAAAGCCGCCGTGCCCAACTCCGGCGGTAAATCCTCCGGCAATTCCCCGACTTCGATCCGGCAGGGAATCCCGCTCCGGAGGGTGAAGCGGTCCCCTTCCTCGGTGAGCGCTTCGGCCAGACCCAGATCATCGAGCACATCCGGTCGGAGATCGGTGGCGATTCGCTGCACGGTCCCGATCAGGAGGTCCACCTGCTCTTGAGCTTCCACCAAGCGGTCGGTAAGCGGATTGAAGGCGCGGTCGTCCCGCAGTTCCAAACGACCCTCCACCCAGCGGAGATCCATCTTCAGGCCGGTCAGCGCTTGCCCGAGCTGATCGTGAAGTTCGCGGGAGATCCGGGTGCGGTCGGCTTCGCGCAGAGTCTCGACCCGGGCCGACAAATTGCGGAAGGTCTCGCTCACTTCGGACATCAGCTCCCATTGCTGGCGCTCGGCCTCGCGCCAGCCACGGTAGGCCCGGCGCAGGACAAAATAGAGCAGTACCGAGGTGGTGATGACGAAGTTGATCCCCTTTAGCGATTGGAGGGAAACCGGGCTATCGGGCATCACGCTCTGCAAGAGCCGGTCCGAGCCGATCACCCAGACGCTCGCGAGCACCACGTACGCGAGCACGATCCGCACCTCGGGGCGGGGCATCACGTGGGGCCAGAGGGTTCCGGGGGGATCGGACGGCATGAGGGAGGATGGAGGTGGGGGCGGAAGCCTTTTCTTCACTCTCCTCTAGCATAGGCAGTGCCGGGTGAGGGTGCGAGAGGTTTGAAGGACGGATTTTCGGGAACCGGGGTACCCCCGCGATCGCGTGAAGCCCCTCCGTTGACGCTGTTCCACGATTTCATAAGATCCGCCCGCACCCCCGTGCACCTCCCCCCATGAAAATTCTGGTCCACGACTACGCCGGCCATGCCTTTCCGACCTCGCTGAGCAGGGCTCTTGCAGCCCGCGGCCATGAGGTGGTGCATGCCTTCGCCGGCAGCCTGCAAACCCCTCGCGGGGATCTCCGGCGCAATCCCGGAGATGCGGCGACGCTGGAATTCAGGGAGATCCCGATGGATCCGGAGTATCCGCGCTACAAATATTCCTTCCGCCGCCGCCGAAACATGGAGATCCGTTACGGCCAAGCCGCCGCCGAATTCGTGCGGGCATGGAAGCCGGATGCCGTACTTTCCGGCAATACGCCGACCGAGACTCAAGAACCCATCACCCGCGCCACCGTGGAGAGCGGCGGCCGCTTCTACTATTGGGTGCAGGATTTCTACAGCCTGGCCGTGGACAAACTCCTGCGACGGAAGATCCCGGTCGCGGGAGGCTTCATCGGCGCTTGGTACCGCTTGCTGGATTCCCGGCAGTTCCGCCGCAGCAGCGGCATCGTCACGATCACGGAAGATTTCACCCCGATCCTGGCGGATGAATTCGGAGTGAGTCCCGACCGTGTCTCAGTGGTGCCGAACTGGGCGGTGATTGAGGAACTTCCCGCCCTGCCGAAGGACAACGAGTGGTCCCGCCGTCATGGTCTGCAGGACAAGTTCGTGTTCCTCTACTCCGGTACCATCGGCATGAAGCACAATCCGGCCATGCTGCTGGAGTTGGCAAAGCGCTTCAGCAATCAGCCGGAGGTGGAAGTCGTGATTGTCTCGGAAGGGATCGGGGCGGAGTGGCTGAAGCGGGAATCCGCCACAGCCGGACTCAGCAACATGAAGATCCTGCCCTATCAGCCCTTCGCGGAACTGCCCTCCGTGCTTGCCTCGGGCGATGTTCTGGTCGGCATCCTGGAGGAGGAAGCGGGTGTGTTCTCGGTGCCATCCAAGACCCTCAGCTATCTCTGCGCCGCGCGGCCGCTCCTTCTGGCTGTGCCGAAGGAGAACCTGGCCGCCCGGATCACCCGGGAACACGGCGCGGGTATCACCGTGGCACCGAAGGACATGGAAGGCTTTCTGGCCGCCGCGTCCTTCCTGCAGGCATCTCCCGAGGAGTGTGCCGAGTTCGGAGCGAAGGCCCGGGCCTATGCCGAGGCCACCTTCCCGATCGAGAAGACGGCCAGCACCTTCGAGAAGATTCTAACAGCCAAGCCTTGAGCCGCGCGGTAGAGTCGTCGCCCCACCCGCCATGCGTTGCCTCTGGATCACCCGGCAAGACCCGCGCCCTGCGGATAGCGGCGAGCTGATCTACACGCTCGGACTGCTGCGCTCGCTCGCGGCCCAACCCGGGATCGAGCTGACGGTGCTGGCGCACAAGGCGGCCAAGCCGACCGAAGGCGGACCGGAGCTCCGTTGGGAGCTGCACGGCACGATTCCCTCCGGGCGCCTGAAGAGCCTGCCTGCGAAGCTGCCCGGCGATGCCTACCGCCTCGGCAATCCGCTGCAACGCGAGGTGCTCGCACGGCTTCTCCCAGAAACATGGGACTGGATCATCATCGACCAAGCCGCCTGCGCGTGGGCGCTCGATCTGTTAGGACCGGAGCAAAAGGTGATGTACCTCGCGCACAATCACGAGGCCTCCGTGCGCAAGCAGGTGGCCGGTGACCGTGGCGGTTCCCTGCCGATGCGCATGGCCCTGAAGTGGGACTCTTGGAAATATGGCCGGATGGAGGGAGCGCTGGCTCGCCGCGCCAACCTGATCTCCGCGATCACTCCGCGCGATGCCGATGCCTTCGCTCTGGATGCCCCCGGGGTGCCGATCTTCGTCCTGAAGCCGGGCTACGGCGGTGAGATCCCGCAAGGTCCGCCACGCCCGATCACCGCGGAGACTCCGCGGCAGGTGGTGCTGGCCGGGGCCTTCGAGTGGCTGGCGAAACGTCGCAACCTTGAGGCCTTTTTGCAGGCTGCGGCGGAACCGTTCCAAGCCGCGAAGATCGGCTTCCAAGTGGTGGGCAAGGCGGATCCGGCTTGGTTCACGGCGCTCGCCAGGCAGTATCCTTGGGCGAGCTTCCAAGCGAACGTGCCTTCGGTAACACCTTTCCTCGATCAAGCCCGCATCGGCCTGATCCCCGAAGCGCTCGGCGGCGGCTTCAAGCTGAAGGCGCTCGACTACATCTTCCGCGGTCTGCCTCTGGCATCGGTGGAGGCGGCCCTCAGCGGTGTTCCGGTCGATCCGCGCAGCGAGGCGATCGCCGCACCGGATCCGGAGAGCCTGGCAGAAGCAGTGGCGGCCAAGATCGACGATCTCGCCTTCCTGAACCATGCCGCCGGCAAGGCGCTCGAAAACTGTCGCTCCGCCTTCCACTGGGAGGACCGCGGCGTCACACTCGCGCGGGCCTTGGAGAATCCGCAAGCCCTGCGACCATGAGCGAGCGCCATGATCCCGTGGAAGTTCCCGCCACCGCGGCCGCGCCGTGGGTGGAGAAGCTCCTGTGGGTCTTCATGATGTCCTTCGCCTTCGACTACCGCGCCTCGCAAGCGCGCGAGGCTACGGGCGGCGCGGGCTTCGACCAGTTGATCTTCCTGGCTCTGGCGATCTTCTCCACCGCCGGCATCCTCTTCCTCGGCTGGCGTCACCTGTTAGTAAGGCCGGGTGCATGGTTCATCCTTTTCTGGGGATGCTTCCTCGCCTTCATGGCATCGAATGCCCTGCTTCAAGGAGTCGCACCGGGCCGGGCGATCCGGATCATCCTGCCGCTTTGTCTCTGTCTGGCCGCGATGATGAACGCGCACATCGCGGGCTGCGTGGGAGTGAAGGCCTCGCGCATCGTCGCGCCGGTGTTCACCGCCGCCTGCATCAACGTGATCTGGCGGATCTTCCACGGTTTCGTTTTCAAGGAGGTGACCTTGGAAACCGCGCGGGTGGAGGTCCAGAGTTCGGCCAACAACTGGATCGCCGCATGGATCGGCTGCGCCCTGCTGCTGCGGAAGCGCTTCCACTGGACCCTGCTAGTGGCCACCGGCGTGCTCTTCATCGGCATCTTCGTCACCATCACGCGGTCGCTGCTTTTCCCGGTGATGGCCTCCGCCCTCGCGAGCGGGCTTTGCTTCCTGCTAGGCACGCGCTGGGGGATCTTCCGCCCGGCCGATTTGCCGATGCGCCTCATGCCGGTCGGGGCCGCCGCCGCGCTGGCCATCGGCGGCATCGTGCTGGCAGCACTGGTCGAGCCGCTGCTGATCGAGCGCTGGAACGAGCGGCTCTTCCACCACGCCTCCGATCGGAATACGACCGAGGACATCTCCTATCTGACGCGCCGCGCGGAGGCGGACGGGATCTTCGAGATCCTGAACCGCGAACCGGTCCACTACCTGCATGGCCGGGGCATCGGCGCCTCCTACTACTGGCACCCGAAGTACATGCCGGCGATCCATCTGGTCTATCCGCCGGATGAGGAGATCGGTGATGATGTATGGTTCGCCGGTCATTCGACCTGGACCTACTCGCTCTTCTCCGGCGGGGTGATCGGGTTACTGGCGCACGTGACGTTGATCGGCGGGGTGATGGCCGCTTCGCTGGGTGCCGCACGGGCGAATGCCTCCGATCCCGGGCCGGATCAGTGGCTGGCTTTCCTGCCCTTCATCGCGGCATGCTGCCTGCTAAGCGAGACCCTGACCTCCAATCCCTTCGACGAACGACTCGCTTCGATGATTTTCGGCGTGATGGCGGGTCTCTCCCAATCTTTCCTCGTGCGCGCCTCCTGGATCCACGCCCGCCTGCGGCCCACCCTTTCATGATCTCCGACTCCCCGCCGCCGAAGACCGTCGCCTTGGTCGATCCGCTCTGGGTCGGCCATCATCCGATGTATTTCTCCCAGTTCACCGCGGCCTTCCTGCGGTTGGGAGCCTTCGTGATAGGCCTCTGCCCGAATCCGGCGGAAGCGCTGAGCGGAGCCCGTGCCGCCACGGAAGCCGGGGCCGCGGAATTCGAGCGGAGGGTGAGCACCCACTTCCTGCCGGCGGGCAAGCGCAGTTGGTTCCGCGGTCGCTTCGAGGGCGACCCGATGCGTACCTACCAGCGCTGGAAGCGCTGTGCGGACACGCTCTTCGAGGCGGAGCAAAAGGTCGGGCGCAAGGCCGACCTCGTGTTCTTCCCTTATCTGGATAGCTACCTCCGCTTTCTCCCCTTCCCCGCGGTCCCTCATCTTACGATCGACCGCCCTTGGAGCGGACTCTACCTGCGCAATCATCATCACGGTGAAGCGCCCTCTCCCAAGAAATCACTGCGCATGCTGGCGAAGGGCGATGCCCTGATCCGCAGCCCGCTCTGCCGGGGGATCGGCGTGCTCGACGAGCGCTTCATCTCGCCGATGAAGGACTACACCCGGCAGTCCGTGGAGGGTTTCCCCGATGTCACCGATGCCACCCTGCCCGCGAGGCCTTACGTGCTTGCGGAAGAAATCCGACGCAAGGCGGCAGGACGCAAGATCATCGGATTGATCGGCTTGGAGCGCCGCAAGGGCATGTTGAACCTGCTACGGGTCGCCGAGAAAGCGCGCGAGATGAAGCTGCCTTGGTTCTTCGTTTGTGCCGGTCGCTTCGAACGGCCGGAATACAGCCCGGAGGAACAAGAACTCATCGACCTAACAGCCCGGCGAATCCAGTCGGGAGAAATCGATAACCTGCACTTCGATCCTAAGGCCGGGCGCATTCCGGAAGAGGCGGATTTCAATTCGATCTTCTCCACCTTCGATGTCGCGTGGGCGGCTTACGAAGGATTCGAGGGTAGCAGCGGGGCCTTGGGCAAGGCGGCCTGTTTCGACATCCCGTGCATCGCCACCCGCGGCGAATGCATCGGCCACCGGATCGAGGGCTACCGGACGGGCCTGACCATTCCGGAGGGAGATTCCGTAAAGGCGCTGGAGGCCATCGAGCGGATCCTCGGCGGGAAAGATTGGCGAGGAGAGCCCTTGATTTCCGACCACCTGCGCTTCCGGGAGGACCACGGACTGGCGCGCTTGGATAGCATTCTCGGTGAGTTGCTGCAGCGCGCCTGAAGACGCTCGCATTCCCGGAACTACGGATATCCGAAGGACTCGGTTTGACAAATCGCCCGAATAGTGTTCATTTGAACTCGTGAGCACTTACGACATTCGCCCTTTTGAAAATGGTCCCGGAGTGGGCCTGACCGATTCGCTCGGCCGTCATGCCGATCTGTGGTTCCGCAACGCCAATGCCGCGATGGAATATGCGGCCTTCTCCGCCCGACGGGATGGCGGCGTGATCCGGGTCTACAATGTCGCGGGAATGCTCCAGCTCGAGCGCGAGGTGGGTAAGGAAACCCTGATACAGGGACAAACGCTGCTGGAGCTCCACGGGCATTTAGCCCGCTGAGCACTGCTCAACCGCCGAGGTAACTCATCTCAGCCTTCGGACGGGCAATGATGCCCCGCTCCTCCGAGTAGCGGTCCTGTCGCACGCTCCAGAGGCCGGTAATCGCGGCCCGCAGGGTCTCATCCCCTGCCCCGCCCCGCAACAATCCACGCACGTCGTGCCCATTTGCCGCGAAGAGACAGGTGAAGAGCTTGCCATCCGCGGAGAGGCGCAGGCGCTGGCAATCCCGGCAGAAGGGCTTGGTGACGGAGGCGATCACGCCCACCTCGCAAGCTCCATCTGCATGCGACCAATGAAGGGCCACTTCCCCCCGATAGGCGGGATCGCGGCCCTGCAACTCGAACTCGGTGGAAAGAATCTCCAGCAGTTCCGCGGCGGAAACGACTTCATCCAGCTTCCAGCCGTTGGTCTCGCCCACATCCATGTATTCGATATAGCGCAGGTCGATGTGATGCTCCTTCGCCCAGCGGGCCAGCGGGAGGATTTCGGTTTCGTTCACTCCGCGCTGGATCACGGAATTCACTTTCACCTTCAGGCCGTAGGTTTGGGCGGCATTGATGCCCGCCAGCACGCGCTCGACCTTTGCCCCGACGCCGTTCATCCGCGCAAAGATCGCCGGATCGAGGGCATCCAGGCTCACGGTCACCCGGCTCAGGCCCGCCAAGGCCAGAGCCTCCGCGTGGTGGGCAAGCAAGACGCCATTCGTGGTGAGGGCGATGTCCTTCACTCCTTCAATGGCGGCCAGCATCGCGATCAGATCCTCGATTCCATTCCGCAGCAGCGGTTCACCGCCGGTAAGCCGGACCTTCTCGACCCCCAGCGGCACCAGCAGGCGGGTGAGGCGCAAGATCTCCTCGAAGCTCAGCAGGTCCTCCCGCGGCAAGAAGCGATAGCCGGGGCCGAAAACCTCCACCGGCATGCAGTAGCGGCAGCGGAAATTGCAGCGGTCGGTGAGCGAGATCCGCAGATCCCGCATTCCCCGTCCCAACATGTCCACCGGCAGCGCCACGTGCAGAGCATGGACCCGATCCGCCCGACGGAAAAATGAAATCCTCTCACCCGCTTCCTGAAAGCCCCTTGTAAGCTGCGCGTAGGACTAGGGATGAGGATCGATTCCTTCAGGCTGCTGCCGCTCATCGCCATGCTCTCCACGGCTCCCGCGATGAGGGCCGAGGAGAAACTGGAGCTACCCGAGATCCTGGCGGACGAGAGCGGTCGGAAGGCCGAGAATGCCGCAGAGTGGCGGGAGAAGGTGCGGCCTCGCACCCTCGATCTCTTCCGGGAACATGTCTACGGGCGTAGTCCGCTCCAAGATCCGTCGCTGGCGGAGTGGAAGATCACCGCCCTCCACGATGCCCCAAGCGGGCTCAAAGTATCGGACGGCGATTACCGCTTCACTGGTCCGGGAGGCGAAGGACGGATCAAGGTCAGGATCGTCTTGCCCGCCTCCGCGGAAAAGCCGGTGCCCTTTTTCCTGCTCATCAACAACCGCTCGCCGGTGCTCGCCGATCTCGGAACTGCCCAAGGCTTTTGGCCTGCCGAGGCAATCGCCAAGCGTGGCTATGGCACCGCGATCTTCCACATCGCCGATGTCGATCCCGACAAGGCGGAGGGCTTCAAGGACGGGGTGCATGCGATCTTCGACCGAGGCAAGCGCAAGCCCGACTCTTGGGGGACCATCGCGGCCTGGTCATGGGGCGCGAGCCGCATCGTCAGCGTGCTTCGGGAGAGCCCGGGCATTGATCCGGAGAGAATCGCGGTGGTCGGTCATTCCCGCGGTGGCAAGGCCGCCCTCTGGTGCGGAGCTCAGGACGAACGCGTGGGCCTGACCATCTCGAATGAATCCGGCTGCACCGGTGCCGCACTGAGCCGGCGCATCCACGGCGAGACCATTGCAGACATCAACAAGAGTTTCCCGCACTGGTTCTGCGAAAACTACAAGCGCTACGACGGCAAGGAAGCCGAGCTGCCCGTGGATCAGCACCAGTTGATCGGACTGCTGGCACCGCGACTCACGTACGTCGCCAGCGCCGCGGAGGACGATTGGGCGGATCCGGAGGGAGAGTTCCTCGCCTGCGTCCATGCCACTCCGGCCTATCGGATCTTCGACCTGCCCGGTCTAACAGGCGAGACCATGCCGGAGGTGGGCGGGCATCTCCACGAAGGACGGATCGGCTACCACATCCGCCCCGGCAAGCACGACCTCACGGCCGAGGACTGGGGCCTTTTCATGGACTTCGCCGACCGGCACTGGAAGCGCTAGTCCTCCGATGCCACCGAGGCTCCGAGCAGGCTCATGGTCAGGGGGCCTCCCGCTACCATCAGCTCGGCCAAGGCCGCCGCGAGGTGACGATCCCTCACCACGATCTCGCCGTCCTCTTCCAAGGCGGCATGCACCGCGGCCTTCCGCAGCAGTTCGCGGATGAAGGCGGCGCTTACGCCCTCGATCCGGCGCACGAGGTCATCGAGCTCCTCCAGCTCCAAGACCAAGCCCTTGCCATAGAGCGCGATCAGGCGACGCCGGCAATCTTCGTCCGGCGGAGGAATCTCGATCGCCTGATCGATCCGCCCCGGGCGCGCCGCAAGCGCGGGTTCGAGCACGTCGGGTCGATTGGTGGTGAGGATGAAGAGCAGGTCGGCATCCTCGGCCAAGCCGTCCATCTGGTTGAGCAACTCGAAGAGCACGGCATTCGCCCCGACCATCTGGTTCTCGCGCCGCGTGCCGATGAGATCGACATCCTCCAAGATCAAAGTGGCGGGATCGAGAATGCGGGCCATCGCCACCGCTTGCTCGATCATGCCGATATCCGCTCCGGTGAGCAGGAACACGGTGCGCTCCGGCATGCGCGAGGCGAGGTGCATCGCCGAGTAGGTTTTGCCGGTTCCGGGCGGTCCGTGAAGAAGGATGCCGCGCTTCAGGTGCCGCCCGGCCGCCTTCAAGCGCCCGGACTGACGGCTGAAGTCCACCGTGTGGCGTTCAAGACGCTGGAGCAGATCCTCGGGAAGAATCACTTCCTCCCGCGCCAAGGCGGGGAGCTGATGGAACTGCACCGCGAAGCCGCGGTGGCAATCGCCTTTCAGCGAAATCACACCGCCGCGGAATGCCTTGCCCTGCAGGGTTTCCTTTTCGATCCGGCGGAGGAGCTCTTCGGCCGCGGCGCTCTCACCGGCCATCACCTCAATGGTCAAGCGGGGCGAGGAGGTGAAACGCTCCTCATCCTGCATAATGGCGACGGGCATATCGCGATAGCGGAAGAGAAAGAGGCCTCGCTTCACGCAGGCCATGCGCCGGTTGCCCGGCAGGGTCTCATCCACGTGCTGGACGGGACCGAGATCCATGTTCTTGGCGCTCGCCTGACGGACGATCCGGGCCAAAGTGACCGGCTCGTAGTCGTTGCGAGGGATCACGCCGAGCAACTCCACTCCGGCGCCGGCGATCTCCATGATCGCCTGATGCAGGTTCGGCCGGTCGTATTTGGCGAAGCTGCGCTCGACCAAAGGCAGCGCCCCCGGGTCGGTGCCGAAATGATCGCCGAGCCTCTGCAAGAGGACCGGCGGCGCTTTGTTCTTCTTCTTACCCATGACTCACTTCACGGGTGAGAAGTCCACGGGCTTGAGGAACACCGACTTCACCCCGTCCGGCAGCACGGTGAGCGAACCGCCCGCCGCTTCCTGCGAGGCATTCTTCGCCGTTACCCAGACCGGATCGGCGCGGAAGGCAGTCCACGAAGCGCTGGCAGACACCGCATCCTTGTGGGCGAGGAAGTAGATCAAGGTGTTCTCCGCGCCTTCCTGTCCCGGGACCATGCGGTAGTAGCCCAGATTCGTGATCCCGTGCTTCCGGAAGAGATTCTGGGTATGATCCTGGAAGCGCTTGTGAAGGGCATCGAGATTGCCGGGAGTGGCCGTGTAGGTGCGCATCTCGAACAGCCGATTGGCCTGATCCTTCGGAGTGACGGGGAAGCCCAGCGAGAAGGCGGTGGGAAGCAAGAAGGTCGAATCGATCTTGCCCACCAGCTTGCCATTCGCTTCCGAGGCGGCGACCACCTTCTTCCACTCCTCGTCCTCGCCGAAGGCCTTCCACGAGGCATCCCGTGCCGGCTGATTCGGGTAGGCGAGAAGATAGACCAGGAGATTGTCCGGATTATCCACCGGCAACCAGTAGCCGACATTCGTCATGCCGTGTTTCTCGAAGAGCTTGCAGGTGTGATCGCGAAAACGTGACAGCAGCGCGTCGAGTTTGCCGGGCTCCGCATGATAGGTCCGCAGCTCGTAGAAGCGCTGCTTCTCCTGGGCTTTCGCGGCGAAGGTCATCGCAAGCGTGGCAAGGCAGACGGCGAGGGCTTTGAACATGTGGCGAGCATTCACCAAGCCCCCGGAGGACGCAAACGGGAAACACCGGCAACTGAGGATCAAGCGGATAAGACTAGCCACCGGGCGGCGTTCGCCCTTCGCCGAAATACTTCTCGCTGCGATAGCGCAGCCAGACCCGCAGCTCCTGCGGCACCTTCTCCCGCTCTTCCTTGGTCAGGGTTTCGTAGAGCGCGATGGCCTTCTCCCGCTCACCGCGGCAGGCGGCATTCCGGTGGGCGTCCCAGAGGCTTCGCGCCAAGCGGATGCGGCGGTTCACCTCCTTGATCAAGGCGGAACCGACCAGCGGCTTGGCATTGGCTTTCTTCTTCGGAGGCATCCGACCCCTTCCCTATCATCGCCCGCTGATATCTCCAGCTTACTCCGGCGCATGCTCGTCGTCGCCGCGCACGCGGGTCTCGAAGCGCATCAGCTCCGCGATGAAGGTCAACGGGATGTGGCCGGTCTCACCGTTACGGTTCTTCGCCAGAAGAAGCTCCGCGCGCCCCGCCTCCTGCTCCTTTTCCTCCGGAGTCTCCGCATAGTAGGCGGTCCGGTAGAGCAGGCCGATCATGTCGGCGTCCTGCTCGATGGTTCCGGATTCACGGAGGTCCGACATCCGCGGCACACCCAGTGACTTGCCGGTTCGTCCTTCCGGACCACGGTTGAGCTGAGCCAGCACCAGGATCGGCAACTCGAGTTCCTTCGCGAGGCCCTTGATACCGGCGGAGATCTCACCGATCTCACGCTCACGGGAGTTCTGCGCCTGCTTCGATCCGGACTTGAGGAGCTGGAGGTAGTCGATCGCGATGAAGCCGATGTTGTCCTCGCGCTTCCGACGGCGCGCCTTGGCCCGCAGCGTGTCGATCAACAGGCCCGGGGTATCGTCCACGAAGAGCTTGGAGGCGGCGATTTCCTCCGCCGCGCGCTTGATCCGCAGCAGGTCCTCGCGCCGCGGCTTGAAGCCCTTGCCGAGCTGAGCCATCGCGAAGCGGGCCCGCGAGAAGACCAGACGTTGCACGATCTGGAAGGCGGTCATTTCGCAGGAGAAGACCATCGAGGGCACGCCGTGATCCACGCAGATGTGCTCCGCGATGTTCATCATCAGCGAGGTCTTACCCATCGAGGGACGGGCAGCCACGACGAACATTTCACCCGGCTTCAAGCCCTTCGACATCTTGTCGAGGTCGATGTAGCCGGTCGGGGCCCCCTGCACCTCGACGTCGCCGGAGAGCAGCGCCTCGAAGTGGCTGATGACGTCGGAGACCGACTGCTTGATGTGGAAACCGCGGGTGGTCTCGGTGCCCTGGCGGATGCCGAGCACGCTGGACTCCACGCGGTCCAGCAGCGAGACGGTCTCCTCCGGGTTGTCGTAAGCCTCGGATACCGCCTCGGTGCAGGTGCGGATGATCGAGCGGAGGACGAACTTGTCCTTCACCAAGCCGAGGTGATTGTGGAAATGCGCGGCATTCGGCGCGTAGCCGAAGATGTCCGTAATCGCCGCCGGGCCGCCCACGCTATCGAGCAGGCCGCGGTCGTGAAGGAGCTGGACCAGCGAGACGAGTTCGATCTCCTGGCTCTTCGCGTTCAGCTCACGCAGAGTCTCAAATAGCAGACCGTGCCCGGGCAGGTAGAAGTGCTCGCGGGTCAGACCTTCTTCCAAGGCCATGCCGATCCACTGCTCCGGATCCTTCAGCATTGAGGAGAGGATGCTCTTCTCCGGCCCCAAGGCGTGCGGCATCGAGCGCATCACATCCGCCGCCGAAGCGCTAGAATCTCCTCCCTGCAAAGCGGGTGAATCGGCAATACGGATGGGCTTGGTCTCTGTCGCCATGGCAAATAGGGCGGCGCCCTATCGGCGACCGGCGGTCCTTTTAGCAAGCCCAACGCAAGCGACAACGCTCAATCTAGGACCGGCGTCGGTACGGGCGATTACTCGTCCGCTTAATCGGTGGATATGCCTTCTTCAGGAATACCAGAAACGTTGAATCCCGATGAACTCCCAGATCGATGCCCCGTAAGGCGGCAATTTCCACCGCGAGAGATCTTAATTGCTCGGGAAGCGCTCTGACCTTGGAGATCACCAAGCTACCCGGCAGAGGAAAACTCGCCACCTTTAAACCAGGACTGTGACGCTGCAGGACTATCGATAGCAGATTGTCGACCGTGTAAGCATCGTCGACCTGCTGGGGATGATCCGCGAAGGAACAAAGTTCATGGAGGAACGAAGCAACTTCACCGTCAGGGATGAGATTCACGCGAGAGTGCAACATTTAATTAAGACCTCTAAAGCAATCGCACCGCTTAGGTCAATGGGAGCAACCTGTGAATAAGCTGCTCAGCGCTTTGTGAACAACTTGGGAACAGCCCTTGTGAATAAGTTGCGAATTCTTCAGAAACGGTCGATTCACGCTCACGATTCAAGCAATCGCATGAATGTGAATAAGTTCCTATCGGACTGAAAATGAATGGCAGGTTTGTGAACAAGCCTCACACGTACCATTCAATCAAGCGCTCGGATGCGTTGTGAATAACTTGCGAACAGCGCGTGGAGTTCTCCACATTCGCCCGTTCAAGCCGCCATCTGCAGCAGCTTGGAAGCTCGGATCACTCGGTCCAAGAGACCTCCTTGGCGTCGGCCCAGAGGTCCTCGAGTCCGTAGAAGTCGCGCAGTTCCTCGTGCATCACGTGGACCATCACGTCGATGTAATCGAGCACGACCCACTTGGTGTCGGCATTGCCCTCGGCATTGATCGGCTTGG
Source organism: Luteolibacter rhizosphaerae (assembly GCF_025950095.1). Taxonomy (NCBI): domain Bacteria; kingdom Pseudomonadati; phylum Verrucomicrobiota; class Verrucomicrobiia; order Verrucomicrobiales; family Verrucomicrobiaceae; genus Neoluteolibacter; species Neoluteolibacter rhizosphaerae. The sequence goes on along the minus strand of NZ_JAPDDR010000004.1, from coordinate 143,414 downwards.
CGCCGTGGTCCTCATCCACGCGGCCGCGGATATCGCGCAGGATGGCGCGGAGGTGGGGCATGGACGAGCCGGAGCAGACGACCATGAAGTCGGTCAGGTTGGACAGCCCACGCAGGTCCCAGAGCCGGATCTTCTCCGCCTTGGTTTCGTCCGCCACTTTTGCGCAAGCCTTTGCCAATTCCAGTCCTTGGATCGCCATGATGTCCCCTTCGGGGCGGCGAGCCTAGCCTGCCGTCCCGGCTTGGCCAATCCATTTCTCAGGAGCTTGTCGCAAAGGGCTCCCCGGTCCTTCACCCGGCACTTCTTCCCTTCCCCACCCCACCGGCCTTCCCTATATCCGGACCATGAGAAAAATCCTTATCTCTCTCGCCCTCCTGCTGCCGGTGGCCGCAGCCGATCTGGAGTTCAAGGAGGCCTTCGCCGATCCGACTACCCGCGAGGCATCCCTGACGAAGCTGGTCCCCCAGACCCGCGACTGGTTCTTCTATCAGGCGCTAAACCATCAGCTCTCCGGGCGCAGCGACGAGTTTGGCAAGGTCATGGACCAGTGGCTGACGGCCTCCGAGCGGAAGGAAGATCCGGTATCAAGCGATGGCTTCGATTCGCTGATGAACCGCCAACAGCTTCTTTCTTACGATGCCGATCCCCGCGGCGTGGCGGACTTCCTCATCAAAGAGGCCGGGCTGGAATTCAAGGACACCAAGCCGGACGCCGAAGCGGACGCCAAGCTGCCGGATCGCCTCGATCCCGCGATGATCTCGGTCGCGGCCTTCGAGAATCTGGCCACCCGAGGCGGCCAAGCTCCCTACCGCCGCTACTCTCCGGAACGGCTGGCGGCGGAACTCGCGAAAGTAGGCGAATTCGACGAGGCCAAGCTGGAGTATTTCCGCGAGACGCTCGTCCGCGCAGACCTGCCCGGGATCGTGCCGCTGCTGGCCAAGATCCATGCGAGCCGCAGCGCCCCCAGCTTCGGCAGCGTGGCGATCGAGCTGCGCCTGACGCGGAGCCAGATGGACGAGCTGGCGACAGCGGTGCCCGCCCTACGCGGCAACGAGGCCTTCGTGACCCGCTATCTGGAAACCCTGCTCCCGGGGGACGAGACGGACTTCGCGCTCGATCCCGGCGCCCATGCAGCCCACCTGGCCGCGTGTCGTGAAGTCGCGATCACCCTGCCACCGGCGCTGAATTCGCTGAAGGCGCACGTGCTCTATCACCACCTGCGGCTGCAGCGGGATCTCGGGCAATTCCCGCAGGAGGACTTCCTGAGCTACCTGAAGCTGCTGCGGAGCAGCCATTCGATCCTCAAGGTCCTTCCCAACCAGGGCCTGCCCGAGGCAGACTACATCAACACCGGCGCGAACTACTCTGCCGCGACGGCCTGTCCGCCGGTGAACGACGACCGCGAGCTGATCGATGCCTACCTGAACCACTTCTTGGGCGGGGCGGAAACACCGGAACTCTTCAAGGACCTGATCGAGAACAAGCGGCTGATCCAGATCCATGCGAGGGCGCGGCTGCTGGCGGGCGGGAACCCGGTGGAGTGGGGACCCTCGCTCGATCCCGCGGAACTCCTGGAGCTCCAGAAGGAAACGCGGATCGCTTTCGCTCCCGGCCAGCCACTCACCCTGCTCGGAGATACCGCGGTGAAGCTGGCGCTTGATCTCAAGAACACGCCCGAACTGCTGGTGCGGATCTTCGAGCTGGATCTCCCTTCGTGGATCGAGCGGGAAAATAGCGAGCCGCCGGTGAGCCTCGATCTGGAGGGTTTGGTCCCTCACCACGAGAAGCGCCTGAACTTCCCGCAGCCGCCCCTGCTCATCCACCGCGAACAGCTCGAACTGCCGGAGCTGAGCGGGCCCGGCGCGTGGATCGTGGAGTGCGTGTCGAAGGGGGTTTCCTCCCGCGCCCTGATCCGGAAGGGGCGATTGGTCGCCTTCGTGGATCGCGAGGCCCGCGGCCAATCGGTGCGCGTCTTCGATGAGGCGGGGACTATCCTGAAGGATGCCGCAGTCGCGATTGGGGCGGAGAGCTTCAATGCGGATGCCGATGGCCGGATCCTGATTCCGGACAAGACCGGCGCCTCCCGCAGCAGCGGCTTCGTCCGGCGGGGCAAGCTGGCCGTCCCGCTCGAACTCAGGCCGCGCAAGGAAGAGATCGCGTTGGACGCGCGCTTTCATCTCGACCGCGAGCAGCTCTTGGCCGACCGCCAGGCCAGCGTCTTCCTACGGCTGCGCCTAAATAGTCACGGCCAAGAGATCCCCTTGGAGTGGATCGAGCGCCCTTCGCTCAAGATGACCGCCACACTGATCAATGGTCAGAACATCGAGCGAGTGATCGGCGGCGATCTCAAGCTGGCTCCCGCCTTGAGGGTGCCCCTCCAAGTCCCCGCGGATACCATGGAGCTGCGGCTGGAGCTGAGCGGTTGGGTAACCCCGCGGGATGGTGCGGCGCCGATTCTGGTCAATGCCTTCCGAACCTGGGAGATGAACCGCATGATCGCCAGCGGCCAGATCGCGGCCGGCTTTTTCACGCGGGACACGGATGGCTACCGGCTGGAATTGCGGGGGCGCAACGGGGAGCCGCTGGGCCTGCGCCCGGTCGTATTGGCCTTCACCCACCGCCACTATGAGCTGCCGGTGGAGCAGACCCTGCGCAGCGATGAACGCGGGCGGATCGCCCTCGGCATGCTAACGGATATCACCGAGGTGACGGCAACCAACGTGGACATCTCGCAGGCGGCCCTGAAGCCGGACGAGGAAGGTGGCTGGAACGATCTGCCGAAGTTCTTCCACATCGCCGCCGGAGAGGAAATCAAGCTGCCCTTGCTGCGCCCGATGGCGGCACTGGACCGCACACGCGCGAGCCTGCAGGAGTTCCGGGACGCGACCTTGCTGCGCGACCACTTCGACAAGCTGGCACTGGAGAACGGGCGCATCGTGCTGCGCGGTCTTCCCGCCGGTAAGTTCGTTCTCACGCTGGATGGACGCAGCCAGCGGATCCACGTCTCCGGCGGAGTGGATCGCGAGGGTCTGCTGGTTTCGCCTTCGCGAATCTTGCCGCGTCACTCCCCGTCCATGCCCTTCATCGTCTCCGCCACCCCAGAGGCGGGGAATCTGGTGCTGAAGGTGAATGGCGCTGCGGGCGGCACGCGGGTCTCGCTGATCGGTCGCCGCTACCTGCACCACTGGGCCGCGGGGACGGCGCTCCAGCCCTTCGCGAATCCCCTGCCGGGGACCTTGAAGACGGGCTTCACCGGGAATGCCTTTCTCGAGGCCAGCCGCGTGAGCGACGAGGTGCGCTACATCTTGGAGCGTCGCGCAGGTACCGCGCTGCCGGGCTCCATGCTGCCGCGCCCCGGACTGCTGCTGAACCGCTGGAGCGAGGACCCGCTGAACCAAGAAACCCAGACGGGCAAGGAAGGCCGCGAGGGAAACCTGGACGAACTCCGCCGGAAGCAGGAGATGGCGCCCGAACCCTCCGCTCCTCCATCCGAGCGCGACTCCGGTTCCTCGGACAGTGCCACGATCGATTTCCTGGCGAACGCCTCGGTGCTGAAGCTCGATCTGGAGATCGGGGCGGAAGGCACTCTCCAGGTGCCTGCAGGAGACTTCGCACAGTGCCAGTATCTCGAGATCGTTGCTGCGAATGGAGCGGGCCGCCATCACCTGAATATCCCGCTGGTGCCCACTGATACCCCGCTTCGGGATCGTCGCCTCGCCAAGCCGCTCGACGCTCAGAAGTATCACATCGGCACGCGCCGTGCGGCGGTGCTGGCGAAGGGAGCGGAAGCGAAAATCGAGAGCGTGATCGACGCGGATTGGAGAGCTTTCACGACCTTGGAGGAAGCCTTCGACTTTCTCTACGACGAGATTCCCGGGAGCGATCTGCTCGACTTCTCGGAGCTGCTGGATTGGCCGATTCTCAATGAAGAAGAGAAGCTGGCCTTCCTGGGCGAGCACGCTTGCCACGAGCTCCATCTCTTCATCGCGCGGAAGGATGCCGACTTCTTCAAGAAGCACGTGCAGCCCATGCTCGCGGAGAAGCGTGAGCCAACGGTGATCGACCAGATTCTGTTAGGCCGAGATCTCACCGCTTACCTCCGGCCCTATGCCTGGCAGAAGCTGAATGCCGCGGAGAAGGCGTTGCTGGCGCAGGCAATGCCGGAGGCCCGGGAGCGGATCGTGACGGAGCTCCGGCAGCGCTGGGAGCTGGAAGCACCGACACCCGAGCAGGAGAGCATGCTCTTCAGCCGTGTGCTCCGGAAGCCGGAGATCCGATCCGGCGGAGGGGAGGAGGGTGATCCTTACATGGCATCGAGCGGAACCCAGAAACTGCTTGAGAAGCTGAACGAAATCGTCATTCCGGTCATCGACTTCGAAGATATCAGCGTCGAGGAGGCGGTTGATTTTCTCCGACTTCGATCCCGCGAACTCGACAGGAAAGAGCGCGATCCCGCACGCAAAGGAATCAGCTTCGTGATCCGCAAGCCAAGGACAGGCGGAAGTGGCGATGCGGCGCTGGATGCCGACGCAGCAGGAGGGCTGGGTACGACAATCGATCCCGGGGCCCTTCGTATCCGCGAGCTTCGCCTTCGTAACGTCCCTCTCGCGGAAGTCCTTAAATATATGTGTGGAGGAACCAAGCTCCGTTACAAGGTGGATGAGTTCGCCGTCACTTTCGTGCCTGCCACGGAGACCGACGAGGATCTGTTCAACCGGACCTTCAAGGTGCCGCCCAACTTCCGTGAACTTCTTCAGGAAAATTCCGGAGACGAGGAAGAGCAAGACCCCTTCGCCTCCGATCGCGGAGAATCGGACAAACGCAAGTGGGTTGCCCGCCCGCGTCTCACCGACGAGGAACTGCTGAAGATATCAGGAGTCAAATTCCCCGAAGGAGCAACGGCCAAATTCTTCCCCGGAAACAACACCCTGCTCGTCCGGAACACGCCCACCAATCTGGATCTGATTGAAGGATTGCTCGAATCCATGGGCACAGCGCAGCCCAACTTCGGAAGATCCATCATCCCGCCCTCATCGGGTGGCGCCGATAGCCTACCCGCTGCGAGAGATCCGTTCGCTGAGTCTTCGGACCTCTTGGCACCTCCCCCCATGGAGAGAGACGCCGATCCTTTCAGCGCTGCCGATGGCGGTGCCATGCTAGGTGCCGTCGGCCAAGCTGCACAGCTTCCAAACAAGGCGCTCCCCTCCTGGAGTTCGGAGCGCGACCAGACCCGTCTCTGGCGCGAATCGAACTACTATCGTTATCGTGGCAAGACCGGCGAGGGCTTCATTCCTCTCAATCGTTTCTGGCTCGATCTCGCGGCATGGGACGGCAAGGGCGGCTTCATCTCGCCTCACTTCAATGCCTGCACCCGCAACCTGAACGAGGCCGTCTTCTGCTTGGCGATGCTCGATCTGCCCTTCAAGGCCGAAGGACCGGAGACCGGTGTTGACGGATCGTCCCTGCGAGTGAAAGCCCGCGAGCCGATGATCCTTTTTTACAAGGATACCCGCGAGACCCAACAACTCGCGCCGGATGCCCCGGTGCTGGTCCGGCAGACATTCCATCGCCTCGATGACCGCTTCCGCACCGTGGAGGGACGGAAGATCGAGAACAGCATCACGGGAGAGTTCGTCGCGGGGGTGCCCTACGGCGCTTCCATGGTGGTGACGAATCCGAGCGGTGCCGGCCGCCGGATCGACGTGATGGCCCAGATCCCTGCCGGCTCGATCCCGCTGGCCGGACTGCCCGCCACCGCATCACAGACCTTCGAGCTTCAGCCCTATGGGGTGCAGACGCTGGACCTGGCCTTTTACTTCCCGACTCCCGGAGAGTTCGCGATCTATCCGCTGCAGGTTTCAGAGGGCGATCTGGTGCTGGCCCGCAGCGAGATCAAGACGCTCAAGGTGGTGACTGAAGCGCCTGCCGACGATGCGGACTCCTGGCCGGTGCTGGCCCGCGACGCGAGCGACGCTGCGGTCTTGGAGCGCTTGAAGAAGGCGAATCTCCGGACGCTCGACCTCGGCTTGATCCGCTGGCGTCTGCGTGACCGTGGCTTCTTCCATGAGGCCACCAAAATCCTGCGCGAGCGTCTCCACTACTCCCCGGAGATTGCGGCCTACGGACTCTTCCATGGTGAGGTGGACGCAATCCGCGACTTGATCGAGAACTCCTCCTTCGCCAAAACCCTCGGGCCATGGCTCGATAGCCCGCTGATTCAGGTGCGCCCCTTGGTCCATCGCGATTGGGCCACGCTGGAGTTCGACCCGCTGGTGAACCCTCGTGCCCATCGTTTCGCCGACAAGGAGCGGCTCACCCATGCGGAGGCGAAGCAGCACTACACGGAGCTGCTGGATATCCTGGCATGGAAACCGGAACTCGATGCGGATGACCAACTGGCTCTAACAGCCCACCTGCTCCTGCAGGACCGGGTGGCGGAAGCTCTAGAGCGTTTTGACCGGATCGAGCCCGCAAAGCTCCCTGCGACGATGGCCTACGACTACATCGCGGCCGTGGTGAGCTTCTATCGCTCGAAGCCGGAGGAGGCGCGCGCCTTCGCCGTGCGCCATGCGCAGCTCCCGCCGGGACCATGGCAGCAGCGCTTCGCTGCGATCCTCAGCCAGGCGGATGAGATTGCCGCCCTCGCCGTGCCGCGCCCCATCGAGCAGGAGAAGCCGAAGGAAGAAATACCTATGCTGGATCTGGCGCTCGGGGCCGACGGGAAGCTGCTGGTGAAGCAGCGCCAACTCGACAAGACCTTGCTCCAGCTGTTCAGCGTGGATCTGGAGATGCTGTTCTCGAAGAATCCCTTCCTTGCCGGAGATGGAGCGTCCCTGCCGGGCATTCTCGCCAATGAAACCCGCGAGGTGCCCCTGGCCGCCGCCGAGACCCCGGTCGATCTGCCCGAGGCCTTCCGCCATGGCAACGTGCTCGTCGCCGCCAAATCGGGCACCACGCGCGTGCTCAAGGTCCTCGACAGCCGGGCACTGGAGATCACCCGCCGCCCGGAAGAGCGGACCCTACAGGTCTTCGACAGCTCCACCCGACTGCCTCTGCCCGGCAGCTACGTGAAGGTCTATGCCGAAACCGACGGCGGTGAAGCCGTCTTCCATAAGGACGGCTACACCGACCTGCGCGGCAAGTTCGACTACCTGAGCCACACCGGTAGCAAACTGGAGGAGATCCGCCGCATCGCCATCCTCATCAGTCATCCGGAGAAGGGTGCCCGCATCGAGGTTCTCGATCTCTAACGGCTCGTGCCGTGGAAATAAAAACGCCACCTGCTCGAGCGGGTGGCGTTGGTTCCGTTGAGGCTTGGGAAGCCCTAAAAGGTTTCCCGTCCGTGGAGGATAGCGGATTCGAACCGCTGACCCCTTGCATGCCATGCAAGTGCTCTACCAACTGAGCTAATCCCCCTTACGGCGGGCGGCCTCAGGGGCCGCGTGCGGGCGGTTTGGTAGGAGATGGATCCGACCCGCGCAAGAGGTTTTTTCAAGAATCCGAAAGCTTTTCGATCAAGCTCACCAATGCCCGCGTGGCAGCGGCGTGTTTGGCGGAATCGGGAGCGGTGTCATCCGCCTCATCCGCACGGACCACCGGGCGGGTGGCGACGCGGACGGCGGGGAGATTCATCTCGAAGAGCGCGGAGGAGAGGTCGAAGTCATCCTCCATGCAGATGGTCTCCGCTCCGGCAACCTCACCGAGGCCATCCACCAGCCGTAGCGCCGGATTCTCCGCATCCCGCGAGCTGACCATGAGCTTCTCCCCCGCGCCCATGGCCTCCACGACGAGAACGGAGGAGGCACTGCCGATGCGCTGCTTCAGGATAGCGAAGGTATCCGCCAATGGGGAGTCGGAGTCGTAGGCGTGCGGGATGAAGGCGAAGACCACGGCGCGCTTGGGATGGGCATCCGCGAGGGCATGGGCAGCGGCCATGGCGCTGGCAACGCCGCTGGCATTTGCCTCCGCGCCAAGCGACCCGGGGCGCCCGTCGTAGCCGACCACGATCCAGAGGGGCGGCAGCTCTTCCTCCCGGCCGCGCAGGGTGACGAGCAGAAGCGGCCACTGCCCGGCCTCCAGGGTGGGGCCGCGCAGGCGCTCCACCTTGTAGCCGGCATTCGCGGGGCCCAGCGAACCTTCGATCATGGCGGCGGCGCGATTCAGGCCCTGCGGGGAGCCGGGGTGGCGCTGGCCGACGAAGCCAAGGAACTTATCCACATCGCCCTTCAGGTCGGCGTCATTCACGGCAGTGGCAAAACGGATCTGCTCCACCTGGGCGTCGGAAGCCTGCTTGCGGAAGTAGAACCAGATGCTGAAACCGGCGGAGACGACCAGCCAGAGCGGCAGGATCCAGAGCAGCAGGGCGATGCGCGGGTTGCGGCGCGGGGCAGATTCCTCGGTCACGCGGCCATCCCTCCGCCATGAGCGCCGCGGAGGCAAGGCGGGAAGCGCCGCAGGTGCCCGCAGCTTCCCTACTTCCAGCGATTTTAGCATTGCGCCAGCGGTCCGGCGCGCCTCCTTTGCGGCGTGTCCTCGCTCAACATCCCCCAGACCTGTGGCGTGATGCTGCTGCCGGACTGCACGCTCTTCCCGCACGGGGGGCTGCCGCTCCACATCTTCGAGCCGCGCTACCGGGAGATGCTTTCGGATGCCCTCCAAGGGAGCTGCTTCTTCGCCGTGGCTCGGCTGACCGGGAAGGAGACGAAGGACCCCGGCCGCTGCACGGCACCGGTGGGTACCATGGGCCTCGTCCGCGCTTCCCGAGAGCTCGACGACGGGACCTCGAACCTGCTGCTCCACGGTGTGATCCGCGTCCGCTTCACCGAGTGGCTGGACTCTCCCTACCCCAAGGCCCGGATCGAGCCCCTGCCCTCCGTCTTCGAACCGGAATCCCAAGCCAAGGCGGCACTTGAAGCGCTCCACGAGGCCTCCGAGATCGTCACCCGCGAGCTTCCGGACGACGTCCGCGAAGCACTGGTCGCGATGACCGCCCAGATCGACGATCCCTCGATCCTGGCGGACGTGATGGCGCAGCAGTTCCTGCACAATCCCGATGAGCGGCAGGACCTGCTGGAGATGGAATCCGCCGCCGCCCGCGTGGCGTGGATCTGCAAGAAATTCGAATCCGGCTCGCCTCAGTAATGGACCGGAAGGACGGGGTGCTGAGCGCGATCGCCGCCTTCATCCTGTGGGGCGTGCTGCCGATTTTCTGGAAGGCGATGGTTTTCCTGCCGCCCGCCTCGATCATCGCCCACCGCACCATCTGGTCCTTGGTGGCGCTGCTGCCGGTGCTGGCCTACCAGCGGCAGGTCGGCACGGTCATCCGCGGGATCTCATCCTGGCGCGGGGTAGGCTGGCACCTACTCTCGGGCTGCCTGCTAGCCTCGAACTGGCTGCTCTATGTCTGGGCCACCCTCAACGACCGGATTCTGGAGGGAGCGCTGGGTTACTACCTGAATCCCTTCCTGAACATGCTCTTCGGCGCGCTCTTCTTCGGCGAGCGCCAGACGCGCCTGCAGATGATCGCCGTGGCCGTGGCGGCCGTGGGGGTGGGCTTTCAGTTCGAGGCGGTGCAGGGCGTGCCTTGGGTGGCGCTGGTGTTGGCCACCACCTTCGCGCTCTACGCGGTGGTCCGGAAGAAGGCCCCCCTCGCCGCGCTCCCCGGTCTGGCGGCAGAGACCGCCCTGCTCGCACCGGTCGCCCTGCTGTGGCTTATCTGGCAGGGCTCGCAGGGAGCCGCACTTTTCGGCGGGAGCACCGGCACGGTTCTTCTGGTTCTCAGCACGGGGATCGCCACGGCCACTCCACTGCTCTGCTTCGGCCACGCGGCCCGGACGATCTCACTCACCACCCTGGGTATCCTGCAATTCATCGGCCCCACCCTACAGTTCCTCATCGGCTGGCAGCTTTACGGCGAGCCCATGAACCCGATGCGGATGCTTTCCTTCGGCCTGATCTGGGCGGCGGTGGCGATCTACGCCGGCGAGGCCATCTACCGGAGCAAAAAGAAAGCCGCCCCGGACGGAGCGGCTTCCTGAAAAAACAGCAGGCTGGCAAACGGCGGATCAACCGATCTCGGTGCGGCCGGAAAGCTGGGCGCCTTCCTCCATCGAAAACATCTTGGCCTTGATGTCGCCATCGAGGCGGGACTTGGCCTTCAGTTCGCAGCGCTCGCCGGTGATCTTGCCCTCGACCTTGCCGAAGACCTTCACGTCGCCGGCGGTCACATTGCCCTTGATCATGGCGTTCTCGCCGATGGTCACGCGGCCCTTTTCGGAGATGATCTCGCCCTCGATCTTCCCGTCGATGATCATGTCATTGGAGAAGCGGATGGAGCCGGTGATTTCGATCCCGCTCGCGAGCACGTTCGTTGCATTGGCCATGGTGGATGGAATTCAGCAGAGCCGGGCGGCCTTGGCAACCGGATTTCCCCGGGGGGCACGTCGGGCACCGGAGAACTGTGCTCTGGGGAAATTGCGGCGCCCTCGGGGGGGGGGGGTAAACGGACACTAACGGCAGCTTCACCGGATCTTCACGCAGGATCCCCGCAACTTCTTGTTATGAGTTATAGTATCACTTAGACCCAAAACAACCCCTAGCCCTCTATGAAAATCCGGTCTCTCTCCTCCGCCGGCATCGTCTGCTGCCTTCTTGCGACAGCTTCCCGTGCGGCAGTCTTCCCGTACGCGGAGTATCATCTCGGCGAGACCGGAAGCCTGGCCGGAGGCGACTTCAGGCCACAGGACAGCAGCGGCGCAAATCGCCATCTGAACCAAGCCCAAGCCAGCAACGCCAGTTCCTTGGTCAGCAACGCGGTATCGCCAGCCGCGATCGGTTCAACCGCCTGCCTCGATACCAGTGCGGCGGGTCATCAGTCTTGGGGCGGTTTTGAAACATTCTCCAATTTGCCGACGGACAACTTTGCTTTCGGCATCTTCGCCCAGTCTTCAGGCTCCAGCTACGCTCCTGTCTTCGCTCTCGGCGATATTCAGGGAGCTTACATCATCCTTCAGAACGGGGACAGATGGAGCACTACCGCGTATCGCGGCAGCGGAATCCAAGGACAGCCCCAAAGCTTCACTCCGGACACATGGGCCCACCTCGCTGTGATCCGTCAGAACGGGGTGACCAAATTCTACGTGAACGGTGTGGATCAAGGAGGATCCTTCACCATGCCCCCGGTTCACCGGGATGGCATGCTCTCCAAGAATTTCTACACGGAGACCTTCAGCTCTTTCGACGGCCTGCTCGATGAGGCTCGGGTGGTCACCTTCCCCGCCAACGAACCGACGGCGAACATTCTCTCGGCGCTGCAGGCGGGTGCCCCGACTCCGGCATTCATCCGGGTGGGTAGCACCGGGAGCGTGCCGATGGCCACCCTGCTGCCGACGGAAACCTCGGTGTTCCGGATCGGCGGGGCGGTGCAGGATTTCATGCACGTCACCGGGGCCAACGGCATGCAGGTAGCGGGAACCGCCCCGGAAAAACACATCATCCAGATCCAGCGCGAAGGAACGCTCGCAAACGGACGCTATCCGTTGATCGGCTTTTCCGGCACGATCGGCGGGCAGGGCTTGGCCGGCCTGCAGCTTGCGGAGATCCCGGGACGCATCGCGGAAACACTCGAGATCAACCCGGCAACCTCGACGATCGATCTGGTGATCAGCGGTGCGGAAGGCGTCACTTGGACCGGAGCCAACAGCGCCCTCTGGGACAAAGCGGCCACGAACTGGGTTCTGGGCGGCACCAGCACGACGACGCAGTTCCTCGACGCGGACGATGTGAAGTTCGACGACTCCGCCGCCGGGACAGTCAATGCGATCACCGTGGCCGAAGGAATGGCACCCGCCGCGCTGACGGTGGATGGCAGCGAGAACTTCAGCTTCAGTGGTTTCCCGCTCAGTCTGAGCGGCCCACTGACGAAGAAGGGCACGGGCACGCTGACTCTGGCGAACGGCTTCTCCGGCAGCAGCGCGATCGCGATTCAAGGAGGTACCCTGAGCGTGGGTGATGGCGGGACTGGTGGCAGCATCGGCACCGGGCCGATCAGCCTTGGCAGCGGGCAACTGGTGGTGAACCGGAGTGGCGATGTGAGCCTGCCGAATGCCTTCACGGGGCCCGGCAGCATCGCGAAGCAGGGGTCGGGACGACTGATCATCCAGAGCCCGACCTTGCTCAACGGGGTGACACTGTCCGCCGGCCAGATCGGGGCGGGCCGGGTCAATCTTTTTGGCGGCGTAACTATCGCCGCGGGTGCCAGCTTGGACTACAGGGGCTTCACTCCGGACTGGATTCCCCCCGTAATCAATGGCAGCGGCGTGAATGGCGAAGGGGCGATCGTGAATAGCGGTGCTTTCTTCACGATGCGGGAGACCCTCCAACTGGGTAGCGATGCAGCCGTGGGCGGCGGCATGGGCATGAAAAACCGGGGCCCGGTCACCTACAACGATCCTTACCCGCAAACCTACCCCTGCTTCATCACCGGTAACCACAAGTTCAGCAAGGTGGGCGGCGGCACCTTCTCCTTTTACAAGACGACGGTGACCGTGAAGGACATCGAGATCCTGAGCGGCAGCCTCTTGGCCGATCAGCACAGCGCGATCAACAACACCTACCCCGGCACGATCACGATCCATAGCGGCGCCTCGCTCGAATTCGGAAACGAGATCACTTACGATCCCACGGTGCAGGCGGCCAGTTGCGCCAAGCCGATCGTGCTCAAGGGCGGAACGGTGGCGACGGCTGGCGGCCCGATGCTTAGCGCCGCGGTCGGGAGCATCCAGCTTGATGCATCCGGAGGCACGCTGGTGGCGGAACGGTTCAGCTTTAACGCTGCCCCGAACGGTCCGGTACCCACGGCCAATCTACACGTGACCGGAGTGGTCTCCGGGAGCGGCTCGCTGACGGTCGGAGGCTACGGCTTCGTTAGCCTGACCCAAGCGCCCGCCTATGCCGGCGATACCACGATCCTAGGGCAGCCGGGCAACAACTATGGCCGTCTTTGGCTCGCAGCTCCCGGCTTGGCGGACACTTCCACGGTGAGCATCGCCGATGGTGCGACCCTGAATCTGATATTCAACGGTACGGACACGGTACGCAGGCTCTTCCTCAATGGCGTTCAGCAGCAGCCGGGAGTCTATGGCAGCAGCAACATCAGCGGCCGCATCATCGGCCAAGGCACCTTGACGGTGACGGAAGGTCCCGCGGCACCGCCCTATCAACTGTGGGCCACGGCGAGTGGCATTGCCGGGGCAGCCGCAGATGTCGACTCCGATGGAGATGGCATCAGCAATGGCCTCGAGTTCGTCCTGGGCGGAAACCCCAGCAGTCCGGATGTCAATCCCAACGGCCTGATGCCGACGATCACGCGGACCGGAAACACGATGAAGTTCATTTACCGGCGGACCGATGCTTCATCCGCGAACTATGCGATGCGGGTGGAAACAAACGCCAATCCCGCCACCAATAACTGGGTCTCCACCGCTGACAATCCCTACAACCCGCAGGTCCTGGTGGAAAGCGATGGCTTCGGACCGGGTGTCGACAAAGTCACGGTGACCATTAGCACCGTAGGAGCAGCCAAGCTGTTCGCCCGACTGAAGATCGATATCCCCTGAGCCAGCCTCGCTAACGACAGCGCCCGGGCATGGCTGTCCACCATGCCCGGAGGAGGCGGTGAGGGGCTTTCCGTAGGCGTGATTCCGCGGCATCGGCGGGCCCCGGCTCGCTAAGCCCTTGGGCTGGCGGAATTTTTCCGTGCAGAGCCGCAGGATTTGGCGCTAGAAGAGGCCTCAGATTCACGTCTTTCACCCATGCCGCGCGTCACCATCACCATCGCCGATCGCAATCCCCAGCCTTACCGCTTCCAGCTTGACCGCATGAAGGTCAACATGGGCCGGGGCAGCGACAACGATATCGTCATCGACGACGGCTCAGCTTCCGTGACCCACGCGGTGATGGAGCGCATCGACGGCGGCTACCAACTCCGCGATCTGGGCTCCACGAACGGCATCAAGTTGGACGGCGAGCGCCGCGACATCATCCCGCTGCGCCACGGCCTGACGGTGAAGATCGGCGATGTGGCCTTCGATTTCACCCTGACGGAAGAAGAGCGCGAGGCGCTGGCCCGCGAGAAGCCGGCCCAAGAGTCCCCGATCGTCCGGGAGGACTCGGTGAAGTCCCTTCCGAAGCCGGCCGGCGGCCCGGCCCGCCCGGCACCCGCTCCGGCGGCCCGCCAAGTCATCTACGAGACGCAGCCGAGTGCCTCGGCCAGCTTCTTCATGACCCTGTTCTTCCTCGTGCTCGCCGCCGGTGCCTTCTGGCTCGGCCTGTCGTTCCGCTACTCCGCCCGTCATCAGGGTGGATCGCTGATGCACGATCTCCAGAAGTCCGCCGCCGGTCTGCCGGTGACGCCCCCCGGAGCGAAGCCCGCTGAAGCCGCACCTGCTGCGGATCCGGCACCGGCACCCGCCGAGCCCGCGAAGTAAACGGTTTGCTATGGGGCAGAATCCGGGAAGCTCACGCGGGCTTCCCAGCCAAGGAGGTCCTTTGCCTTGGCTACATCCGCCAGGGTCACTGGCACGTCTGCGGCGTGCTCCGGACCATAGGCCACCTCCGCTCGCTTTCCGGCCAAGCGCTCGGCCTTGCGGAGCACGTCGTTCACGGAATGGTTCACTCCGGTTCCGACGTTGAAGACCTCGAAGCCCCGGCCCTGCCAAGCCAGGGCGGCCTCGATGGCTCTTACCACGTCCGACACGTGCGTGAAATCGCGCCGCTGCCGGCCATCGCCATGGATCTGTACCGTCTCACCCGCCGCGATCTTGCGGCGGAAAGATTCCAGTGCGAGATCCGGACGCTGGCCTTCGCCCCAAACGGCGAAGAGGCGCAAGGCGATGAAGTCGATGCCGTGCTTCTCCGCGAAGAGACGTCCCCACTCCTCACCTTGGATCTTTGTTAGAGCATAGGGGCTACAGGGATTCAGAACATCGTCCTCACGGCTCGGCCTACCCTCGGTGGGCCCGTAGACGCTGGAAGAAGAAGCGAAGACGACGCGCCGGGTTCCCTTCTTCACGGCATGCTCCAGCAAGCGCAGGGTCGCACTCACATTGGTTTCAATGTAGTCGAGCGGTCGATCCATTGAAGGCCTCACCCCTCCCAAAGCCGCGAGGTGGACGACATGAGGGAAGGTTTCCTCCGGCAGATCATCACTCCGCAGGTCGCAACCGATGATCCCCTCCCCTGCTCTGAGGTCCAAGCCGCTCACTTCCCAGCCCTGCGCGCTCAGGTGACGGGCGACATGGGCACCGATGAATCCCGCCGCACCTGTGATCAAGACTCTCCTGTCGTTAGATTCCATCCGGGAAGAAAAGTTGCAGGTAGTCCTCGGTCATCCGCTCGACCGTGAAGTGACTCCTGATGTGTTCGCGGGCAGCGGCACTCATTTCATCCCTCCGCCGTGCATCGCGGGTGATCTCCACCATTGCCTTGGCCAAGGCAGGCACATCGCGGGCGGGCACGAGCAAGCCGTTCACGCCATCGATGACCTGCTCGGAGGCACCGCCCACATCCGTGGCCACCACGGGGAGACCGGAGGCCAAAGCCTCAAGCGAGGCATTCGGGCAACCGGCGGGATCGGAGACCATCACGAAGACGTCACACCCGGCATGGAAGGAGCCGATATCGCTCAGCTCCCCGAGCCACTCGACCGGTAGGCCCTGGGCCATGAGTCGCAGTTCCGCCGCGCATTCTTCCGCACCGGTCTCGACTCCGCCTGCGATGCGCAAGACGGCATCCGGCAGCTCGGGGAGGGCCAGGCGGAAGGCGGCGATCAACTCGTCGAGGCGCTTTTGCGGGCTGATCCGCGCAGCCGTGCCGAACACGAATGCCCCTTCAACGCACGGACGACGCCTCACTTCGTTCGGCATGATCACACCATTCGGGATGACCTTCACCGGAGCGCCGATCGCCCGCGCCCGCTCCGCCTCCGCGGAGTACTTCACCGTGAAGCTCTCCAGAAGGCGACCATAGTCCGCAGGCAGGCGGCAGGGCAGAGCGGGCGGTGGATTCTCCATAGTGCGCTCAAAGGAGCTGAACCACATCTCACCCGGTGAAATGTCGTAAACCCGAGCGAAGGGCAGGGCATCCGCGAGTAGCAACTTGTGGGTGGTGATCGCGTTCCAGAAGACCACGGCTCCCGGTGGATCAGCGGCTATCTCATCCAAGATCAGCGCTGCGGACTCCTGTGCATCGATCAAGCCGGCGGGCGGCGGCACAAAGACATCGATCCCATGCTCCAGCAACTCCTGCCGCCCCGCGGTTGGATGCTCGGGATACTCTTGCAGCAACGCGAGGCGCACGCGGATGCCGCGACCATGGAAGGACTTCGTCAAGCGCTTCAGCGAGGACTGCGCGCCACCCATCGAGAGATTGTTCGAGACGAACCAGATGGTCTTGCTCTCGCTCTCGGGACGCGAGGCCACCACCCGGGCAAACTTCGCCACACGTGCTGCCACCCGCTCGCTCGTGAAGTCGCGCCAGATCATGCGATGCGCGGAAGGCGGCGGATCCAGCAAAGCATCCGCGAGCGCCTTCGCGAAGACCTCGGGCGGGGCATCCGCCGGAAGCAATTTCAGAGCGGGATTCCGCCATGCCAGTTCGCGGGTGCCGCCGGTATCACAGGCAATCACCGGCCTGCCGCTGGAGAGTGCTTCGAGATGGGCGAGGCTCAGCCCCTCATAAGCGCTGCAGGAGACCAGAGCATGGCAGGACGCCAAAACCTCGCGCACCGGGACCTTGCCATCGGTCCAAGTCAGATCGATTCCATGAGCCGCAGCTTCCCGATCCACGGCGTCACGGCATTCCACCGCTTCCTGGAGCAGGGGTGAGGTCTCACCGGCGATCACCAGACGCAGCGGGAGAACCACCCCGTGTTTCTGAAGCTCGGCACGGGTCGAGGCGATGATGGCGGGCAGACGATCGAGCCGCTTCTGCGGACGCGGATTCGCCACACAGGCGAGCGTGAAACCATCTCCGGAGCCGGGCAGCGGCGTCTCCGGGAACTCATAGGGGCGGATGCCGTTCCATACCGTGCGCACCGGTACTCCGGGCATTGCTTCCCGCAACTCGGTTTCCGCTGCCTGCGAGCAGGCCAGCATGAGGGAAAGGTCATCCTTCCGCAAACGATCCCAATCTCGCGGCCAGCCCTGTCGCGAATTATGGACGCTTGCGATGAGAGGGATGCCAGAACCGGCCAAGACGCGGGTCTCGTCCGCGTCCGTGAGATGCACATGCAGCACATCCACGCCCTCGGTGATTGCATGTTTGATCAGGGCCTTTGCTCGTCCCGAGCGAGGTAAGCCCGAAAGATCCAAGGTTCCTTCGGGCATCTCCAAGGTTTTGCGGTGTGGCTTGCCCAGCACCACCAAACGTGTGGCCACCTGCTGGCGGGGCAGCTCCAGTGCGAGTTCCCGCGCAATCTTCTCGGCACCACCATGCTGAAGACTTGTCACGACCTGATAGACGGAGAGCCGCTCGTCCGTCGCGGCGAGGTCGAGGGCCGGCCAATGAATCGCCCGTATCCCCGAGAGGACCTCGGCCCCTTGCATTCGTGCTACCGCGGAAGCGGAGGATGAATGCCATTCGCAAAGCACCGCAGGTAGATCGCCGGGATAGGAGCCCCCATGCCGCGCATGAAACTCCGACCACTCGCCCGCCCGCGGTAGTCCCGCTGCAAGCAGGACTCTACCCGGCAGATACGGCGGCGGCACGAACAACTCCGATGAACCTAGTACTTCACCCGCGCGGATCAGAAGGCAGGGACCAGCGGGAGCCCCCTCGCTCACCACGAAGCCCGCCCCCTCCAAGCTCCGCCTGGTCCGCCTCGCGAGCCAAGGCCGCCGGGGATCAGCCCCGATAATCAAAGCAACTGGACGCGATTCCGTACCCGCCGCCCGGTCTGGTTCCGACAATGATCTGGAATGAGACACCGGCGAAGGAATCAGTAAGCGGAGGGAAAGATGGGCGGGCGCACGGGAGGATCATTGTCGTCGTCATCCTTCCGGCTCCGCTCATAGCTCCGGCTGGTTTCGGTGAAGAGGGGCGGTGCCACCACATCGACCGGATGACTTCCTGCCACCACGCTCACCGAGCCTGGATCTCCGCCCGTAAAGATGAACTGCCCGTCCTGCCCCGGGCGATACATGATCTCCTTCACCACCTCTGCCCCTGCCACCAAGTAGCGGATGGTCAGCAGCGTGCCTTCCGGCCACTCGCCATTGATCCAAAATCCATCGTCCGTCTTGCGGACGGGAGGAGCGATTTGGCGCGATTGCCGGTTCAGGAAGGCATCGGAGACGAGCCTCTGCTCAGGGGGCTTTCGCCGTGTCATGGCCCGCAGGATTGTGATGACGACGATGGCCACCGGCAGGAGAAAGCAAATGAAGCCTTTCACCAAAGCGCCGAGCACCGAGCCACCGTTTGAACGACGCCCGGGCCCATGAGTGTGTGTTTCAACCGGGGTCGGTCCCTTGGTCTGGTCGGACTCTCCGCCTGCAGGCAGTTCATCGACGGGTGGAAGCGAAGGACGGGAGGATTCCACCGGGGGCAAGTTCACGGCGGCGGGCGGTGCCTTTTCCTCCACCGCGCAGACGATCCGGAAGCCGGTATCCGCATTCCGGCTCCGCGGATCCGCCCGGTAACGCGCGGCGCTGCGGGTATTGCTTGCACCGCGATTCCAAGAACCACCCCGCAGCACCCGCCGCGGCTTGTCGCTCAGATTCGGGTTGTCCTGCCGCGGATCAGTGGCGGCTCCCGATGGATAGGGCGCGTACCAATCCAAGCACCATTCCGAGACGTTCCCGCAGATGAAAATGTCCCACGCATTCGCGGGCTTTGAGTCCACGGGATTCGTTCCCCGTCCGGCATTACCCTTGTGCCAAGCTCCATTGCCGCTGCCGCCATCCGGCCAAGCGCTGGTGGTGCCTGCGCGGGCCGCATATTCCCACTGAGCCTCGGTCGGAAGGGTCACCTTGCGGTTCACCTTCTTCTCCAGCCAAGCGCAGAAAGCTTCCGCATCCGGATAGGTCAGCAGGCAAACCGGATGCTCCGCGGTCTGGGGAAAGCCCGGGGTCTTCCACGTGAATTCCTTCCGCTGCTCCAGCGCCTGCCCATTCCAGCCGTAGCCACCGCTGGTGCCGCTCTCCGCCTCGCTGCGATAGCGGGTCTCGGCGACGAAGCGCTCCCACTGGCCACGGGTCACGGCAGTGCGGCCGATGTAGAAGTCCTTGGAGATCGTCACCGGCCGCGCGTTTTCATCCGGACCCCGGCCGCCCTCCTCCGGCGGCGAGCCTTGGGTGAAGTTTCCGGCCGGCACCAGAATCAGGTCCATCCCCTCCCCGCCGCCCAGATCCAGCTTCAGCAGCTTCTCGGCGGCGTTCGAAACACCGGCCAGAATACCTGCCGCCAAGCACGCGAGGATCACTCTCATTTGCCGCCGAGCCTAGGGGGCCACCCGATCCACAGGCAACTACACAGATGCCTCCCCGATTCCACATGGCTTGATCCTCAAGGGCGCAACTTAACAGTTAGATCATAGATTGCAGGAAATCGTCCGATACCGGTGGCAAAGGCGTCACCGGAAATCTCCGCAAAAAAAGGCAAAAATCTGAAACAAGAATTCCGTCGGCGGCGTTATATAGGTGTAAGCCAACTGCGGGAGACGCTCCGCAAAGCTTATCACAGATCTTGTCAGGAAGTTCGCTTCCGGCAGGTGGCCCGGCCGGTCGTTCTTTAGGTTTTTGGGTTTTTCCTAAGGAGTGCCGGTCGGGCTTCTTTTTTTGCCCGCGAGCGACCGCCGCCGGGCTGGCCGGACCCATATTCGTCTGGCCAAGAACCTTGTAGGGCCTTAGACCCCTGCCCGCCGTGGCCGATACCCAGACCCAGTTTTTCACGATCCAGGACGGACCGGTCCGCCTGCGCGAGGGCGGGGAGCTTTCCACCGTCACGCTGGCCTACGAGACTTGGGGCACCCTGAACCCTGAAGGCACGAACGGGATCCTGCTTTTCCACGCGCTTTCCGGCTCCCACCACGCCTGCGGGCACAATCCCGCCATCCCCGGCACCGGCAGCCTTTGGCAGCCGGAAATGCATGAGGGCTGGTGGAACGATCTCATCGGCCCCGGCAAGGCACTGGACACCAACAAGTTTTTCATCGTCTGCGCGAATTACCTCGGCGGTTGCTACGGTTCGACCGGCCCGGCCTCCGGGAATCCCGCCACCGGCAAGCCCTACGGCTCGAAGTTCCCGCACGTCACCTCGGCCGATCAGGCGGAAGTGCAGGCGAAGCTGCTCGATCACCTCGGAATCGGGAAGCTGCACGCCGTGGTCGGCCCATCCGTGGGCGGCCTCATCGCCCTCACCTTCGCGACGCGATTCGCGGAGCGGGTGAAGAACGTCATCTCGATCGCTTCCGGCTACAAGACGACGGTCCTCAATCGCCTGATCCTGTTCGAGCAGATCCTCGCGATCGAGAACGACCCGCACTTCAACGGTGGCGACTACTACGACAACGATGGCCCGCTCTACGGTCTCGCGTTGGCGCGCATGATCTCGCACAAGACCTTCGTCCACCTCGACGCAATCGAGCGCCGCGCGCGGCAGGACGTGGTGCAGCCGGACGACATCCTCGCCTGGTATCGCGTGCGCGACCAATTCCAGAGCTACATGCTCCATCAGGGCAAGAAGTTCACCAAGCGCTTCGACGCGAACACCTACCTCCGCATCAACGACATGTGGTCCCGCTTCGACGGAGCCAATGAAGGTGACGCGGAAACACCCGCGGATCTCTTCTCCCGCTGTGCCGATGCCGGCCAGAAGTGGCTGGTGTTCTCCATCGACTCGGACTTCTGCATCTATCCGGAAGAGCAGATGGAACTCACCAAGCACCTCGAAACCGCGCAGGTGAAGGTGATGCACGTGACCGTACACTCGGACAAGGGCCACGACTCCTTCCTCCTTGAGCCGGACTTCTACACGCCGCACATCTCTTGGATGCTCGGCCAGTAATTGGCAGCGCTCCTCTTGTCAGCTCCCCCGCGCTTCCTCGATCAGGATCCGCGCGAACATCTCGGCATGCGGGCTCGGGTCCAAGGCCGGGAGACCGATCACCACCGGAGCGCTCGGCAGCTTCGGGGATAGCTGCCTGATCACGAGCGACCGCGGCATGATGTCGGCGATTCCCTCCACAAGGATGGATCCGGCATCGTTCGCCACGAGTTCCGCGAAAAGGGTCGAGACCCCGTCGTTCACCAGCGACACGAACCGTGGTGAGATTCCGAAGGGCTTGAGCAGGCCGCGGACGCTCTGCACATACTCTGGATAGTTCTCCTTCGCCAAGCCTACCAGCGGCAGAGTTCGCAATCTCGCCACCGGCACCCGCTTCAGCTTCGCCAAGGGGTGGCTTCCCGGCAGCACCAGCACCGGCTGCACCTTCCGCAGCTCGGTTAACTGGAATCCCGCGATTCCCTTCGTGACGGATATGCCCGGACTCACCACCAGATCCAGCAAGCCCTTGCCCGCCTGCTCGATGATCTCCCGCGATGACAGGTCCGCGAGTTCGATCCGCACGCGCGGTGCGGCCGATTTGAATCTGGCCAACACGGCGGACATGATGCCTGCGATCATCGAAGGCGCGTATCCCACGCGAAGCACTTCTTGCCTCGCCTCTCCGCGGACACGACGGACCGCTTCATCCGCCCGCGCCAGCACCTCGCGGGCTTCCTCGTAGAACAGCTCACCTGCTTCCGTGAGCTTCACCATGTTGGAACCCCGCAGCAAAAGCGGCACCCCCAGTTCTTCTTCCAGATCCCTCACCTGCCTGCTGAGCGGCGGCTGGGTGATGTGCAGGATCTCCGCCGCACGATTGAAGGAGCCGTGGGCAGCGACCGCGACGAAGTACCGGAGGTGACGTAGTTCCACTCGCAGGACCTAGCTCAACCTAAAAGGTTGAGCGACCCAATAATCAAAGTCTTGGGCCGTTTTTCGTCGGGGCGGTAGATCGAAATCGGTGCCCGGGCATCCGCATCGCGGCCACCGATCCATCAACAAAACACTACCATGAGCGACAACAAGACCGGACTCAAGGCCCTGCTCCGCCCCGAAGACAGCATCCTGGTGCTGATCGACCATCAGCCTTACCAGTTCGCCAATCTGAACAGCCACGAACCGACGATGATCATCAATAACGTCGTCGGCCTGGCCAAGACCGCTAAGATCTTCGAGGTCCCTACCATCCTCACCACCGTGATCGAGGAACGCGGCGGCTATCTCGTCAAGGCGCTCCAAGACGTCTTCCCGGATCAGAAGCCGATCGACCGCACCTTCATCAATACCTGGGAGGATCCCAATGTCACCGACATCGTGAAGAAGAGCGGCCGCAAGCAACTCATCCTCGCCGCACTTTGGACCGAGATCTGTCTCGCCATGCCGGCGATCCAAGCGCTCGGGGAAGGCTACGATGTCTTCATCGTGACCGATGCCTCCGGCGGTGTCAGCGCGGAAGCCCACGACATGGCCGTCCGCCGTATGGTTCAGGCCGGCGCAGTGCCGATCACTTGGATGGCGGTGCTCGGCGAATGGCAGCGCGACTGGGCACGGGAGAAAACCGCCAATGCTCTCTCCAGCGTGATCCTTGAGCACGGCGGTGCCAGCTCTATCGCCTTTGCCTGGGAGCTGCAGCTTCTCGCTTCGGGCGCGAAGGGTTGATCACGCTTCGCATCTCCCGGCTATTGCCTGATGCTGTCCAGATCAGTTGCGGGCAATAGCCTTTTGCCGACTCCGACATCAATAATTGCCACCAATGCGCCAGACACCGAGAACCTCTCGCCGTTGGTAAATCTCGCCCTCGTCGATCTTCCCGACGCGAAGATAACCGCCCTCATACTCGGCCCACCAAGCGGCACCCGGGGGCAAAAAGGCTCCGAGATTCAAGATCAACTTGTTTCCCCTGCGCCACATCCCAGTACGGTGGAAGTGCCCCATTACTACGATCTCCGCCTTCGGGAAATAACGTGCCGCAAAATCCGCTGCCGCATCCGCCTGCTGCGTCCACACCCGCAGGATCTCATAGGCGCGGCGCGGAGGACGCACTGCCTCCATGACCCGCTGCCAGATCTTCTGCCCCTTCGGATAGGTGGCGGCACGCAGGACCAAGGCAATCTTCCGCGCCAACTCGATGCGCTTCGCGGGATCTCCCGCAGCCGCACCGTGCTGCGCCCATAGCTCTGCCACCTGTTCATGCCGGGCAAAAGCCTCGCGACTCCACGGTGAACCTTCCGCGTAGAAGGCGTCCCCGTGTGTGATCAGGATCTTGCCACCGGCGAGCTCCACCCATCCGGGCCCGTCCCAACCGGGGTCATGATTGCCGGAAAGGAAGATCATCTCCGCCCCTTCCTGCGCGCAGAGCGCCTTCAACTCCTCCAGCATCACCGCGGACTTCTCGCGGAAGATCGCCGCGAGTTCCTGCCAAGTGTCGCCATTGAAAACCACCGTTCCCGCGCCTGCAATCAGCGGGCGCAACTGCTCCACGGACGCGATGCGGGAGACCCGGTGGCCGAGATGCAAGTCGGAGAGAATGCGGACCGGGGAGGTCATTTCGTCGCGTGGGTCCGCTGCCTAACAGCTTCGTAAAGGCAGACACCGGCGGAGACCGAGACGTTCAGGCATTCCACCTTCCCCGCCATCGGCAGCTTGGCCAGGAAATCGCAGTTCTCTTCGGTTAGACGGCGCATACCCTTCTCCTCAGCGCCCAACACGAGAGCCAACGGCCCCTTCAGGTCGAGATCGTAGAGCAGCTTGTCCGTGTGATCGGTGGTTCCCACGATCCAGACACCCGCCTTCTTGAGATGCTCCATGGTCCGGGCCAGGTTCGTCACCTGCACGAAAGGCACGTGATCCGCCGCACCCACGGAAATGCGGCGCACCGTTTCCGTGATGCCTGCCGCCTTGTCCTTCGGGGCGACCACCGCGTGAACCCCCGCGCCATCGGCGCTGCGGAGGATGGCACCCAGATTGTGGGGATCCTGCACGCAATCGAGGATGAGAATGAAGGGCACCGGCTTGTCCGCCACGATCTGCATCAGGTCGTCCTCATCCAGCGAGGGCACCTGGATCGTGTCGTTCGTCTGCTCGGGACGGCGGGCATGGCGGTTGTCACGGGCTTCGTGCTCGCGGCGGCGTGGCTTCATGGCGCGGAAGAATGCCCCCGACGCAAGGGCTGCGCAAGATCGGACCCGAAAGCCTTAGATGGCGTGAGAAACCGAGGACGGAACCGCCTCCAGATCGTGGCAGGCCCGGATGAATCCCGCCGCGCTCCACGCTTGGTAGGCCTTCCCCATCGGTCTCCCGGTCACCCCATGGTGCCACTCGTTGAACTCCCACGGGCGCGACATCCCGAGCTGGCAGGTCCGTGCGAGCTTCACCAGTTCCCACTGCGCGAGTTCCGGCATCCCCAGCCGGTGGATGAAGCGCACCCACATCGATCCGATGAAGGGCCACAGGCCGCCGTTGTGATAGTGGTTCGGCAGATTCAGCAGGTTCACCGTATAATAGGATCGCCACTCCGGATCGCCAGCCTGCACCGGGGGATAAAGATTCTTCACCGGCCCCGGATCGTTCACCCCGCAACCCCAGAGGAAGCGGAAGGTCATCATCGCGTGCTCGGGAGCCAGAAGCCCGGTTAGAAAAGCTAACAGGTTACCACAAACATCGCAGCGCCAGCTGAAGCTGAAGGGTGATACCTGCGCCACCAGATACCGTGCGTCACCGAGCGAGTATTGCGTATCGGTGAAGCTCAGGGCGGGATTCCCCTCCCCTCGCACCGTGGTGGGCCAGAAGGTGCGGAGGAATTTCTCCCGCACGAAGACCGCCTGCTTGCGATACTCCTCCGCCTGCTCCCCCTTTCCCAGCCGGTCCAACAGGCGCGAATAGCAGTCGATGCTCCGGTACCACAGCACCTCATCGTAAAGCACGTGATAGCTGAAGCCGAAGAGGTCCGCCCAGTCGCTCGCCTCGGGAATCTCCAGCAGGCCGCAGTTGTTAGAGTCATGCGCCGCCAGCCAGTCCATCGCCTTCTGCAGCTTCTCCGCGTGCCGTTCCGCCAGCGACCAGTCATTGCGGGCCTCGCAGATGTGCACCAACCCGATGATGATCCACATCACGCTGTCGATGCTGGCGATCCCGCCTACCCCGGCATATTCGGCCACGTCGCTGTCGATCCTCACGTTCGCCGGGATCTGGCCGTTCGGAGCTTGGAGCGAAAGCAGGGTATCGAAGGTGTCGATCTGCGCCTGACGGATGTCCTCATCTTCCAGATCCAGCGTCCACAAGGCCGTGAGAGCCCCGTCACGCGCCCAGACCGAGCGATAGTTCTCATCCGTTCCGTAGACCGTGTTGTCCTTCAGCGAGCAGGCACTGAAGCCCTTCGGTGTGATGTTTTTCCGCACCACCGAGATCGCCTGCAAGTAGCCTTCGGAGAGCAGTTCCCTCTCCTCCTGGCTCAAGGCACGGTAGTCCTCCGGTCGGAACAAGATACTCGGCATGCTTACCCCTAGGGCCTCTCCGGTATGAGTCAAACGTCAGCGAGTTCTTCCGGCATCTGATAGATCCCGCGGAAGCGCTCGAAGACCGCCAGCGTGCGCCGCGCAATACCGGTCCACCCGAACTGCCTGCGGGAGAATCGCGCGCCTTCTAGCGAGAGCTTCTCGCGCAGGCGCGCATAGCGCAGTGGCATGCCCATGATCGCGGCGAACTCTTCCGGCTTCTTCGGATCGGCGAAGAGCGCGTGCGTGCCGAACTCCACCGCTTCATGCAGTCCTCCGTGAACGGTTGCCACTGTCGGCGTGCCGCAGGCCATCGCCTCGATCGCCGTCATTCCGAAAGGCTCGTAGCGCGAGGACAGGGCGAAGACTCCGGCGGCACGGTAGTAGTCCGCCATCTCTTCATCCGCCACATAGCCGATCCAGCGGACATGCGCTGCCACGCCCAATTCCTGGGCCAGTTCCTTCCATTTGGTCACCCGTTCGCGGTCCCGGTCGGACCCCGCCCCGATCGCCAGTTGCAGCCGCGCCTTCGGCACCAGCTTCCTCAGCGCTGGCAGCGCGGAGATCAGCAGGTCGATCCCCTTGTTCGTCGCGGCCCGGCCCACGCAATATACATCGTCCGCGGCGAAGCCGATCCGCTCGCGGATCTCCGCCACCCGCGATGGCTGCGCCGGGGTGAAGCGCTGCTCGTCAATCCCCGGAGGGATCAGGCTCACATGCTCGCGCGGTATCCCGTAGTCCGCGTGGATCAGTTCCACCTGCTGCTCGGTCGTCGCGATGATGTGGTCGCAGTTCCGATACACCAGAAACTCCTTCTCCATCCGCTCGGCGAACCGGTAGATCTGCTCCTCCTCGCCCCGCGAGCCTTTCATGTCCTTCTTCTTCCACGAACCCAGCGAGTGCGGTGTATGGACATGCGGGATCCGCAACTCTTCCGCGATCCGTTGCCCGGCCCAGCCCGCATCCCAGTAGTGGCTGCTCACCACGTCGTAGCGCAGCTTGCGGCTTGCCGCTTCCGCAAGGAAGTTCGTGACGAAGTCCCTCAGTTGGCCGTGCATGTCTTCCTTCCGGATGAAGTCTTTCCCGCCGAAGGGAATGCGCCATACCCGCAGGTTCGGGTTCACCCGGTCAAATTCCGGCTGCTTCCCAAATCTCCGGGTCACCAAGTCCACCTTGTATCCCAGTCGCGCGAAGCGCTTCGCCAACTCCAGAACGAAGACCACCTGGCCTCCCGTATCCGGCTTGCCCAGTTCGGGCTCCGCCGAAACGTAGCCGTGGATGGAGAGCATCAGGATCGATCCCTGTGCGTTAGTTTTCGTTGCCATGATTTTCTGTTAGATCGGGTGCTAGCGCTCCCCAGCGCCTCAGCCCCTCGATCAGCCCCCAGGCGTGGGAGCGAGTTGCATGATAAGTTTTCGCGGGATCCGCATTCCGCAGGAGTTCCTGCCGCGCGTTCCCCACGGCGATCGCCCGCGGGGCAGCATGGAAGACGGCCAAATCGTTCGCGGAGTCGCCAGCCACTCCCCAGCGGGATGCCGGGATCCCTAGTTCCCCTGCCACCCATAGTGCAGCCCGGTCTTTGCCAGCCGCAGCCGGTATCACGTCGAAGTCGCCTTCTCCGGAGCAGATCACTTTGCTCCCGGGAGACCCCGCGAGCACCGCTTTCCTCACCTCCGTCCAGCGGCTTCGCGGCACCGCGAAGCTGGCCTTGAACGCGGTTTGCATCTCCGCCGCATGCGCCGGGAATCCCATCCGCTTCATCAGCCTGTCCACCGGAGCTCGTTCCCACCCCTCAAACATCTCCTGCCAGTCGCTCCGCTTCCGGCCGCCGATCTCAACCTCCGTTCCCATCCCGGTGATGCGCCCCGCCAGTTCAGGGCCACTCGAAATGTCTGCGAAGGTTTTCTCCACACTCGCCGCCGGTCGGCTCGAATTGAGCACCAGAAGCACCCCAATGCACTCCCGGGAGAAGGCGTCGAGCCCCCCTGCATCGCCGAGCAGGGTGTCATCCACATCACTGATTAGCAACCACGGGAAGGATCTTCGTACTTCCATTCTTTGTTCCGGGGATTGGTTCCCTCGGCCCCGCACTCGCAGGACCCGGGGCGCCGGCAGGACCGGTGCAAGGGCCTTCAGGGTGGCACCTCCATCCCGGAGAGGCCAACAGAGAATCACACCCTCCTCCGCCGCAAACTGACTCACAAACAGTTGTGAGCATCCTCGGATTTTATAATGCATGAATCCGGGCAAGAAAAACCCGCCGGCACCGTTGGGGGAACGAGGGCGGCGGGTGTTTCCGTGGGGGCATTTTCGTCTCCGGGGGAAGACGAGGTTCGGGGGGATGTCTGCCTTAGGGGGAGGCGGTCGGGGGGATTTGCAGGCTCGGTCGCGTGGGGGGCTGCGGCGTTGCTTACGAGAACAAGATGTCCGATTTTTACCCCTCCCACCATCACGCAATCGCGGGAGCGTAAACGCACGTATCCGGCCGCCTGCATTTCGCAAGAGGTCGGAAGAAGAAAGGCCACCGATGGCGGCCTCTTACTCGGCGCGATCCACGGCGTAGGCCGTCATCACTCCGGCGGCGACTGCCAAGCCAAGAAATACCGGTGCGCCCCAGACAAAGAGTCCGGCCCCGGTGTGGGCGGAGAGAAGGGCGAAAATGGTGCCGGTGACGTAGACCAGCAATGGCATTCCCATGCCCCAGAAGATCGCGTTGCGATTCACGAACAGAGATCCGCAGAGGGATACCACGAAGGCCATCGCGATGGAGCCTAGCGCCATCACCAAACCCTGCATCGGCCAGCCCGAATCCCCCGGCGCGAACCACGAGCCAGCCGCACCCCCGAAAAGCAGAGCCCCGCCGAAGGCGATCACTGTGGTCAGGATCCCTTCCTTCGAGCCGGTCCACATTCCCGGGGAACGACGTGTCACCGTCCGTTCCTCCGTGACCCGATCCGTATGATCGGATTCGCGCGAACCCGTCATGAAGGACTCATGCTCGGGATCTTGGGAGAAGTCCATGGGAAGGGGGAGCTTCGAGGTCATCACTGCTCCCAATCGCAGCCGGATGGCCCGATTTTCAAAAATCACGAAATATCGGTCAAACCTGACCCTTCGTCCCTCGAAGAAGTTTAGGCGCGGGAGATGCGGGACGAGATCCCGTCAACCAGGAAAGCACTCATGACTCCGGCGGCGAAGCTTAGGCCGAGGAAAAGCGGTGCGCCGTATAGCAAGCTGATTGCGCCATCGCGACCGGAAACGAGAGCCGTCAGGCTGCCGACGACGTAGACCAGAAAGGGCATGCCGACACCCCAGCGGATGGGATGACGCCCGAAAATCAAGGATCCCAGCGAGGAAACCACCATTCCCATGACAAGGGCGCCGGTGGAAAGCTGCAAGCCACGAAGAAGAAAGGAATCCTGAACCAAACCGGTGGAGAACCAATTGCCGGCGGCGCCTCCGAAGAGGAGCGCGGAAGCCAAAACGAACAGGGACGCGGACCAGTTGAAGCCCTTCGACACGGAAGCCGGTGTCACCATCAGCTCTACAGTCGGTCCGCTTGTAAATTTAGATCCCCCGATCACGCCGCTTAGAAAAACCCAAAATACTCTAACATTGCAAGCTTCATTGTTCTGAACTTTTTAGAAAACCATTCCTTCTGCTTTCCTTCTCCAAAAAACCGGACCCCAGCCCGTGTGGATGAGCCGCTTTCTTGCAAAACGGCTCCGCCGATGAACGGAGCCGCTAGCAAAACCGGAGCAAGGAATGACACGAATCAGGGCGTCAGCACCCGATAGAAGGCGCGACCGGCCGGTGGCGAGGAATCCGTGTGGGTCCCATCCGCATCGGCGGTGCTGATCGCCTCCCAGCTTCCGGCGGTCATCGTGGTGGAGCGCTGCACCGTCACCGCGGTGCTACCGCTCCAAGTGAGCGTGACCGATCCCCCGCTACGGGTGAACGAAGTGATCACGACTCCGCTGGCGCCGGAACTGACGACCCAAACCACCGACTCGGAAGCGGTAACTCCCCCCGAGGTCACCGAGAAGGTGATCTCGTAGTTGCCATCCTGAGTCGGGGCACCGGTCACGAGTCCCGTTGCTGGATTGATCACCACTCCGGGGGGCAGGTTCACGGCGGCGTAGCTGCAATCCCCTTCCGAGTTCGTGAGCACCCGCCCGATGATCCCACCGTTTCCGTTAGGAAGGGTGGGCAGATGGATGATCGCCGGATCAGCCGGAGCCACGATCTCGAAATCGTCGAGATAGAGTCCTGCCAGCCCTGCACCGCTCATGTTTGTGCCGACCATGAATTCATACACGCCCGCGTTTTGAGACAACACGAAGCCATCGATCTGTGTGGAGCCCGCGGGATAGAGCGGGATGCTCACCGTCCGGACGAAGCCCGGCGGCGTGGCATCCGCAGCACCTTCGGTGAATTCATCCGCACCCACCCAGAGCGGTTCGAGCAACTGGGGCTCCGTGCCATTGAGTCCGACACTCACATACATGCCGGTGAAGTTCTCGGTCTTGTCGATGAGGTAGGGCTCGTAAATCTTGAAACGCAGGGTTCCGCCGGTGACCGCCGCCTTCTGCAGGCTGGCGTGCATCTCCGCCACCTTGCCCCCCGCCTCTGAGCTGAAGAATGCCCGGGCACCCCATGCCGGGTCCTCCGGCGTCTCCATGTGCAGGGCCCCGCTGCCGGGGGCTGCCACGTGGGCGACGGTGCTGCCAGCTTCCTGAACGAAGTTCTCCAGACCTGTGGCGAAGTCGATCTTCCGGGAGGCGGACGGCGTGACCATCACGTTGTCGAAGTAGATCGTGGTACCCGGCGGGCGCTGGAAGCCGAAGCCGTGGTTGTAGCCGGGCTGGCTGGTCAGGGTCGCGCCAAAGGCCGAGATCGGCACCCGGACCCGGGCCACTTCCATCCCGCCTTCGAGCGGCTCCACCGCCAGGGCCGCCACGGTGAGATCGGTCTGCGACCATGCCCAGGTGTTCCATGGCTGGATGAAGGCGGAGAAGGTAAACCCGGCGAGGGAACCCGCGGGGCCGAAGACATCCACGCTGAAGTGGCCGCCATTCGTTGCCGCCTCTTGCAGCTTGGCCGTCATCTCCACCCCCATGCCGGAACGGTCCGTGTGCCACTCCCAGCTATCGACCGGAGACGTGACCGCCAGCGAGCCACCGAAGAGCGGCGAGTAGGCAGCCGCCGGCTTGCCATACCCTTCCGTCGTCGTGTCGAAGACGTAGGCGACCGCGGGCTTGGGCGCTTCCGGAGAGACCACGCGGATGTTGTCGATCTTCACGGTGTGCGGCTGTCCGGTGTTCGTCATGAGAATCATCTGCCCCCAAGTCGGAGCCTCCGGCACGCCGGCCAGATTGAGCTGCGAGAAATCGAGTTCGATGGTGCCATCGAAGGCGGTGCCGCTGCCCATCACATCATTGATCTGCGTCCATCCGAGCCCGTCGCCTTGGAAGGCGACATGGATCTGGAACCAGCCTGCGGGAGGGGCCGCCATGGAAACATCCATCTTCACGCGCCCGTTGCCTTGGAAGGCTTTCAACTCCTGCAGCACCACGGCTGAGTTGATGGTGAGTGAATTGGTCCAAGCGCCCGGCACGGTGATCTCTGCAGCCCCGCTGCCTTGGGTCAGGGGAGCGACATAGTTGAGCACGACCGTGGCGTCCGGGAGGACATCCAGCGAGCTGGCATCGAGAGTCGCGATGAGACCGGCGCGGGCCTCCATCAGGGAGAACAGGGACAAGGCGAGGAGACCGCAAGAGATGCGGCGAGAGGTGGGCTTCATGGATTTTCCAGGGATGGGGTTTCACCGCATGCGGCGGGTCGGACCGCAGGGCGGGAGGGTTCACCTATCATCCAATATCTTCGCCCCCCACGCGTCCACGGCGTGGACACGGGGTTTTTGTCTCCCCCGTTTAAGGGAGGCGCCTACAGCCGGATCAATCCTCGCTGCAAGGACACCGACACCGCTTCCGCCCGGTCGTGCACGCCGAGCTTCTGGAAGAGCGACTTCATGTGCGTCTTCACCGTCTCTTCCGAGATGAACATGGCGGAGGCCATCTCCTTGTTGGTGCGCCCCCGCGAAACGAGACGCAGCACATCCAGTTCGCGCGGGGTGAGATTGGGGCGGATCAAGCGATCGGCGAGGCGTGCGGCGACTGCCTGCGGGAGATAGCGCTCTCCGGCATGGATCTGCCGCACCGCGGCTACGAGTTCCTCGCTGGTGGTGTCCTTGAGCAGGTAGCCGCGGGCACCCGCCTCCAGTGCGCGGAAGATATCTTCCTCGTTATCGTAGGTGGTAAGGACCATGACATGGGTCGCGGAATCACGCGCGATGAGATCGCGGATGGTCTGGATGCCATCACCATCCGGCATTCGCAGGTCGAGGATGTAGACGTCCGCCACTTCAGCCGATCGCATCACCTCCGCGCCGCTGCCCGCTTCCGCCACGACCTTGAAATCGGATTGGCCATTGAGGATCGCCGCAAGCCCCGCGCGCAAGGGCGGATGGTCATCGGCCAGAAGGATACGGATGGGCTTCTTCATGTCGGCAAGGTGGCTGAAACTTCGGTGCCCTCTCCGGGCATGCTGTCGATCGTGAGACTTCCTCCCAACGCGGCGACACGCTCGTGCATGCCGGTAAGGCCATAACCTTTTCCCACACGCTCCGCGACATCGAAGCCGCGGCCGTCATCGATCACCGAGAGCGTGACCCAATCACTGCCGAAACGCAGGCGGGCGAGGATCTTCGAGGGCGCAGCATGGCGGATGGCATTGGTCATCGCCTCCTGGCCGATCCGCAGCAGGGCGCTCTCGTGATCAGGTGGCAGCGGTCGCGGCGTGCCTTCGATCTGCTGCGCGCTGGCGACCTTGCCATCGCGGGTGAGATCCTGGGCGAACTGCTGGAGCGCGGTGGCCAGATCCGCTTCACCGAGCGCGAGAGGCCGGAGGTTCCACACCGTCCGGCGGGCCTCACGCAGGCTATCCCTTACCAGACCACGCGCTGTCTCCAAGTGATGGCGTGCCCGCGAGGCATCGGCCCCAACCTCGTCGCGCACGCACTCGAGTTGCAGCGAAATCGAGGTCAGTCCTTGCGCCAGCGAATCATGGATCTCACGCGCGAAGCGACCGCGCTCGGCCAGCACCGCCTCGAACTCGCGGCGCTGCGTCTCTTGTTCACGCAGGCGCTTCGCCCGCACCAGAGCATAGATCCCCAACATGCCCGCGATGATGGCGGCGGCGGCCATGATCACCCGGCGCGTGGTCCACCAGGGAGGCAGGGCCAGCACCTGCACGTCCGCCGGTACTCGCATCCGCAGCAACAGCTTGTCCTCCTCTTGCAGCGGCGAGAAGGCACCCGCCGAGGTGATCTGGGCGATGCCGGTGACACGCAGCCGCGAACCGGGGACAAGATCCGGCAACGCGCCATCATGCTCGGCCAGCAAGCCACGGAAGATCATGCCGGGGTCGCGCAGTTCGATCGTGGTTCCTTCCTCGCCGCGGAAGACATCGAGCAGTTCGGCTTCGATCGATACGAGTTCGGATTCATGCCGGGCGTTGAGCACTTGCAGGGATTCCATGCCGAGCGCTTCCGGAGGACTCCCCTCACCCGTCACCCGCACGGCACGAGCCCGCAAGATCGGTTTCATCGCTCCGGCACGGGCCCACCCCGTGGCCTCGACTTCCGCACCGGGTCTGGCCGCAATGGGCTGGGCCGTCTGCACCCAAAGCCCTCCGCCATCGGTGCGAAGAAAAAGGCCGCGACCCGGAACGGCCAGCGTGGTGATGCCCCGGACCTGAACCAGATCCTCACCTCCCGCCCCCTTCAGACGGAAAAGCTCGTCCGCTCTCACCAGTCGCGGCTGAGCCTCGAGGCCCGGCGCTTGCAGAGGCACCACGTCGGGGAGCGCATTCACCCGCATGAAGCGCCGGGTCATCTGACGGCGGCCGTTGAAGATCGTCGCCACCACGCCCCGGATTCGCACGGAGCTCTCCGC
This sequence comes from Luteolibacter rhizosphaerae, assembly GCF_025950095.1. Lineage (NCBI taxonomy): Bacteria > Pseudomonadati > Verrucomicrobiota > Verrucomicrobiia > Verrucomicrobiales > Verrucomicrobiaceae > Neoluteolibacter > Neoluteolibacter rhizosphaerae. Next base: position 109,807 of record NZ_JAPDDR010000004.1, on the reverse strand, counting down.
CAGATCCCAAGGCACCGACTCCGGGGGCAGCGGTCCCTCTAACAAAACATGGAAGTCACAGGGGCCCGCTTCGCACTCGAAGACGATGTCGCCATCGTTCATGAAGACCTCCCTCACCTGGGCCTCCACACTGACCCACTCGCAGTCCATCTCCGGTCGGGCGAGTTCCCTGCCGCTCACCGGCCGGGGTTCAGGCAGGGCATCGTGCCCGAGCACCCGGATTTCCGGAGCCTTGCCATCGACACCCCGGATCACCGGGGCGAAGAGGCCCGCACCCGTGACACCGGTCACTTCCACCCGGTCTCCGGTGCGCGGCCAGTTGTCACCTCCTTCCGGAGGCTGCTCGATGAAGACCCCACCGCTGCCATCGTGGATGAACAGCGTGATCGCCGGCTCGTTGGCAAAGGTGATCACGCCCTCGAGCTTCACCTCCAAGCCCTTCGCCGCTTCCTCGGGTGCCAGCTCGCGAATGGAATCGGCACTCGTGAGGACTTCATTCCCCTGCGAGCAAGCCAGCATCGCCAGAGCGAGCAGGAGGCGCAGGAGGAGGGCGGGCACCCTGCCACTCACAGCGCCGATTCCCTCGCGCCGCAAGAATCCAGTGAGACACCACACGAATTCGCGATTCCTGTAACCTTTGCGCCCGCGCTCTGCGTACCCCGTTGCAGATACCCCAATCCTCCATGAAGACTCGAAACGCTATCCTCTGCCTCTTCGCCCTGGCGGCACCGCTCCGCGCAGGTGAGCTCAACCCCGCCGAGATCCCCTCCAATGCCGAATGGCTGCTCCATGCCGATCTGGACTCCATGCGCGGCAGCGAGACCGGCAAGGCGGTCTTCGCCGAGATCGAGAACAAGCACGGCGATCATCTCCGCGCCTTCAAGCGCATGTTCTCGATCCACCCGGTGAGCGACCTGCGCGACGTGACGCTCTATGGCGATGGGAAGAAAGACCACGCCGTGGTGCTCATCGACGGCACCTTCGACAAGGCCCACATGGAAGAAGTGGTGAAGAGTGCGGATGACTATTCCTCCAGCGACTATTCCGGAGTGAAGGTGCACACCTGGAAGGACAAGGGCACGACGCAACACGCGGCCTTTGCCAGCGAAAGCCTGCTGGTCTTCAGCCGTCAGGAGACGCTGCTGAAGGGAGCGCTCGATACCCTGAAAGGTGGTGCCCCGGGCAGTGCCGACGCCTTCTTCACGGCAGATGGCTCCAAGCCCCTGATCTGCGGACGGGCCCGGCTGGCTGGCATCGAATTGCCTGCGGATGCGGCGCGGATCCTGAAGATGGCGCGCGGCCTGAAGCTGGCGGTATCCGAAACCGCCGGACGCTTCAACGTGCGTGCGGGGGTGGAAGCCGCCGATGCCGCCGCCGCCGATCGCATGCGCCGCATGCTCGATGGCGTGATCGCTTTCGCCGAAGTGGCCGACCCCAAGCTCGAAGGGCTGGACCTGAAATGCGACATCGCCGCGATGCCCGACAAACCCGGAATCGCCGCGACGCTCAGCCTGCCCGTGGGCGAATGGCTGGGCCTGATGAAAAAGGCCGCGGACGAGAAGAAGTGACATCTACGGCGGATTCCCGCCACACTGCCACGCTTTGAACCATCACGACAGCCACGAGGATCCGGTGCTCGCGCGACTCGCGCGGGACGGATCCTCGGCGGCATTCGGCATGCTCGTGAAGCGCTATCACGCCCGCGTCTTCGCCTTCCTGCTGACGCTCACGAAGCAGCGGCAGGATGCGGAGGATCTCACGCAGGAAACCTTCCTGCGGGCCTGGGACAAGATCCACCGCTACGACCCGGCCCAGCCCCTTCTCCCCTGGCTCTTCACGATCGGACGACGTCTCTCCATCGCCGCACTGCGCAAAAAGAAGCCGCTGCCGGAGAACATTCCCGAAGCCGAAACAAGCGAACCCACCAGCGCGGCCCTGCGTTTGTGGGAACTGGCCCGACGTGAACTTCCCCCGGAATCCTACAGCGCGCTCTGGTTGCACTATCGCGAGGAACTGCCGCTGAAGGAAGTCGCCACGATCTTGGGCAAACGCGAAGGCGCCGTGAAGGTGATCCTTCATCGCGCCCGCAAGCTTTTGGCCGAACGCGCCCGCAGCACCGCCGGGCTTGCACATCCCCCGCCCCTGCCCGAACCTCAAGGAAGCATGCCATGAAGCACCACGACGCCCATGACGAGATCGGCGCGCTGCTGCGCGGCCAGAAGCCGGAGGCTAACGCCCCGCCGGGCTTGGAGAGCAGAATCCTGCGTGATCTGGACCGCAGGCAAAGGCCGGTGCCGGAACGCCGCTGGATCTGGTTCGTCGCACCGGCAGCCATCGCAGCGGTCATCGTGCTGATCGACAATCAATCCCCGCAACCAGCCCCTGCATCCAAGCCTCAGGTGGTGCAACAAAATGAGCCAGAGGAAGAGACCAACCCCGCGACCGAGGTGAACCCGCTGAAACGCGAAAGCCTGGCACTCACCCGTGATGCCCGTCGCGCCGGACGTTTCCTGATCGATTGTTTACCCTCCGCGAGTGCGAAATGAGAACGCTCGGCTTAAGGATTTTTCGATTGCCTCAGGTATAGAAATAGATCCCGCACCTCGGGCTCTTCCAATCCCGAAAGAAGGCCCGCGGGCATCATGGATTGCGGGCTCAGTTCCCGCTTCGTGATCTCCGTCTTCGGGACCGTGACCGACTCGGCAAGGGTTCTGAGAGTGACACTGGCACCATCCTCCGCGGCCACCACGCCTGCCACTATTTTGCCGTCCTTCGTGGTGATGAAGGTCTGCTGGTAATCGCGTCCGATCACGGCATCCGGATCGAGGATGTTTTGCAGAAGATAGCCGACGTCCTTGAAGCTCCCGGGCAGCTCCGGCCCGATCTTCCCGCCCGCTCCGAACATCGTATGGCAGGCCGCGCAGGTTCGCACGAAGATCTCGCGGCCGTTCTTCACATCGGCATGCAGGATCGCCTCCTCGCCGAGGAACTTTCCGTAGCGCGTGATCTCCGTCTGCCGCTCGGCATTGGTCGGCTGCAGCGTTCCGAAATTCGCGGCCAGCCACTGATCGAACTCGGGCTTCTTCGCGCCTTGGATCAGGCGGGCAAGCTGCGGGGTGAGATCCTTCTTCGGAATCGCGTTGGCATCGATGGCCGCCAGCATCGCGGAGATTCCCGCAGGTCTAGCCGCAAGAGTGGTCAGCGCAGCAGTTTGCTCGGCAGGCGACAACTTCGGGTAAACCGCGATCAGTATTCCCGAAACACGGGGCTCATCATAGTTCGCTAGCGCGCGCAGGGCATCGACACGCAGCGGACCCGCCTCCCCCGCCAGCTTCAGCAAGGGTTCCAGCAGGGTGGTATCGCCCTGAACGATCAGCGCCGCCAAGGCTTCGCGCCGGGCCTCGGGCACCGCCTTATCGTTGAATAGAACCGCGCGCAACTGCTCCAGCGCAGCGGAGCTACCAAACAGGAGCGCCAGTTCGCGAGCCTGCGTGCGCACCTTCTCGTCGCTATCGCTGGAAATTTTCTTATAGGCCTCCGGCCATGCAGCGGGCTCGGGCAAACGCTTCTGCCCCTTCGCGCCCTCCAGCATGCCGCTCAAGATATCCCCTCTCACCGCGCTGTCCGCATCTGCCAGAAGACGGGCCAGCCCGTTCATCGCCTCGGAAGCCTTGGCGGAATCTTCCAGCGCCACCGCCACGATCCGTCGCGGCACAAACTCCAGCAGGGCTCCCTGCCGTGTCGCCGCAATCAGCTCGACGCCACGCACCGGATCCGCCGCCACCGCGGGCTCGGCTGCATACCAATTCATAAGCGGCAGGTTGTGATCTTCATCATCACCCTCATGACCCACGAGTGCCGCAAGGATCGGCCAGCGCCGCACCAGCGGCAGCTTCTGAAGCCCGGAAGCGATCCGCAGCCGCACACTGGGCGATTCATCCTCATCCGCCATCTTTCGCATCCGCACTTGGATCGCTTCGTCCGGTGAACCTTGCTCGCAGGCACAGGTTACCGCCCAGCCGCGCACCCACTCGGACGACGCCGACATCGCCCGCAGCGTCGCAGCCTCGCTCAAGGCACCCATGCCATGCAGCGCCCACAGTGCCCGCAGTTGCCGGGTATCATCGGGATGCTCGAACAAGATCTTCTCCAGCGCCGCCACCGTCCCCGGCTTCGCCCCGCGCTCCTGAAGCAGCCGCCGCGCATGTCGCACATACCAATCGTTCCGATGGAGCTGCATCTCCACCAGCTCCATGTCGCTCGCTTTGCCGAGATCCACCGCCTTCGGCTTCACCGCATCGTTCACGATCTTGTAGAGCCGCCCGTTCGAGCGATCGGTGAAGGCCCGCTGCTGGTGGCAGGGCACCTTGTCATACCAGTCGCTGATGAAGACCCCGCCATCCGGTCCATACTGCGGGGACAGCCCGCGGAACCAAGCATCAGGGCTGTGGATGAAATCCGTCTTCCGCGAGCTCCGGTAGCCCGATCCCTTCCGGGAGAAGGTCTCGCAGCGCAGCCGGTTCATGTGCACGTCGTGGAAGAAGAAGTTGTTCCGCCACTCCGCTGGAAAGGCATCCCCGAGGTAAACCATCGCGCCGCAGTAGCCGGCCTTCTCATAGCGGCCCCAGGCGATGGTGCGGATGTCTCCATAGACGTGGGGGTTGAAGTGCGACCCCGCTTGCCGCGTGTAGTGCGCGCCCTCCACCGCGTGCCACATGTGCGGCACCACGCAGGCGGCGAAGAAGGCCTCCCCCTGATCATTCCAGTCCATGCCCCACTGGTTGCTCACGCCCTCGCACCAGCGCTCGAAGACTTTGCGCTGCGGGTGATATCGCCACACCCCCGCGTTGACCGGCACCCGCTCCGCCTCCGCCGCGCCCGGCTTGCCCACCCGCGATTCGGTGAATACTCCCTGCGTTCCATACAGCCAGCCATCCGGCCCCCAGGTGAAATTGTTCAGCGTCTCGTGGGTGTCCTCTGCGCCCCAGCCATCAAGCACGATCTCCGGCTCGCCATCCGGCACCGCATCTCCATCCCGATCCGGAATGAAAAGCAGGTTCGGCGGCGAACCGATCCACACCCCGCCGAAGCCCACGGCAATCCCGCTGCTAAAGGTCGCCCTGTCCCAGAAGACGCTACGCTTCTCAAACTTCCCGTCGCCATCCGCATCCTCGAAGACCAGCACCTTGTCCTTCGCCACACCCGGGGATTCCGGATAGTTCGTGCACTCCAGCACCCACAGGCGCCCGCGGTCATCGATGGTATACGCGATGGGCTGCACCACCTCCGGCTCGTGCGCGATGACTTCCACCCGGAAGCCCGCAGGCAACTTCATTCGCGCCACCGTCTCCTCTGCCACCAAGGCTGCCGTCCGCGCCACCGGACGATCCGGATCTTCCTGGGCGGATGCGAGCACCGGGAGCGACAGGCAAACTAGCAGGCGAAAGCGCATGGCAATCTTACGCCAGGATCGACCGCATGCTTCCGTGCATGACGAACTCCTCCCCGACACACTTCATTCCGAATTCGGAAATTCGACATTCGTCATTCCTCCTCCAAGTTTCAGCTCCACCTCCACGTATCCATCCCCGCCATGCGCCGCTTCCTCTACCTGCTCCTCGCCGCCCCGCTGCACGCCCTGCCAGAGGCCCCGCCTGCCAAGTTTCGCGCCCAAACCCTCGATGCCAAGCTGGGCATCGGCTACGGACTCTCGATCGCGGACATCGATGGCGACGGCAAGCAGGACATCGTGCTCGTCGATGCCAAGGAGACCTTGTGGTACAAGAACCCGGAGTGGAGCAAGCACCGCATGACCGGCGCTCTCACCAAGCTTGATCACGTTTGCGTCGCCGCCTGCGATATCGATCACGACAAGAAAGCGGAGGTCGCCATCGGCGCGGAATGGAATCCCGGGGACACCAAGAATAGCGGCGCCGTTTTCACCCTCACCGCACCCGGGGACAGGACCGGGGAGTGGACCGCGCAGGAGCAGCACCGCGAGCCCACGGTCCACCGCATGTACTGGGTGAAGGAAGCGGCGGAGAGCTTCTTCCTCGCCGTCCTGCCCCTGCACGGCTGCAACAACGTGAACACCGAGGGCGATGGCATCCGCTTCCTCGGCTACCAGCCGCAAAAGGAAGCAGGCAAGCAGTGGCCCACCTTCGTGATCAGCGACCAGTTTCACCTCGCCCACAACTTCGATCCCGTCACCTGGCCCGGCACTCCGGGCGAGTCGATGCTCGTCGCCTGCAAGGAAGGAGTGCACCTGCTCCGGAAGGCCGGCGACGGCTGGAACCCCACCCGCATGACGGAAAAGGGCAGCGGGGAAGTTCGCCTTGGCAAGCTGCCGGATGGCAAGCGCATGATCGCCACCATTGAGCCCTTCCACGGCAACGAGGTGGCCGTGAACCCCGAAGCCGCGGACGGACTCTGGTCGGCCAAGCGCGTCCTGTTAGATGATGGCCTTGCGGAAGGCCACGCCCTCGCCACTGCCGATTTCCTCGGGCTCGGCTACGACCAGATCATCGCGGGCTGGAGGAAGGCGGATAAGAACCAGAAGGTCGGCATCCGCCTCTATATTCCCACTGTGGAGGATGGCAGCATGTGGAAGCTTCACGCCACTGTCGATGACAACACCATGGCCTGCGAGGACTTCAAGGTGGCCGACCTCAATGGCGACGGGAAGCCGGACATCATCGCCGCCGGCCGTGCGACCAAGAATCTGATCGTCTACTGGAACGAGCGCCCCTGAATCATGCCCCGCCTCTACGATCACATCGACTTGCGCGTCCCCGATCTCGCGGCGGCGGAGAGCTTCTACCGGATCCTCCTCCCCGCGCTCGGCTTCATCCGCGAACAGGACGTCGAGGGCTGGCTTCAATTCGAGTCCATGGATGGCTCCCAATTCTTCGGTATCACCGAATCGCCTTCCCATCTCGCCAACGAGAACCGGGTCGCTTTTCAAGCGGCCAGCCAAGAGGAAGTGGATCGCATCTCTGCCATCGCTCGCAACGCGGGAGCCCGTAACATCGAGGGCCCGATGGACTACGAAGAAAGCTACTACGCCGTTTTCTTTGAAGACCCCTGCGGGAATCGCTTCGAGATCTGTTTCCGCGACTGAGTTCCATTTCCCGCCTGGCCGCGGGATCTCCTGCGATGCTTCCCCCCAAAAAAATGCCAGCCTACCTTCTTACCTGGAACCCGAAGGAATTCAGTTCGCCCGACTTGGCCGATCTCTTCGGCATCATCGATCGCGGCCAAGTTCCCGGTCGCATCAGGTGGAGTTGTGGTCGGACGCGCGCGATCCCTCTTGGCTCGAGAATATTCTTTCTTCGCCAAGCGGTGGAACCCAAGGGCATCGTGGCTTCAGGATGGGTCACCCGATCCCCTTTCGAGCGGCCTCATTGGAACGAAGAGCTGGCCGCCAAGGGCAAGCGGGCGCTCTATGTGCAATTCGTCCCCGATGCCGTCTTGGATCCCGCATCGGATCCTCCCTTCGATGTGCGTCCCCATGCGGATGACATCCTTTCCGGTCTACCGATGAATTCCCAGTCTTCCGGAGTGAGCATCTCCCACCCTGCTGCTTCCGACTTGGAAGAACTCTGGTCGGATTACATGAGAAAGCACGGGGTCCGCTTGGGAGCGAAAACCGGACTCCTTCAAGCATTCGAAGGAATCCCAAAGGAGAGCTTGGTGCGCCACCGCTCTCGTGAGACAGCCCTCAGGAAAGCCAAGCTCGAACATGCCAAGACCCTTGCTCCGGATGGACGCCTCCGCTGCGAGACTCCCGGTTGCGCTTTCGATTTTGAGGAAGTTTACGGAGAACTAGGAGCCGGCTTCGCACAGGTCCACCATCGCAAGCCACGGTCAGAAGCAGGTGACGGCACCCTCACACATCTGGATGACCTCGCAGTGGTCTGTGCCAATTGCCACGCGATGGTCCATCTCGGTGGCGGGTCTCGCCCGCTGGAATCTCTGATCCCCGGCAACCGCGGCTGAGCGGTTTCCCCAGCCGCCCCGAGGACTCCCTCTCCTGCAAAAGCAAAAAGCCGGAACCGCTTTAATCCCCCCGGATTGGCGATTCCGACTTTTTTGAGCCGGGGCAAAGACCACCCCGGTCCGGTGTTAGTGGCGCAACGGGATCCCCCGATCCCGCTCGATGAGCCCATGATACCGATGGCTGGAAAATGTCAGGGTTGGCGGCGCCACCGGCTGAGCATCCGGTGGTGCGCCGTTCCCTGGGGGGCGGTAGCCGGACAGACGGCACAGGAGGCGGGATCCAGCATGCAAAGCCCCCCGGCTCGCACGATTGATTGGATTCCCGTTCCTGCCAGCCGTTCCCCCCATCCGGAGTTCCGCGTGCTGGAAGGTAGCGGCCACTTGGCGACCCCCGTCACCTTGCGCCGCGCTTCCACGACTTGCTTCTCCTTTGGCTCCCATGGACCGGATCGCCCCCCCCGGAGCGGCGGTCTTGTGCTGGAAGCTGGGGGAGTAGCTCGTCATTACTGAACCAATCGCAATCCAGCTCCGCGGATTTCCAAAAAATCTGAGAATTCTCTAAAACAATTTCATCAGGACGAACAGAAGCTTTGGAAATCAAAGATTTCCGGACCTCAAAAAATCTGTCAGAAGCTCACATTCACGCCGAAATGCGTGCGATTCTCCGCCTCATCCAAGCGCCAGCCGTGGTCCAAGCGCAGATCGATGTGGTCCACCAAACGCATCCGGACACCCAGCCCGGTTCCGGAAAGCGAGGACTGCGGCCCACCCCGCTGATCCAACGCCGCATGATCGAAGAAACCCAGCATCCGGAAGTGACACCCCTTTACCGGCGAAATCAGTGGCGAGAGCAGCTCCAAGGAGAGATTCCATCCACAGTCCGCGGAGAACTCGCGCTCCGCCGTGCCGCGCACCGTCTGGTAGCCCCCCGCCGCGAATTGCTCCGCAGGCAGAAGCCGTGAATCCGCAAGCTGCGCCCCACCCCTCAGGCGGAGCTGCCAGTCCGCGCCGGGCGTCCACCACCCTTCTCCGGAAAAGCGACCGAAGACGTAGCTGGAGTCTGCCGCCGGATCGTAGGCCTCGAAGGCTGGATCCTCGTTCTTCCCTCCCAAGCTGCCTGGCGCCGCGTAAAGCGAACTCTCGAAGGAAGCCCCCCCGCTCTCCCAAGCCCGGACCATCTCGTGGCTGAGCTTCCCGTGGACCAGCACTACCTCGCCCGGAGAAAAGGATCCACCGCCGAAAAGTAGGAATTGGTCGGTCCCCTTCGCTTCCAAGCCGACTCCGAAGCTCTGCCGCCAACCACCCCAGGAGGGCAGCGGAATCTTGTGCAGGGCCCCGAACGACCACGAGGAGCCTTCGCTCTCCACTGGAATACCGGAGGTCGCATAGCGCGAGAGCACCTCCGCATAAGCCGCATCAAGTTGCAGGCGCTGGTGGCTCGCATGAAACGGAATTTCCCAGCGCAGGGAGTTCGCCAGCAAGGAGGAGGCCGGCATGCCCACGACGCTCTGCCAGGCCAGCAGATGCTCGCCGGGCGTCCAGCCGACCACTCCCAGCAGGAAGCGGTCGCGCCCTAGGATATCCGGCCCGCTGTTTTCGTAGCCGGTCGTCACCAGCCAAGGCTTCGTCTCTTCAAAGTCGATCAGGAGATCCGCGGTGGCGGGCTCCAAACCGGGGGAAACGAAGAGCCGGGGCTTCCGGAAACTGGTGCGCCCGTACCACGCCGTCTGCTCGTCGATCTCGCCACGCCGCACCAGCTCACCCGGCCGGAGGTGCAGACCTTTTTGAATTTTCTCGGGATCGCCATACTTGGGCTTAGACACGCCGACCTCACCGTAACGTCCGATTTCCACCCGCAGTTGCAGTACCCCCTTCGAGAGATCCTGCTGCAGGGCATCCACTCCCACGACCGGAAGGCCCTCGCCATCGTAGTGGATCAGGATCTCGTCCGCCAGCGCAGCCAAAGCATCCGCGCGTAACGGACGATCCAGCCATTTCCCCAAACGGGCAGCCAGAGTCCGGGGCGAAGGCAGCAGAAGATCCTCCGATGCCGAGAGACCCGGGCCCGCTTCCTTCAACGCCCCACCTTGCGGAGAGAGCAATTGAATCGCGGTCAGCCGCGAAGCGAGCAGCTCTCCACCTTCGCCTGCATCGGATGCGGCACGCACCGGCGGCAGGGATTCGACCGGGGCCGCTTCCGGCACACGCGGTCCTACTCCGGGAAGCGATTCCCCCCGGGTTGTCGTGAGCAGGGCAATGGCGAGGAGGAACCGCATGCCAAAAACAACAAGTGCTTCGGCGTGATAATAAGCAATTCCTTGCTATCAAGGCAAAGCCAAACAGATAGCTAAATCTTTTTAAAATGAATCATCAACCTCGCTGTATTTTTTACAAATACAGCTTCCAAGACCTTGGAATTATAAGGATTTTCGGACTTCAAAGCATATATGCAGTTCATTATAAAAGCTGGACAAATGGTTAGGAAGTTAGATATGCATCCCCAGCTCCCTCCGCCAACCTTCCCAAAACGTGAGCGAAACTTCGTCTAGTCCTGTGACCGGGTTTTTCCGGGCGCTGCTCTGCGCGCCCTTTATCTTTCTGTGTGCGCACGCGCACGCGGAGGGACCCGCGCGGATGGTGCCGAACGGCGATATTCAGGATGCCGGCTGGGCCCTCGGACGCCTCAATGACGGCGGCGATCTCGCCCGCACGTCCTACTCCTATCAGGAGACCACGAATCCGGTCCGGCTCTACCTGATCGATACCGGGGTCAAGCAAACCAACGGCTGGGCAACCTGGTTCAAGCGCAATCCCAAGCTCAGCATCATCGCGAATGTCCGCGTGGGAGCCGGCAAGGCCAAGGCCTTCACTCATGGCACCAAGATGCTCTCGGTGATCGCAGGCCCCGAGACGGGCGCGGCACAGGGAACGCCGATCCAAGCCGTCCTCTACGACGTTTACGAAGGCACCACCGAGGCCAACTCCGACACCGATCCGGGGAACATCGCTTCCGCCGTGCTGAACGCGCGCTCGCGGCACCTTTCCACCACGCCGCGCATCCCGGGCGTCATCTGCATCGCCAGCGGGACGCAGACCCCGGAGAGCAGCTACACGCTGAAAAGTTCGATCGACGCAGCCGTGGCCGCCGGACTCACCGTGGTGGTCTCCGCCGGCAACCTGAACAAGGATGTGGCCGAAGGTTACATCCCCGCCGTCTACGGCTCCAGTGCCGGTGTGATCTGTGCCGGTGCCAGCAGCACCACCAACACCAAATACTCGACCTCGAACTGGGGCTACCCGGTGGACCTCTATGCGCCCGGCGAGAATGTCCGCACCATCGACTACGACACCCCGCTCTCGGGAGGCTATGACACGATGTCGGGCACCAGTCCCTCTGCCGCTCTGACCACCGCCGCGGCCATCATCGAGCTCTCGAAGAATCCCGCACTCACGCCGGCCGAGGTGGAGTCCAGAATCGTGGGCACATCCTACCCCGCAGCCGCCGATTTCTATCCGCCTCCCGCCACAGGTCAGGCCCAATTTCCGAGCGAGATCGCGACTTTGGTTCAGGTCGAGCCCAGTCCTGAGCCCGATTCCGACTTCGACGGCTCCGCGGATATCCTCGAAGTCTTCTTCGCCTCGAACCCGGCGGATCAGAACGATCGCCCGGCCTCGCTCAGCCTCGCCCAGTCCGCAGGAGAGATCGCCGTTTCCTTTGAGGTTGCGCAGGATCAATTCAATCCGGCGGACATTTACAATCTGGCCAACGGATCGAAATGGAAGGTGCAGTTTTCGCCCGACCTGAATCTCTGGCAGGATGCCGCCGGAACGCTCTCGATCGGCACCGCGGCAGATGGCCGTATCCCACTGAGCTTCACCGCCCCGCTCTTGAATCAGAAGGGCTTCCTGCGAGTGCAGGTCATCGAGCCTCCTCCTGCCGCGGAGTAGCCCTTGGTAGAACTTTTCTCCACGAAGCGCGCCTTCCCTCGGGATCGCGCGCTTTGTGCGTACCGGACTTGTCCCCTTTCTCGCGCTCTCTTTGCATTGGCGAAAGCGCCCGAGCGCAGACCCCTAACAGGGTTATTCACAGACCCTTCGTGAAACTACGCTCCGCGATTGCGTGATAGCGAAGCGGAGCAAAATCGGACATTGTGATTCCGTAAGCGAGGCCGCCCCCCCCCGAACCGAGCCTACAGCGAATCCCCCCGAAAAACCCCGCAAGGGAAACCCGCTGCTTTCGTCTTCCCCCCGAGCGAATTCAGCGGGTTCTTCGCTTTCCCCGGGAAACTGACGGTACTTGATCATCCGGAGCCCTTCAGGAATGATACCACGCGGAATCGGGCTCATCCTTGCCCGCCCCGGCATGTCGCCCCTTCCCCGCCGCCTCCATCCCCTGCTCGGCGCATGTTCGCTGCTCGCCACATCGGCGGCACTAGCCGGGGATGTGGAAAGCTCTCTTTCTCACCACGATCTCGCCGCGGCCGAGAACGAACTTGAGTCCGTGGCGAAGGACTGGGAGGCGACATGGACGAAGGAGCAGACGGAAGAGAACTCCTTGGAATACGGCCGCACCTTGCAGGCCCTCGGAATTGTCGAGCGTGAAGCCGGCAAGGCTGATGAAGCGCTTCCCCATCTTGAGCTCGCCACCAAGCTGCTGGAGAACGCGCCTTCGGGGGAACGGGCGGATGCGATCGAAGCCTTGGCCCTAACCCGTCAGGATTCGGGCAAGGTCGTAGAGGCTGAAGCCGGGCTCCGCCAAGTCATCACCCTGCGCGAGGGTCTGCCAGTTTCCGAACGCGAGCCCGGACTCTCGCTGGGCCGCGATCACCTCGCCCTCAACCTTCTCGCCCAAGGTCACTACGCGGAAGCCGGGACACTCTTCGAGGCCTCTCTCGCAGCAACCTCCGCGAACGAACCGCTACTGCGTGCGCGCCGCCTCGGCTACCGCGCTCGTTACCTCCACACCTTGGGCAGCCATTCCCGCGCCGCCGCCGCTTGCAGCGAGGCCCTCGCCCTCCATTTCGACGATCCGGAGCTACGCCTCAGCTTGGAAAGCCAGCTCGCTCTCGCCCAGCTCCGCCTCGGCAAGACCAGCGAGGCTCGGCAGGACATGGACCGGGCCGCCGATCAAGCCCGCGAACTCTACAGCGATCCCTCCGCCGCCTTCCGCGCCTTTCCTTACCTCAACAATCTCGGCGCGCTCGACCTCTCACTCGGCAATGCCGCCGAAGCCCGTGCCGCCTTTGCCGAAGCGCTCGATCTGCTGGAGAAGTCCGTCGGCACGGATCACCCCTCCCTCATCCTTCCGCTGAACAATCTCGGCTGCGCCCAACAAGCGGCGGGCGAGCTCCAAGCCGCGGACGAAAGCCTGCACCGCGCCGCGCGCCTGCAGGAGAAATACCTGCCACCGCTCCACCTCCGCGTGGCGGAAACTGCCCGCAATCTGGCACGGAACGCCCTGCTCCAGAACTCCCCGCAAGCCGCGGCCGAGATCGACCGTGCCACCAAGAGCGGGCTCGATCTACTGGACGAACTGATCGTCTCCGGCAGCGAACAGGAACGCCTGAATTTCCTCCAGCTCATGGATCTCGTCTCCCTGCCCTGCGCCACCGGGGATGGTATCCGTATCGCTGACGTACTTGCCGCCACCAAGGCCCGCCTGCTGGACGCCATGCTCTCGGAGAAGGGAGGCTCAGGCGGAACACGGCCGGATTGGAAAGCGATCCAAACCGCGCTCAAGCCGGGCACGGCGTTGATCGATGCCTGCCGCTACACCACCGTCGGGCCCGAGCCGGAGATCCGCTACGGTGCCGTGATCATCCTGCCTGAAGGCCCGCCGAAGTGGGTTCCTCTCGGCAGCGCCACCGATCTTGATCGCTGGCTGGAGGCCTTCCGCAAGCGTCTCTCCTGGCGTGCCGGCGAGTTGGCCGGCAAAAGCTCCGCCCCTCCCACGCTCACGCTGCGCAGTGTCCTGCGCTCCCTGCATGCGGGCTTCTGGGAACCTCTCGCCCATGAACTCCCGGCAGGCACGGAACACATCGCCTTCTCGCCGGATGGGGCACTTCACTTCCTACCGCTCCCCGCTCTTCTGGATGAGGCCATGCAGCCGCTCTGCACCCGGCACCGCCAGATTGTCACCCTGACCAGCGCCCGCGACCTTCTCGGCACCCCTTCCCAGGTCAAGTTGAGCTCCAAGCCTTGGACCGTCCTCGGGGTTTCCGAGTTTCCCAAGGGTGCAGCCGATCCCGGCGAGGACCGCCTGCTAGAGGTGCTCTCACATCTCGATTCCATGCCCGGCACCGCGGAGGAGACCAAGCGGCTCAAGAAGATCGCGCCCCGCGGCTCGGTCTTCCTGCAAGACGGCGCGGCGAACGAGCAGGCGCTTGCCCATCTCTCTTCCGCTCCCGGCGTCCTGCATCTCGGCTGCCATGCCTTCTTCCTGCCGGGACATATCGACTCGGGCGCCGCCGTCGATTTCGACGAGAATGCCGATCTGCTCTATTCCGGCGGCCTCCTGCTGCATCGCGCCGCACTCCGTGGCGCGGACAGCCCGCTGATCTCAAGCGAGGACGACCTGCTCTTCCCCGGCGAGGTGGCCAATCTCCCGCTGCAAGGCACGCGCTTGGTCACGCTCTCTTCATGCGAGTCCGGTGCCGGCACCGCGGTATCCGGCGAAGGCCTGTTAGGACTGCGACGCGGCTTCGCCCTCGCCGGTGCACGCGAGATCGCGGTGGCCCTCTGGCCGGTCTCGGATCGCTCCACACCGGAGTTCATGGAGCGCTTCTATCGCCTCGCCCTCAGCTCGGATCGTCCGGCGCAGTCCCTGTGGCAATGCCAACGCGAGTTCCTCACCAAGGCTGGCAATGACGGCGAGTTCGAGGCCGCCGTGCTCCGCTACGGCCCCTTCGTGCTCAGCCAGAATACTCCCCTTGAAACCGGCGATGAGATTGTCGTGAGCAACAAGAGCTTCCCTTGGCTCAGGCTTTTAATCGCCGTGCCGCTGCTCATCTTTATCGCAGCCCGCTGGCGTGCAGGCTCGCGCAAAAAGGCAGCGGCCTTTCATCAGGCCGCTTGATCGGCTCCTTATTTCTTCACCGTGGTGCTACCGCCACGCATACCGAAGAAGGACGCGCGCTGCAGCATCGGCTGCTTCTTGTCGCGGCTCGCCACCTGAGACACACCACCCTTGCGATCGCGCCCGCCATCCGCGCTGGCGGAAACCGGCGTACTGCTCGCGACCGTGCGGGAGGCCAGGACAGCGGAACCATCGGGACGCTTTACCGCGGGGATCTTGAGGGTGGAAGGATTCAAGGCCGAGGCGGAATCGCCTTCGTTCGGCTTGAGCGAGGCGCCGGGAGCGACCTTGCCGTTGATGGAGACGGTGCCGACCATGATCCCGCGGTCCTTCATGACCTTGCCGTTGTTGCCGACTTCCAGAAAGATCCGGCCGTTGCCGGTATCGAGCCGGCCCTTGTTAATGATCTCGTTGCCAGCAGCGATCTCGATCCGGCTCGCCCGGGTCTGCCCCAGATTGAGCACGAAGCCCTCCTCGCCCTTCACCTTCAGCTTCCGGCCCACGGCGGAGGGATTGACGTCGATCTCCGTCCCCGCGCCCAAGCGGATCGCACCGGAGGCATTGATGTTCGCATCGCGCGAGAGGTCGATCCGTCGACCGGCGAGCATCACATCGCCACCCGTCGCGCGGATGTTGCCGGTAACCTCCAGCCCGTTGAATCCGCCGGGATTCCCGCTGAGGGTGTAACTCCCACCGCTGAGGAAAGACGTGGTGTCCACATCCAGCGTGGCCACGGTCACCGAGTTCCCCGTGATATTGCCGCTGATCTGGAGGTCGGCGTTGGGAGAGAAAAAGGCGATGTTCCCGTTCGAGGTCACATTCCCGCCGATCGTGTTCATGCCGCTACCGCCAAGCATGTTCACCACCGTGTCGGTGCTGTTCACGAAGTTGAACACGATCTCGCTGCCCTCGCTCAGATTGAAGCCGGAGGACCAGTCGAGGATGCTGCTACCCGTGAAGCTGAAGATCAGCCGGGTACCGGACTCCGTCACCTGAGTGGTCCACGTGGCCGTGCCCGGCGTGGATATCGCCGGGATGCCTGGGAGTTCAGCGTGGAGGGTAAGGGGCGCGACAAAGAATGCCGGAATCAACCCGGCAAGGGGGAAGAGGCTGGTTTTCATTTCGTGCGGGTTCGGTGGGACGTGGCGACCGCTCGTTGTTTTTGAAAATAAGGATCGCTTAGAGGCTTGCAAAGCATTCTTTTTTGGTTTTTTATAAATTCCGCTGTCCCCAATGTCCCCCGCCTCTCCCCAGAAGCATTTGGAAAAGTGCTGGGAAGCCTGCTGGCACCGCGCCCGCAGGCCCGTGGAAGGCGTACTCCTACCGGAGGATCGCGCTGCCGAGATCGCCGAACGCGTGATGCGAAACATCACCATGGATTTCGAGCGCCTCCCCGGCGAAGCCGAGTTCGCCGCCCGGGTGATCGAAGAAACCACGGAAGCCACCCGCGATATCGTCGCGGGTGAGCGCCGCAAGATCGCCAATCCCCAGCTCCACCACGATCCCGCCGATCGCCGCTATCCGCAGAACCTCGATCTCGACCGCCTGCAACGGGTCCACCCGGATCGCGGCTATCAGGACTCCGAGTGGAACCGCCTGCCGGATATCCTGCGCCCCCTCGCGCTGGCCACGCTCAGCCGCAAGGGCATCAAGGGCCACGACGCGGAAGACGTTTTCATCGAGACCATCGCCGAGTTGGTGCGGGAACGCGATGACCAGCGCAAGGCCGTGATCCAGGAGCCGACGGTCTTTGAGGAGATCATCCCCCTGCACTCGCAGATCGTGCAGTTCCGCGCCATCGATTGGTACCGCCGCCGCGGTGCCCAGAAGAACCAACCGAATACCGGCGACAGCTTCGACGTGCTGACCGGCGACTCAGAGCGCCCCCGCCAGTTTGAGGACGAAAGCGCCACGGCCGTCACCTTCGAGAGGATCTACAAGGAATGCCAAGAGGCCCTGAGCCCGGTTGAGTGGCAGCTTGTCTACGCGCTCTACGTCTCCCAGAGCGCCACGGTCCAGGATCTGGTCCGTAACGACAAGGTCTGCGCCAAGCTGGGTATCAAGCCCGGAGCCTCCGATTCCACCCGCCGCCGTGCAATCAGCGAGCTGGTGGAAGGAGCCTTGGAGAAAATCAGGGAAAACTTAGTTTTTTGAAAATCGGATAATCGCGATTGCGATTGGAGCCACTGAAGCCATGCACTTGGAACTCCCGGAACACCTCCACTCCACCCGAGACCTCCTGCAGCGCAGCCTTCCGGCCTACGCGCTGGAGAAGGCTCCCGCCATGCCCACCGGACTTGCCGACGAGCTGATGGCTCGCTTCGCGCCCAAGACCGTGGTCGTGACCCCGGTCGTCGAGAAATCTTCCCTGATCGAGAAGGTCCGCGCCTTCTTCGCTACCCCGGCCTTCGGCATCGCCGCCGCCGCGGTGGTCGTGCTGGGCGTCGCCGCTCCCATGATCTCCGGCCCTGCCCCGCAGGAAAGCTTCCGCGGTGCCGGTTCCGCCGTCTACTCCAGCGGTGAAGTGAGCATCGTCTTCGTCGGTACCAACCGCGCGGTGCAATCCGCGGTCGAGAATTCCGGAAACTTCGAGGCCTCCGCCTTCCGCAGCGCCACCGATTTCACCGCCGTGCAAGACGTGAGCGGTGCCAAGGTCGTGATCGACTTCAACGGCGGCAAGATCTTCGCCATCCAAGCCGACGGCACCCAGGTCCACTCTGTCCGCATCCCGGGCGAAGCCGACAAGGCGGCTGCCGCCGTGGCCGATGCGGTCTCCCGCCTCTAAACCGGCCCGGCAAATCCGGCAGTTCCAACCCGGCGGCGATTTTCCCATGCCGCCGCGGTCGTAATTCTGCTAGAGCCTTCCGGCGATGGCGCGTTACCCCACCCGATTCCAGCTCCGCACCCTGTGGAATGCCGCTACCGGCGTCTCCATTCTGGTGCTCGGCGCGCTCCTTGTCGGCCTCATCTGGCTGATCGGAAAGATCTTCGGATTCCTTCAGCCGGTCCTGGTACCGCTGGCCGTGGCCGCCATCACCGCCTACCTGCTGGACCCGGTCGTGCGCCTGTTCCAGAAGCGCGGCTTCTCGCGCCGCTGGTCGGTGGTTTCGGTATTCGCCACCTTCACCCTCCTCGTCGCCGGTCTGGTCGCCATCATGATCCCGCTGGTCGGCGGGCAGATCCATGAATTCCAAGAGCAGCGCGAGGCCATGGCCGCCACCGCGCAGGCACAAACCCCTGCCGAGCAACAGGCGATCGCCGAGAATCCCGCCGCGGCCAAGAAGCCGATCGACGAACTGATCGTCGATATCCTCATCGACACCCGCAACAAGAGCGAGTGGTCCAAGCCCTTCATTGATCCCCTGCTCGCTCCGCCGAAGGCTCCTTGGCAAGAGGCGTCCGCCAAGACCGAACAGCAGCTTGGCGTGGAAATCGTCAATCCGCCGAAGGCCGACATCGGTGCGGAACTAGACGCCGCCTTCCGGGAGAAGCGCAGTGTGGAGCCTCCCATCTTGCTTGAAGAAACGGAACTCTGGGTGCAGGCGAAAACCTACCTCGACGAGATCTTCGGCTGGATCAAAGGCGGTGCCGGCAAGGTACTCGGCTTCCTCGGTCTCGCCCTCGGCTTCCTCATGGTGCCGATCTACCTCTACTACATCCTGAACGAGAGCGCTGCGATCAAGGAGCACTGGCACGACTACGTGCCGCTGAAAGCCTCCCGCTTCAAGACCGAGCTCGTCGAGACCCTGACCGAGATCAACCGCTACCTCATCTCCTTCTTCCGCGGGCAGGTGCTGGTCGCCTTCATCGATGGCATGCTCGTCGGAATCGCCCTCACCATCTTCGGCCTGCCCCTCGGATTGCTGATCGGCATCCTCATGGCGATCCTCGGCATCATACCGTACATCGGGAATATCATCACGCTCATCCCGGCCTGCGTGCTCGCCTGGTTCCACTTCAGCGTGCCGGAGAACCAAGGCTGGCTGGGAGCAAATCCATGGACCTACGTCGGCACCGTGGTGGCGATTTTCGTGATCGTCCAGCAGATCAACTCCCTCGTCACCGCGCCGAAGATCGTGGGTGATTCCGTCGGCCTGCACCCGATGACCGTCATCTTCTCGATGCTCTTCTGGTCGCTCATCCTCGGCGGCTTCGTTGGTGCCCTGCTTGCCGTCCCCCTCACCGCCGCGGTCAAGGTGCTCTTCCGCCGCTACATTTGGGAGCGCAAGATCAAGGAAGAGACGGACCAGCGCGACGACGGCTACGAGGAGTGGGAGCCCTCCGAGTCCGAAACTTGAGGCAAGCCGGGATCCGTGAAGGATCCCGCGCGTGATCCGCACGCTCTTCCTGCTGCTTGCACTCGTCTCGGCCGCGCATGGCCAGATCTATGCCGACTTCACCGTCTCTCATGGCGGAGCACCGCTCGGCACCTTCCGCGCCCGGCTCGATTACGACAAGGCCCCGCGCACCTGCGCGAACTTCATCGGACTCGCCACCGGCCAGCGGCCTTGGATCAATGTCGTCAACGGCCGGATCCAGACGACCCGCCCCTACTATGACGGTCTGACCTTCCACCGCCTCGACCACGACTTCGTGATCCAAGGCGGCTCGCCGAACGGACTGGGGAATGACGGGCCGGGCTACGTAATCCTGGACGAGTATCACCCCGCCCTGCGCCACTCGGGCCGCTACCTCCTCTCGATGGCGAAGACCTCGCAGCCCCATACCGGCGGCTCGCAGTTCTTCATCACGCTCGCCGCCACTCCGGGCCTTGATGACAAGCACTCGATCTTCGGAGAAGTAATCTCTGGCCGCGACATCATCGACAACTTCACCAACCCGGCGCTTTTCCCCACCACCAACGAAAGACCGAACACGCCCATCACCATCAACTCGGTCGCGATCTCCGGGCCGGACTTGGCGAGCTTCAACCTCAACGATCCCTCGCTGAAACTCCCGGTGATCGAGCAAGCCCGCGTCATCGGCACGCGCGCTCCCACCGCAGCGAACTTCACGCTTACCTTCGATCGCCAATTCCAGACCGACTACCTGATCTATTCCTCCCAGAGCCTTTCCACTTGGACTTACTTCCGCCACGTCAGGAGCCGCGATGGAGCCCCCGGATTCACTTACCCGGTTCCGCATAACAACTCGCCGCGCTTCTTCGTGAGCGTGGCTCAGGTCGACTACTCGGCCATCTACAACCCGACGGCAAATGTTCTCGTCGGGAAGCAGCTCCGGATCAGCGATCGTAATGGCAACGCTCTGACATTGATACCGAACGGCAGTGGCGGTGGCACCTGGACCCACAGCGATGGAGGCAGCGGCACGCTCTCCAACTTCCAATCCACGGATGGCACTAGCGACACCGGCTCCATCGCCAGCCAGTCGAGTGGTGCCTACTTCTTCCCGCTTGCCAGCTTCACGACCCAACTGAGTCCCGCCGCCGGACCAGGGGCATGGACCACTCTGGGCCTGAACCTGTGCTTTCACCATCCGGGCGGCGGCTGGGCCGAGGGCCAGGCCAATTACCATGCCCTCGGGCCTGCCGTGAATTGGGCTTTCAGCATCCTCCCTTAAGTAATCCTCCTCCGGCAGCTTTGCCGCAATCCGCCCTTGGCGGCCCGCAAATCGCCTCCTAGCGTCGCCGTCCCATGTCTCGCAGCTACCGCATTGCAGTCCTCTCCGGCGACGGGATCGGCCCGGAAGTCATGACCGAAGCCCTCCGCGTCCTCGACGCCGTGGAGGCGAAGTTCGGCTTCACCACCACCCGCGAGGAGCGCCTCGTCGGCGGTGCCGCGATCGATGCCACCGGCCACCCGCTCCCGCCTGAAACCATCGCTTCCTGCGAGCAGAGCGATGGCATCCTCTTCGGCTCCGTGGGCGGACCGAAGTGGGAAAGCCTGCCGCCGGACATCCAGCCGGAGCGCGGCGCCCTGCTGCCCCTGCGCAAGCACTTCGGCCTCTTCGCGAACCTGCGCCCGGGCGTCTGCCTGCCTTCGCTGACGCACGCCTCGCCGGTGAAGAACGAGCTCATCCCGAACGGCTTCGACGTGCTCTGCGTGCGCGAGCTCACCGGCGGTGTCTACTTCGGGCAGCCGAAGGGCCGCGAGGAGCGCGATGGCGAGCCCGTCGCCTTCGACACCATGATCTACCGCAAGAGCGAGATCGACCGCATCCTGCGCGTCGCCTTCACCGCCGCCATGGGCCGCGGCAAGCGCCTCGTCTCCGTGGACAAGGCGAACGTGCTCGCCACCTCCGTGCTCTGGCGCGAGACCGCCGTGGAAGTCGCGAAGGACTTCCCGGAAGTCGAGCTCAGCCACCTCTACGTGGACAATGCCGCCATGCAGCTCGTCCGCCGCCCCGACTCTTTCGACGTGCTCGTTACCGAGAACCTCTTCGGCGATATCCTCTCCGACGAGATGGCCATGATCTCCGGCTCGCTCGGCATGCTGCCCTCCGCATCGCTCGGCAAGCAGAAGGATGGCGGCCTCTACTTCGGCATGTATGAGCCTTCCGGCGGCTCCGCTCCGGACATCGCCGGCAAGGGCATCGCAAACCCGATCGCGCAGATCCTGTCCGCCGCGATGCTGCTGCGCTTCTCGCTCGGCGAGAACGAAGCTGCCGCCGCCATCGAGGCCGCCGTGGCCAAGGCCATCGACGACGGCTTCCGCACCGGCGACATCGCCACCGGCGCTGCCGGTGAAACCAAAGTCGGCACCACCGGCATGGGCGATGCCGTCCTCGCGCGACTCTGAATCCGTTCTCAGGAACTTCCAGCCCCACCGGCCTTCGGGCCCGTGGGGCTTTTTCATGCCGCCCCCAAGGCATAACTCCCCGGTCAGCTTGACGGATGCACTCCTCCCCCATATCAACATGAAGGACACCCGTTAAGAACTCTTCCCTATGCACCATCAGGAGAGCCGTGGCCCCGCTACTACGGCGCGGAAGCGCCGGGCGGCAGGTGTCGCCATCGGGCTCATCGCGATTGCAGCCCTCTTCTATTGGTCCACCCGATCTGATAAGCCTACCGCGCCTCCGGCCCCTGGCGGTGCAACTCGGTCTGAAGAGAAATCGGAAATCGCCAAGAAGGATCATCGCCCGGCCGCAGCACGGGGACTCGCTCACATCGACCTCGGAAAGCTCAAGAACCGGCAGGAACGAATCCAAAGGATTCGCCAGGATATCGAATCGGCGGACGATCCCGACGTGGTCTTCAAGGAAGTGGCCGATATGATCGCCTCCGAAGGGAGGCCTATCGAACGCTCTGTCCTTGTCGGCGACATCTTCAACGAGATGTTCAGGTTCGACTCGGCGGCTCAGGGGCTCGAGTGGATGCGCCGTTATCAAGGATACCTAGTTGACAACTTCAAGGATCTCGCAAGCGGGCACGATGGCACGCTTTCCACTGAAAACGGCTACACCGTATTGAAAAACGCTGCCGGAAGCTTCCTCATGAAGATGAGGATGGCAGGACAGGGAGACGACCTCCTGGATCTCTGCCTGAAACTGCCCGAGGCCGAGATCCTCAACAACAGGCTGATGCTAGACATCTTCTCGATGTGTGCGATGCAGAACGGCACCTCGAAGATCTCCGGGTGCGAGGTTCCGGATCACCTGAAGCAGGCGATGTTCGAATCGGCGCTGTCGCAAGTGAACCCTTTGGAAAACTTCAGGCTCGGCAAGTATCTGAGTGAGGACTACGCCCGATTCTAAGACCCCGGCAACAAGGTCATCGAGGGTATGATCACGGAAGACTGGTACGCCTCGAACCTGGGCAAGATTGAAGCGCTACTCTCCAACTCGGAGCCCGGACCAAGCCGCGATCGATTCCTCGCCACCTTGGCCGCGCGTTCACACCAATTCGGCGATCAGAAGGGGGAAGCCTATCTGAATCAGATCGAGAGCGAAGCGATCCGTCGTGAAGCATCATCCAGAATCGGAATCGGGGAGTGAGTGCTTCTCCTCATCACAGGTGTCGGCCGGGCCGCATTGCGGCACTTCTGCTCTTCTCTCTTCTCACCATACAATGCTCCGACGAGCAGGAAGAAGCTGGCAGGCCGGACAAATCTGCGTTCCGGGGCGATTCGCCGCCTGCCAAATCCCGGGACCTCGCGAGCCGAACAAGCTCGCTTCGGCAGGAGGCCTTGGACCTTGAGAAAAAGATCCACGGTCTCAAGCGCGAGATCGAGGAGTCCGGAGATCCATCGGTTGCTTTCAAGGAGATCGCGGACATCTTGGAAGGGACGACAGACCCGATCGGGAGGTATTCGATTGAGAAACGCCTGGTGGAGGCGCTGACACCGGGGAAGGATCCGGTCGGGGAGTTCCACTGGTTGAAAGACCACGAGACGGATATCCTCGCCCACTTCAAGTATGCCCCCGGGGGGATGAACGGGCGCTTATACGATGAGATCTGCTCGTCGGCGGCCATGAACATTCACGCCCATCGCAAGGGCCAGGAATTCCTGGCGATACTCCAAGGGCTCTCCGACCAAGAAATATCCGGCGGCCTGTCCCTGCCGGTGCTGTCGCGCTGGGTCGCCTATGGCAATGAATTCGACAAGCTCGACGCGATCGATTCCCCCGATTTGAAGAGTTCGATCCTCGGAGGCGCGCTTCGGGTGATGGAGAAGCTCCGTTCTCCCAACACACCGGAAGGGGTGACGGCAATGATCGAGACCTACCTGAGCCCACAATACAAAGACTTTAAGGATCCCGGGAACGGGATAATCGATGACTATGTTTCCCAGCAGTGGTATGAGACCGAAGCCGAAAACGTCGAAAGGTTGCTCGAATCTCCCGGGAACCGGAGCGCGGTGGACCGGCTATCGGCCGCGCTGGCTTATCGTTCCGGAATCGCCGGTGACGGCCGGGTCGATTCGTATCTCGATCGCATCAAAGATGAAACCCTCCGCTCTGAGACGATCCGCAAGATCGAATCGGAGCGCATCAAGAGATAGGCAGCACGAAGGCGAGGGCAGATCAAAACTCACCACCGGCCACCGCTTCTCCAAGCAGTGGCCGGTGCTGTTTTAAGACTTAAGCGCGGCTTCTCGAACGCCCGCGGCGGAAAGCGAACCCGGCGACTCCGAGCCCAAGAAGGAGCGGCGCGGTCGGCTCCGGAACCGGGCTGATATCGACCACCAGGTTATCGACGTTGATGTCGCCGCCGCTACCATTCGCGACCCGCAGTTGGTCGAAGGCGAGGTTCGCGGTAGCGGTGCCGGAAAGGTTCACTCCCGAGTTCGTGGTCAGGGTCCAGTCACCGGTGTTATAGATGTAGGTGAAGACCACCGAGGTGGCTGCCGTGTTGTCGTTGCTCAGGTTGAGACCGAAAGCGTTGCCATCCACGGCCCAGAACACATTGCCTCCGGATCCGCCCGCATCACCGGTGAAGAGCCGCTCGCTGCCCGCAGTGTAGAGGCTCACTCCGGCATAGCCGCCGCTGAAGAAGTTCGGCAGCGAGAGGGTCTCGTAGGAAAGCGTCAAAACCTGACCGGCACCCAAGGCTCCGGTGAAGGTGGCATAGGCTTCGCGGCCGGCCCCGGTGGTATTGAAGGATCCCGCGGTGATGCCGGGAGCATTGCCCGTCCAGGCATTCCCGACATCGGGTGCCTTGCCGATGATTGCGGTGCCGTTGGCCTCGCTGAAATCGTCGGAGAAAACGACGGCGGAGGAGGCCGGGAGGATGAGGGAAGCACAGAGGAGTGCGCCGAGGCTGGAGGGTCTCATGGTGTGATGGTTGGGTTCCGGACCGGGGGTCCTCTCACAATCCGATTTTCAGGTGACATTCCCGCCAAGAAAATTGCTTTCCCCGTCAGAGAAAGCCCTGAATATCAGGAAAATCTGTCTGACAAAATCATCTCATTCCCCGCTCGCGACAGTGCTTCGGCTAGGCACCGCACCCGTGATGGGCTCGGTAAAAACTCAACTAAGACTCTTGGAGAGAATTTCGTTTTTGACACTCGGGTCCTTCAGTCATTCACTCCGCCCACCTGAGATTGATTCTCAACAACGACTTTCCCGCCGTGTCCCCGCTCCTCTACGCCGTCAACATTGGCACCTTGGCCACTTGGATCACGGTATCCGGTGCCAGCACGGTGGCAGTCGCGATCAAGGTCCACGAGCGCCTGCCGAAGCTGAACGAGGCAAAGCCCGCCGAGATCGAGCTCGCGTTCTTGGACGAGGAGATGGGCTCCGCTCCTCCCGCTGCTCCGGAAGATGCTGCGGTGAGCGAGGAAGATGTCCCTCAAGAAGAACTTCCGGAGCCGGAGGAAATCCCGGAGGTTCCCGAGCTTCCGGAGATCCCCGAAGTGGCCGAGCTCGAACCTCTGCCCGATATCCCCGAGCTGCCGGTGAAGGCAGATGGCGAGATCAAGCCGAAGCCCCAGCCGACCGTGGCCAAGCGGACCACTTCGGATCAACCAAAGCCCGCGACCCGCAAGCAAACAACCGCCCGCCGCAGCGGTCCTGCCGGGAGCGGCACAGGCGAAGGTGCCGGTACTGCACGCGGTTCCGGCAACAGCCAGGTCGGCAGTGACCGCTGGGCGAAGCTGAAGAGACGCCCGCTCCGTTTCCCCGAAACCGCCCGGCGCTCCAAACAGGAAGGCACCGTCCTGATCTCGCTCAGCTTCGACGAAGGGGGGCACATGGTGAATGCGCGCATCGTCAGGGCCACGCCTTATTCCGCCCTGAATGAAGCCGCCATGGCGAATGCCCGGACCTTCAGGGTTCCTCCCGGTCCACGCGCGACGAAGACCCAGAGTTTCACCTTCAAGTTGACCAATTGATTCATGCTGTCCGCCAATATCGTCCTCAAATTGTTTCATGAGGGCGGCTGGGTCATGTGGCCCGTTGCTGCCACCTTGTTCCTGGCCATTACCGTTCTCATCGAGCGCACCGTCTGGTGGATCGCCCTCAAGCGCTCGCTGCGCCCGGATGCGCAGGAGCAAGCCCGTGAAGCCCTCGGCACCGGCAACTTCGATGCCGCTTGGCAGATCGGCTCGCAGGGTAGCGATCCCTTCCTGACGAATCTGAACGAGGGCATGTCGCACGCGCACACCTCCATGCTGGCCGCGATGCACCTGCACGCCACCCAGTGGATCGAGAAGTCGGAGGCCCGCATGTGGATCCTCGGCACCATCATCACCTTGGCTCCCCTGCTCGGCCTGCTCGGCACCGTCGTCGGTCTCATGGGCTCCTTCGCCACCCTTGGCGATGAAGAGCTGGGCGTGACCAAGGTTACCGGTGGTATCGCCGAGGCGCTCATCGCCACGGCCGCCGGCCTCGGCATCGCCATCGGTTGCCTGCTGCCCTATAACTATTTCCGCAAGCGCGTCTCCGCTTTCCGCGGTGCCTTCGAACGCTGGATCAACCACGCCGAACTGCTGGTGCAGTCCGCCAAGGCCCACGGTCACGATCTCGAGGACTTCGCCACCAGCCGCCACACCAAGCGCTAAGACACAGCGATGCCGGTCAAACTCCAGGGAGGTAGTGGCGAGGACCACGAGGACGAAGCGCGCATCGAGATCGTGCCGCTGATCGACATCATGTTCTTCCTGCTCGCCAGCTTCATGATGGTCAGCCTGACCATGACGCAGGTCCATCGCGTGAACCTGAAGCTGCCCACCATGGCCACTTCGGACAAGCAGCAGAAGGCCCCGCCGCTCCACCTCGCCGTGGACGAACATGGCGTCGTCACTTGGGATACCAAGATCGTGACACCCTCGGAAGTGACCGAGCGACTCAAGGCGCTGCCGCCGAATGAAGACACCCGCGTGATGATCGCCGCCGATCAGAACTGCCTGCACCATCAGGTCCTCTCCATCATGGACGCCGTCCGCGCCGCGGGAATCGACAAGGTTAGCTTCGAAACGAAAAATCCCCGGTGATCCCCGCCCGCACCCTGCCCATCGTCAATGCCGTCGGCTGCGTCGTGCTTGCCAGCTTCATCCTCGTGCAGTGGTTCGACGGCAAGTCCGTCGCCAAGGACCTCCACGAAGCCCGCAGCCAGACCATTCTCGAGAAGAACGCCCGGCTGGAAGTAGAGGAGCGCGCCAGGCTGCTGCAATCGGACGTGGAAGGTCTCAAATCCTCGATCGAGTCGATCCAAGCCTCGGCCGAAGCTGCCGAAAAGCAACTCGCCGAGCAAAGTGTCCAGTTCGATGCCAACGTGAAGGCCCTCACCGATGCCCAGACCAAGGTCAAGGAGTGGGAAGAGGCCGTGAAGGCTCGCGACGAGGCGATCGCCCTGCGCGATACCAAGCTCAAGGAAGCGACCGACCGGCTCACCGAGCTCAATGCCAGCCTGGTGTCCACCCGCAAGCGTCTCGACGAAGCCGTGGCGCAGTTGAGAAAAGCCGCCGCCCAATAAAGGGCCGTCGCCGCTGGATAGCCCCCGCTTTTCCCTAGGGACCGGCTGATTGTCTTGCCAAGCGCCTTGCAGCACTAAGGCATTTCATTAATAATGTTTTACAGAAGCGCAGACCTGCCATTTGCCGCCAAACGCTCTTCCACGGGTGAAGCAGGCTCCGGCATCCGGCAAGCGGCGGATGTCAGAATTCTCCAGACGCCGCCTTGCCCCTTCTTGCCCTAACACCCGGTGCGATTCCTGGCATGCCCGCCACTTGGAGTATCAACCGCATGTTTCCATGTACATTCACCGGACTCGCTGAAAGTGAACGAAAGCCCTCCCCGCATGATCGCGTGGGTTGCATTCACATCATATATTACCCATAAACACAGTTCCGGAATCGCCCCCCATTCCCTGTTTTACAGGGATTTCCGCAGTTTCCAACTACCGCTTGACAAGGGGGGTCAAAGCGAAAAATTTCCCCTCTTATGAGAGTGGCAAAATCCCAAATCCCCCGGCATTTGCTCAGTGCCTTCCTGCTCGTGGCCTCACCCGGATTGGTGATGGCACAAGCTCCCGCGCCCCCGGCTGCACCGGTGGCACCAGCTACTCTCAACCGTCTCTTCAGCGAGGCCGAGAAAGCCTTCGGCTCGAAGGAATACGGTGTCGCCGCCGGGAAGCTTACCGAACTCATCAAGGCCTTGGCCGCCGCGCCGAACGCGAAGAGCCCCGAGCTCCAGCCGACCTTGGAGATGCTCCACTTCAATCTCGGCCTGGCCCAGTTGCTCGGGGGCAACCCAGCCGAGGCCGAAAAGGCCTTTGACGATTGCGCCAAGAAGTTCCCCAAGGGTGACTACACCAGCCGCTGCTTCCTCGGCATCGGCCGCGCCGCGATCGAACAGGGGTCGGATGAAAAGCGCCCCGTCGCGATCGAAGCCCTCAAAAAAGCCGCTCTCGATCCGAAGTTCCGCACCGAGGCCGGCCTCTCTCTCGGCCAAGTCTACATTCAGAACGACCAGGCGGAGGAAGCGCTCAAGGTTTTCCGCACCCTCATGGGCTCGGACGTCCGCACTCCGCAGCAGACCGCCGCGGCCGTGGAGGTCATCGGCCTGCTAGCTGAAACCTCCCAGCTCGACGACCTCGTCGTCTATCTCGACCGCCTGATCGCCCAGCCGGGCGTCCGCGATGCCATCGCTTGGTACACCAACCAGGTCGTGGTGAAGGGCGACAACATGGTGGGCAGCGAGAACTACGAGGCCGCCCTCGCCATCTACCGCTCCATCCCCTCCCGCGAGCAGATCCTGAAGATCCAGGGCGCCTCGCTGGAAAGCATGCGCAAGGAGCTCGACCTCCTCAAGAAGCGCATGGCCGCCGAGGAGAAGAGACCCGTCGAGCAGCGCTCGAACGTGGGTGAACAAGTCACTATGACGGAAGCCTCGCTAAAGCTGAACGAGGAAGCCAAGAAGGCGATCGAGGATCTGAAGGACCTCGACGCCGCGCTGCTGATGCGCCGCGGCCGCTGCTACTACTACATGGATCGCTTCGAGGAAGCCCTGCTCTGCTTCCGCACCCTGCGCGAGAAACACGCCGACGCGAAGGACGCCCAGTCCGCCGCCTACGCGGAGATCGTCATCTACAACATGACGAAGGACACGGCGAAGATCCGTGAACTCTCCAATGCCTTCCTGACCAAGTATCCGGACGCGCCGAACATCGAGCAGGTCGCCACCCTCGCCGGTGAAGTCCTGGTCCAGACCGGCAAGTGGGACGAGGTGCTGAAGTTCTACGAGGATCTCGCCGCGAAGTTCCCGCAGTCCCCTTCGCTCGACCGCTTCTCCTTCTACCAAGCCGTCGCGAAGTTCCAGCTCGGCGAGTTCCTCCCCTCCGCGGAGATGCTGGAGAAGTTCCTCAAAGACTTCCCGAGCAGCACGCTCAAGGAAAACGCGATGTATCGCATCGCCATGGCCTACTTCCTCTCCAACAAATACAAGGAGACGCTGCAGTGGTGCCGCAACTACCTCGATACCTTCCCGGAAGGCCACTACGCGGGCGACATGTACTACCGCCTGGCATTCATCGACTCGAACGACAAGGAAGTCGACCAGTCCAAGAACATCATCGACAATCTCAGCGGCTATCTCGCCAAAAGGCCGGACGATGCGGCCGCCGGTTCCATGCTCAGCCTGATGGCGGACACGTGGAAGAAGATGAAGCCCACCGATCCGAAGGATCAGGAGAAGTCCGCCAAGGAACTCAAGAACTACGAGGACGAAGCGCTCAAGTGCTACATTCAAGCCGTCTGGACCAATAGCCCGGACGACGTGATCCAATACGCCATGGACTCGGCCACCTCGATCCTGCAGGGCCGCAAGGACTGGCAGGGCATCGCGGACCTCCACGGCAAGTTCCTGAAGGAGCGTCCGGATCACCAGATGGCGCTGATGAGCGCGAACTGGGTCTCCAAGGCGATGACCCGCCTCGGCAAGCCCGAGGAAGGTGCCCAGCTCCTCTCCGAGATGATGTCCAAGAACATCGGCAACCCGGAGAAGGAACAGGTTGAATTCCTCATCACCGAGATCGTCAAGGCGATGGTGCCGCGCAAGCGCACCCCCGAGCTGGCCCAGGAGCTGGACACCAAGCTCAACGAAATGCTGACCAAGGCGGCCGAGGGCAAGGAGAACTCCACCACCAACGCCCGCATCTACTACGGCCGCGCCCAGTTGGCACTTGCGATGCGCGATACCTCGAAGGCGGAAGGTTATCTCACCGGCATCGCCAATGACGAGAGCATCCCTGCCGACGCCCTGAGCCCGGCCCTGCTTTCCGCCTGCGGTGAGATCCTGCTCAAGAGCGGCAATCTCGACCGCGCGGAGGAAATGTTCCGCCGCCTCGCCGACCGCTACAAGGAATCCGGCTTCTCCGATGCCGGCCCGGTCGGCCTCGGTCAGGTCGCCCTCGCCCGCAAGGAGCCGCAGAAGGCGCTCGAGATCTTCGATGACGCGCTGACCAACATCCCCGGCATGTCCCGCTTCAAGGAAGCCACCTACGGCAAGCTGGTGGCCCTGCGCGACCTCGAGAAATACGACGAGGCCGAAGCCCTCGCCCTGCAGATCGCAGGTGACCGCTCCTTCCGCGGACCCTTCGTTCCGAAGTCCTACATGATCCTCGCCGATGTCCTGCGCCAGAAGGCCAAGAAGCAGGACACCAAGGGCAGCATCGAAACCCTGAAGAAGGCCCACGGCTATCTCCAGCGCGTCTACCTCACCGCCGGCAAGGAGCCCGAAATCGCCGCCGAGGCGATGTATCGCGCTTACGAAACCGCGAAGGATCTCGGCGACCGCGAACTCGCTCAGAAGACCCTCGACGAGCTGAAGGCGAACCCAAAGCTCAAGGACACTGAATTCGGCAAGAAGGCCCTCACCGCTCAATAATCTCCGGCCCTATGAAAAATCCCTATTCCTTCGGCCGCTCCGCCGCGCTGGCCCTCTCGCTCTTCGCCTTCTCGGCCCCGGTCCTTCACGCCCAGGCGGAAGGCTCGCGCCTGGTGCTCCTGAACGGTCGCTCGCTGCCCTTGGCGAATGTCTCCTTTGAAGGTGGCAAGTTCGTCGTGAAGACCGCCAGCGATTCCTTCGCCCCCGGCAATTCCTTCCCGCTCGCCGCCGCCTCCCACGTCTCCGGAGAGAAGCCCGCCGCCATCAATCGCGGCACCGCGCTGATTCTTCTGGAGGAGCCTGCGAAGGCGCTGGAACAACTTGAGCCCGTCGTCACCAGCCATCGCGTGACCTCCCAGGTCCCCGGCAATTACTGGTTGGAAGCCGCGCGCTCCGCCGTGATCGCCTACTACCTCTACAACGAGCCCGGCAAGGCCGAGGCCCTCGGCAAGGAAATCGCCGACGCCACCACCGATCCCGGCGTGGAACCGGTGGTAAAGCTGGGCCAAGCCCTCTCCCTGCCGCTGACCGTGAAGTTCGACGACCGCCTCAAGGCCCTCACCGGCCTGATCTCGGACAACAACCCCGAGGAGATCAACGCCTTTGCCTCCTACTTCGCCGCCAAGCTGCTCAAGAAGGTGGATCGCAATGACGAAGCCCTGGAGCACTACCTCTCCGTCGGCTGCCTCTACCCCGCCGGCGGCCTGATCCTCACCAGCGCCGCGGAAATGAATGCCGCGGACTTGGTCAAACTGAAACCCGACCGTCGCGAAGAAGCCCTTTCCTTGCTGACCTCCGCCGCCCGCGGCAGCAAGGGCACCGCCTTGGGTGCCGCCGCTACAAAAGCGCTGGATGGCCTAAAGTAACTGCCGCTGCCACGTTACAAGGGGATGTCTCCACGCCGGAAAATCCGGTGTTGTAGGCACTTCCCCTACAACTAACGCTTCCCCTCGCCTCCGCTCCCCGCCAAGCTCTCACAAAAATCGATAAAACCAGCTACATGAAACTGACCTCCAAGGCTGCTCTCGCCTTCACCCTCCTCTGCCCGATGACCGCATTTGCGGCCGACGCCGCCCACGCCGAAGGCAAGAAAGAGTCCCTGCTCACTCTTTACTCGGAAGGTGGCTGGGTCATGCACGTGCTGCTGATCTGCTCGATCGCCATGGTCTGGCTCATCATCGACGTGTGGATCCGCACGAACCGCCCGAAGATGACCCCGCCGGAAGACGTCGCCACCGCCCAGGACCGCTTCCGTGCCGGTGACTACGTGGGCGCCTATCAGGAGATGAAGGCCGCCGTCAGCCCCTACGCGGAAGTCGTCCGCGCCGGCCTCGGTTCCATCGGTCACGGCAAGGATGCCACCGAAGAAGCGATCTACTCCACCGTGGACAAGATCAACTCCACGCTCCAGACCCGCATCAACTACCTCTCCG
Source organism: Luteolibacter rhizosphaerae (assembly GCF_025950095.1). NCBI lineage: Bacteria > Pseudomonadati > Verrucomicrobiota > Verrucomicrobiia > Verrucomicrobiales > Verrucomicrobiaceae > Neoluteolibacter > Neoluteolibacter rhizosphaerae. The sequence continues at coordinate 77,515 of NZ_JAPDDR010000004.1, read as the reverse complement.
TTATCGGTGTCTGCGCCCCGATGATCGGTCTGCTCGGTACGGTGTTCGGTATGAAGGGCGCCTTCGGCGAACTGGGCACTGGCAGTCTCTCCGGCGGCGTCGGTCCGCTGGCCGGCCACATCGGTGAGGTGCTCGTCGCCACCGCTACCGGTCTTCTCGTCGCCATCCCGGCCTTCATGGCCTTCTACTTCCTGCGCAACAAGCTGCAGGGTGCCATCCACCAGCTTCAGGACGAGTCCGAGCGCCTCTTCCGCAATGCTCCCTACGAGTATCTCCAGAACACCGACGTGGGTCAGGAAGAAACCTACGCCGCCCTGCCGAACTGGATCGAGAATCCGGAAGGCTGATCACCCGTCCGCGGGCACCCCGGAGCCGGTCCCCCGGTTCCGGGATTCTCTCCCGCGAGCGGTTTTCATTCTAAAAAACAACCCTTTAAGAATCTAATACCATGGGTGGTGGTGGAGGTGGAGGAGACGGGGAACCGGAGTTCCAGATTGCCCCGATGATCGACGTGCTGCTCGTGCTGCTCGTGTTCTTCGTCATGATCACCTCGGCCGAGGTGCTCAAGGTGGACAAGAACCTGACGCTGCCGGTCTCGGCGAATGCCAAGAAGAAGGAGCCCGAAATGGCCAAGCATGAAGTGGCGGTGAACCTCCGCTACGATGCCAACACCAACAAGGGCGTCCTGACCATGGACGACGTGGTCCATGAGGACTGGCAGGAAGTGGTCCCCATCCTTCAAGCCATCAAGGTGAAGGATCCGCTCACCCGCGTGGTGGTCCGCGGTGACAAGGGCCTGCCTGCCGGAGAAATCCAGCGCGTCATGAACCTGATCGGTGAAGCCGGCATCGCCGACATCGCCTTCGCATCCTCCAACAAGTGACACGCCGATGAAAACCAAGGCCAGAGACCGCAGAAAACGGCCCGCCGAGGTGAATCTGGGATTCCAGATCGCACCGATGATCGACGTGGTGTTCGTCATCCTCCTCTTCTTCATCGTGCAGGCGGGTGACATCCAGGTGGAGAACGCCCACATCACCAAGCTCCCCGGCACGACCGAGGCCACCGACACGCCCACCAGCATGCCGGATGAGATCTCCATCGTGGTGGAGGACGACGGTCAGGTCTACCTGAACGAAGAAGCGCTCGATACCCCGGAAGCAAAGGAACTGCCCCAGTTGGCATCCAACCTTTACGCTCTCAAGCAAAGTGCTGAAGCCACTCAGTCCGAGGTGCTTGTCACCATCTACGCTAACGAGATGGCCAAGTATGAGCGCGTGGTGGACGTCTTGGACGCCCTGACTCGCGCCCAGATCTCGAACGTGACCTTCCAAGCCGGAGCCCCCGAGTAACCCGGCTTACCCGACCTTTTTCAGAATCGGAATTTTCCGCCCTCCCGAAGCTCGTATTCGGGAGGGAATCTGTTATTTTACCACTCTAGCTCCCCAAAACCCCGAATCACCCCTGTCATGAGCGATCAGAACGACGACGGATCGTTTGAATACTACGAAACGAACGATGCCGAGATGCAGCAGCATCAAGGCCCCGTGCTCTTGGAAAAGCGGAAGCTCACCCTCTGGCAGCGGCTGGGCGGCGGCGCCCTTTCGATCGCCATTCTTGTCCACGTGGTGATCCTCGTGGTCGGAGCTTTCTGGGTCTTCCGCGTGATCTACCCGCCGGAAAAGACCGTCGACTTCATGCCGAACGGCGGCGGTGGCGGCGGCGGCGGCGAGCGTGGGATGCAGTATGAGGTCCAGAAGAAGAAGGCCCAGATCACACCTTCCCAGAACGTGAAGCGCGTCTTCGCGGAAGGCGGGACCTCCACCTTCGCGATCCCCGATCCGGGCGACAACTTCGGTGAAATGTCCACCCTCAGCTCGCTCAGCGGCGGCGGTATGTCCGGCGGTCTCGGCGGTGCAGGCAGCGGTAGCGGCTTCGGCAATGGCAGCGGCGGTGGCCGCGGCGATGGCAAAGGCTTCGGTTTCGGCGGCGGCGGCAGCGGCCAGCTCTTCGGCCTGATCCCGGAAGACATGCGCAAGCGCTGCTCCGCGGAGGACCGCTTGGAGCGCCTGACCCAGAACGGCGGCACCCCCGCCTGCGAGGAGGCCGTGAAGAAGGCCCTCGCCTGGCTCAAGTCGAAGCAAAACTCCGACGGCTCGTGGGGTAACAACAACCAGGCCGCCATGACCGGCCTCGCCCTGCTCGCCTACTTCGGCCACTGCGAAACCCCCGTCTCCGAGGAATACGGCGAGTCCTGCATGAAGGCCATCGTCTACCTCGTGAACCTCGGCAACCGCAACGAGGGCAAGCTCTCCACCAACCTCGGTGACAAGCACTGGCCCTACGAGCACGGCATCGCCACCTACGCTCTCGGCGAAGCCACCACCTTCTGCACCCAGCTCAAGGTCGATGTCCCCGGGCTGCTCGATGTCACCCAGAAGGCCGGCCAATACATCATCGACAACCAGCACGACAGCGGCGGCTGGGACTACTCCTACGAGACCGAGAACGACCGTGGTGGCGACGTTTCCATCGCCGGCTGGCAGATCCAAGCGCTCAAGGCCTGCGACCATGCCAAAAAGACCCTCAAGTTCCGCGGCATGACCGGCGCGGTGAACAAGGGCCTCGCCTACCTCGTGAAGTGCCAGGATGAGAGCGGCGGCTTCGGCTACACCAACGGTGCTCCTTCCGGCGGCCTCGATTACCACACCCTCACCGGCGTGGGCATGCTCTGCCACCAGATGTGGGGCAAGGGTGGCCAGTCCCCCGTCAAGCGCGGTGCCGACTACATCCGCGAGAAGAGCAAATTCGAGTACAACACCGCGAACTCCGACCTCTACGCCCACTACTATGAGTCGCAGGCCATGATGCAGCGCGGTGGTGACGACTGGAAGTTCTACAACGAAATGTTCCGCGACCAGCTCCTGAACAACCAGGAGTCCGATGGTTCATGGAAGATCCCGGGTGGTGGCCAGCCGATCCGCGCCGTGGCCGCCCGCTACGCCGATAACAATCTGGACGGCCAGATCTACCGCACCGCCCTCTGCACGCTGATGCTGGAGGTCTACTACCGCTTCCTCAGCACCGGTGGCGGTGGTGGTATCGGTGGCGGTCGCCGCCAGATCTGAGCCAGCGAGCTTCGCCCAACTTCACCAGAGCCCCGGTCGCCAGTCGACCGGGGCTTTTTTATTGTCCCTGCATCGCCACCCAATCGGGGAGCCGCGGCTCTTTTTCCTAAGCTTTTCCTGCCGCCTTCGTTTCGCCGCATAGCATCCGATGACAAACGAAGAACCCTATCTCGAGCCGGAGGAAGAACCGGCGGTGGTCTATGTGAAACCCAAGCTCTCCTTCTGGCGGAGACTCGGCGGCGGATCGCTTTCCGTTTCGGTTCTCATCCACGTGATCGTGCTTTGCATCGGCGCGGCTTGGGTCTTCCGGATCATCCCGCCCGTGGACAAAGAGAAGAACGTGAACTTCATGCCCACCGGTGGCGGCGGCGGCGATCCCTCGACCAGCGAGCGCAGCCAGCAGAAGCAGCGCGCCAACATGATGCGGCCGAACATGTCTCGCATCGTGGTGGAAGGAGCGGTCAGTCAGATCGCCCTGCCGGATCAGGATCCCAGCTCGCAGATGGCCTCGCTCGGCACCTTCGGCTCGGGCGGCCTGTCGGGCGGCCTGGGGGGTAGCGGCAGCGGCGGCGGCCGCGGGAATGGCACCGGCAAGGGCTTCGGCGATGGCATGGGTATGGGCAAGGGGGAAGGTACCGGCCTGGTCAATCCCTTTGGCATGATCAATCCGAACGAGAACGCTCTTGAAGGGACCTTCTACGACCTCAAGCAGACCTCGAAGCGCAAGGAGTCCGACGTCACCAACGAGAGCATCCGCGACATCATCGCCGAGTTCGTGAACCGCGGCTGGAAGGAAAGCATCCTGAACGATTACTACCGCGCCAGCCAGAAGCTCTACCAAACGAAGATCTACATGCCGGTCATGCCCGCGGATGGAGCCCCCGCCGCCTTCAACTGCGAAAAGGAAGTGCAGCCGAGCCGCTGGATCGTGGTCTACCGCGGCATGGTCACCCCGCCCCGCAGCGGCAAGTACCGCTTCGTCGGTGCCGGGGACGACGTGTTGGTCGTGCGCTTCAACGGCAAGCATGTCTTCGACCACGGATTCACCTCCGGCACCACCGGTGTCTACCTCGCCGGGAATGGCATCAAGGTGCTCAAGGAGGAAGCCGAGGATGACAACATGCTCGCCAAGCTGAAGAAGGATTACCCGATGAAGCTGCCCGTGCAGTTCCACGAATATGAATCCACCCGGAACTGGAACGGTGCCATCGGTGGACTCGCCGTTGGCAAGGAGTTCGAAGCGGAAGCAGGCAAGACCTATCCCATCGAGATCCTCATTAGCGAGATTCCCGGTGGTCTCTTCTGCGCCTCCCTCTTGATCGAGGAGATCGGCCAGAAGTATACGGCTAGCCCGAGCGGTGCGCCGGTCTTCCCGCTCTTCCGCCTCGATAGCGAGTTACCCGCAGCCACCACCGTCGACAACGCCCCTCCCTACGACCCGCAGGGCCCCGTCTGGAAGCGCGTGCAAGGCCGCGGCAAGCTCGACTTCTGATGCCTCTGGACAAGCGCGGCGTGTCTCCCCATGGTGCGCTGCGAATCCAACTAGGAGGACATCATGAAGAACTCCACATCACAGAACGACGACTGCTTTCTACGAGCGCTCCAGTAAGCGCCGCAGAGGCTACCCATCCGAAACCCGTGTGAAGCGCGGCCACCGGGTGGTGAATGGTGACAAGGAACTCAGCGAAAAGCTCGGCAGGAACGATCCCTGTCCCTGCGGTTCCAGTTCCAAATTTCAAGAACTGCTGCATGCGCACCGGCGATTACGATGGTGCCCTGCGTGATCACTACTTTTAGGGAGTGATCTTCTTCTAACGGGTGCGCCGGTTTCAGCTGGCGCACCCCTTGTCATTTTACTCGATTTCGATCTCCCCGATCGAGATCCAGTGCTCCTGCGCGGCCGTCACGCGGATCCGCAGGCTGGTCGTGCCTTCGGGGGCAGTGCCCTCCGCTACACCATCCTTGAAGGCCGTGATCTCGGTCCACTGCTGGCCATTGCTGGAAGCCTCCAGCACGCCCCGGTCGAGCTTGTCGGTGAAGGGGCCCACCTTGTCGCCCGTCACCACCTTCACCTTCTTGCCGGAGACAGCAGCACGCAGGGTAAGCGTGAAGTGATCACCCGCCTTCAGCTTCGCCGCGGACCAGAAGAAGGTCTCCGGGTCGCCGTCGTAAGCAAGCTCCGGCCACAGGAACTCGGCACGGAAGGACCTGAGCGAGGTCTCGATCGTGCTGCCATCCTTCGTCTGCCGCTTCGGCGGGGCCAGCGGCTGGGCATGCCGCACGCCCGCCGCCTTGTAGTGCGCCATGATCGGGTCCAACCGGCTACGGAAGTCCTCGTAGTTCTTCTTCTCCACCGGTGTCCAAGCGATCTCCGCCAGCGCGGCGATCCGCGGGAAGGCGGTATACTCCACCTTGTCCCAAGTCTTCAGATACTCGGCCCAGAGCTGCGCCTGCACGCCCAGGATATGCTTCGCCTCCTCCGCATTCAGCCCCTTTGGCACGGGATCGTAGGAGTAGACATTATAGATCGGCTGGAAGCCACCCCATGCCTCGAACTCCACGCCCTTGGCCAGTTCCGGGTTCTTCGGCAGTTGGTAGTGATCGAGGTAGAGGTGGCTGGTTGATGCCATCACCACGTCGTGCCCTTCCTTCGCGGAGGCCACCGCACCTGCTTCCCCGCGCCAGGACATCACCGTCGCGTTCGGAGCCAGGCCACCCTCGCGGATCTCGTCCCAGCCGATCAGCTTGCGCCCCTTCGCCGCCAGGATCTTCTCCACCCGCTTCACGAAGTAGCTCTGCACGTCGTGCCCGTCCTTCATCCCCTCTTTCTTCATCAGCTCCCGCACCCGCGGGGATTGCTCCCATTGATCTTTCGGTGCCTCGTCACCGCCGATGTGGATGTAGGTGGAGGGAAAGATCGCGCAGATCTCGGTGAGGACATCGTCGACGAATTTGAAGGTCTCCTCGGTCGGAGCCAGCGTGTCGAAATGAATTCCCCAGCGGTTCCGGACCTTCGGGCTGTAGTTCGGGATGTCCGAGTTCCCCAGCTCCGGATAAGCCGTGATCGCCGCCGCCATGTGGCCCGGCATGTCGATCTCAGGCACCACCGCGATCTGTCGTGCGGCGGCATAGGCCACCACCTCTTTGATCTGCTCCTGCGTGTAGAAGCCGCCATAGCGCTTGCCATCGTCGGAGTCGCGGTTCCCATAGGGCGGCGTGGAATCGCGGTAGCCGCCGATCTCCGTCAGCTTCGGATACTTCTTGATCTCCACCCGCCAGCCTTGGTCATCCGTGATGTGCCAGTGCAGGGTGTTCAGCTTGTGGAAGGCCAGCCAGTCGATGAACTTCTTGATATCCTCCACCGCGTGGAGATGGCGCGAAACATCCAGATGCATGCCGCGCCAGCCGAAGCGGGGCTCGTCGGTGATGGAGACGGCGGGGATCGCGGCACCCTTCTTCCAATCCGCGCTGCCGATCGGCGGCAGCAGCTGCAACAGGCTCCGCGTGCCATACCATACGCCCGCCATATCCTTGCCCGTCACCATGGTCCCCTCCGGGCTCACCTCCAGCTTGTAGCCACCCGGGCGCAGAGGCAACGCGGGATCGAGCTTCAAGCGAATCTCGGAAGCCAACTCGATCAGTGGGTCCTCGCGTAGCGGAGCGGCACGGTTGCCCGTCCGCGCTCCGAGATCGTCGGCGAAAAGCTTGGCCACCTGATCCAGCGCGCCCTCATAGCGGACGCTGGTGTTCGGGACGATCGGGAAGCTCCCCTCCCCCGCCTTCATCTCCTTCGGGAGCGGGATGATCGCCGGTTCAGCGGCGAGGCACGAAACGAGGGCAGCAGCGAGCAAAGCTTTGCGCATGAATCGCAGTTCAGCGAATCCCTCCCCGCGGAACAACCGGGAAATAAGGTAGTCCGCACACGAAAGTCGTCCGCACACGCCGTGTGCGGACGAAGCAGTTCTCGCGGCAAGCGATCCCGAATGCCCCGGGCACGGACCGATAGGGTTATTCTAAACCCGATGTCAGGTAAGCGTATGCCTCACCGCCGGATCCGCAAACAACCGCTTCCACCAATCCCTCGCCTGGGAGTCAGATCGAAGGGAGCAAATCACTTGTCCGTCGGCTTCGGCGGCTTCGGGCGCTTCACCGCGGACTTCTCGATGAAGTCGATCACCATGTCCGCCACCGGCTTGCCGGAAGACTTCTCGATCCCTTCGAGGCCGGGCGAGGAGTTCACCTCCATCACCACCGGCCCGTGATTCGAGCGCAGTAGGTCCACGCCCGCGAAATTCAAACCCATGATCTTGGCAGCGCGGATCGCGACGGAGCGCTCCTCCGGAGTGATCTTCACCTTCTCTGCGGTACCGCCGCGATGCAGGTTCGAGCGGAACTCACCCTCCGCTGCCTGGCGCTTCATCGAGGCCACCACTTTGCCATCCACCACCACGCAGCGGATGTCCGCACCCTTCGCTTCCTTGATGAATTCCTGCACGAGGATGTCCGCGCGCAGCCCCTTGAAAGCCTCGATCACCGACTCCGCCGCCTTCGCGGTTTCCGCCAGCACCACGCCGACTCCTTGGGTTCCCTCGAGCAGCTTGATCACCAGCGGCGCACCACCGCACATCTTGATCAGCTCGCGGGTCGCATCCGTCGAGTGGGCGAAGCCCGTGATCGGCAGGCCCACGCCCTTGCGCGCCAGCAGCTGCATGCTGCGCAGCTTGTCGCGCGAACGGGCGATCGCCACCGAATCGTTCACGGTGAAGACACCCATCATCTCGAACTGCCGCACCACGGCATTGCCGTAGAAGGTGTGGCTGGCACCGATCCGCGGGATCACGGCATCGGCAGTAAGCTCCTCTCCCTCGATGAAGATCTTGGGATTGTGCGCGGTGATGTTCATGTAGCAGCGCAGGTAATCCACCACGCGGACTTCGTGACCCCGCGCTTGGGCAGCGTTCACGAGAGCGGAGGTGCTGTAGAGGTTCGCGTTGCGGGAGAGGACGAGAATTTTCATGGGCGTTGGCAGCCGGGGAAGTGCGCTTCGAGATCGCGCAGCGCTCCCTTCAAGTGATTCCCCTGCGGGTCAATCAGAAAATATCCAGAGAGGGCCTGCCTCCCTAAAAGAAGAGGGCTCCGCATGTCTTTCCGATTCGCCAGCGTGAGCCGGATCCGCCAGGCGAACCCGCCGGCGAGCATGGCTTCCGTCTCGATCACATATCGTCGCCGTGACACGCCGGTGGAACTCTTCACTTTGGTCGATCTCACGATCGGCGTCTCGCAGGTGACACGCCGGCCATAGTGATCGCTGGTGACGAAATAGACATGCTGGCCATCCGGGGTGACCTGGATCTCCTCCGCATGCAGGCTGGAAGTCCGGGCACCGGTATCGGTCTTCGAGTTCAGCGGCCCCACGCCCAGTTCCGGCAGGCCGATCCACTCGCGACGGCCCAGCACCAGCCGCGGCATCCCGACCTGCTTCCACGGCAGCCCGAGCTCCCGCGCCAGTTGGCCCGAAGGAGCATCCACCTGTTGAGGTGTGGCCTTGAAGCTGCGGGGCTTGCGTTTCATGGAATGGAAGGCATGCCTCAAGGCAAGCGGGCAAAAGTCTTATGCCTTTTCAGGATTCCTTTGTCGAAGGTGCAAAGCTCCTTCGCACCCTGCTCCCGTGAGCTGCGCACGATCAACTCGTCGGACAAGTCTGCCCCGTCGCGTACAGCCTTCAAAGCGGATCTCAAGCGGCTCTCGCTCTCGAAGATGAGATTGGGAATCGTCGCCAGCCGGGAATAAGCCTCGGCGACATCGTTTCCCGACCAATCGTACAATTCGCGTAGCACCCAGTCCGTCTCCACCAGCACGATATCGCAGACAAAGAAGACCGCCTTCGGCTTGCTCAGGAGTTTAAGAACCTTGGTGAACTGCTCTTCGTCGTCCTGCGTCAGGTAGCGCACGATTACGTTGGTATCGAGTGCGGTCATTCCTTCAAACGATTCATCCTCTTCCGTGCCATCGATTTCACCGCAGCCTTCATCTGCTCCACGGTCCGCGCCCCGCTCTTCCGGCCCTTGGGCACCAGCTCTTCCGCCACGCTGGCGAAGGTTCCGGTCTTCGCCGAGAGCATCACCCTTCCGTCCGGCTCGATCTCATAGATGAGCTGGTCGGTCGGCCGCAGATTCAGCGCCTTGATCACCGCTTTCGGGATCGTGGTCTGATTCTTACTCGTAAGGGTCGAATGCGTCACACAAGGAATTTTAGCAGTTTCCTTACCGGAGTCAAATCAGCCTTACCTGGATCTCAATCCACGTAGCGCCGCGGATTCGCCATCCACGACCAGATGAAGATCAAGGAGCCTAGCAACCCGAGGGTCGTCACCCACTTCACTTCATTCGACAAGTCCGCCGAAGCCAAACCATAGATTCCTGCCAAGAACATACCTACCGTACCTAACAGGAATGGCAGCGCCATCGGCCGGGCAAAGTTCAGGGTCCATCCGAGCGAAGCCAGCCGCTTCCTCACCACCAACCGCGGATCGCCCGGCGCGTAGTAGAAGAAGCCCGCCTTCCAACTCGCGGGCGAAGCATGGATCTCGTTCAGTTCACTCAGTTTCATGGCCTCTGTGATATCGAAACCTAGACTGCTTGCGCAGTTCCACTCAAGTGGAACCGGCCGCCCATTCTCCAATCGTTCAGGCCTCCGCCAGCAGGCTGGCCGCCATCGCGCGGGCGGATTCCCCACCTCCGCCCAGCATGCGGACGAGCTCGGAAATCCGGTTCTCCCCATTCACCGGGAACATCCGCGAGCGGGTCCGGCCGCCGGCCACTTCCTTCTCCACCACATAGTGCCGCGCCGCGAGCGCCGCGACCTGCGGGAAGTGCGTGATCGCCACCACTTGGTGCCTCGCACCCAGCGTGGCCATCTTCCGGCCGACCGCGCGGGCGATCTCGCCCCCCACGTTTGCATCGATCTCGTCGAAAACCATCAGCGGGGTGGCATCCTGATCCGCCAAGGCGCTCTTCACCGCCAGCATCACACGGCTGATCTCACCGCTGGAAGCGATCTGCCGCAGCGGTTGCAAGGGCTCGCCGGGATTCGGCCCGAAGAGGAAGTCGATACCTTCCAAGCCGGAAGCACCCGGCTCCTTGTTCGACGTCACCTGTAGCTCGAAGGAAGACTGCTTGAAGCCGAGATCCTTGAGCTGCGAGGCAATCTCCTTCGCCAGCTTCGGGGCGGCCTTCTTGCGTTTTGCGGAAACGGCCAAGCCAGCCCTGTCGGTCGCTTCGCGCAACTGCACCGCCTCCGCGGCAAGCTGCTCCAAGCGCTCGCCGCGGTTCTCCACCGCATCGAGGCGCGCCGCCGCGCGATCCCGCTGTGCCAGCACCGCGGCCAGATCGCCGCCATACTTCCGCTTCAACGTTTCGAAAAGATTCACCCGATCCTCCAGGCGAGAAGCCTCCGCCGGGTCGATGTCGAGATCCTCCGCGTAATCGGCCAAGGACCGCTCCAGCTCCTGAAGTTCCATCACGGCCCCTTCCAGCCCCTGCGTGCGCTCGCGGATGCCCGGATCCAGCTTCTCCAGATCCCGGACCAGACGCTGCACCTCTAGCAGGCGTTTCAGCACCCCGGCCTCGTCTTCGCCCAGTGCTGCAGCCGCCGCACCGGAAAGCTCGACCAGGCGGCTCGCGTTGCTCGCCCGCCGGTAACGGTCGGCGATCTCGTCTTCCTCCTCCGGCTTGAGTTGCGCCGCATCGATCTCGGTGACCTGGTGCCGCAGCAGATCCAGCTCCTGCGTGCTCGCGGTTTCGGCCACCCGCAGGTCTGCCAATTCCGCCTCCTTGTCACGCCAAGCCCGCCATGCGGCCCGGTAGGACTCGAGCGAGGCATCACTGCCCGCATAGGCATCCAGCATCGAAAGCTGGCGCTCCGTGGAAAGCAGGGACTGGTGATCATGGGGACCGTGCAGGTCCACCAGATGCTCGCCCAGCCGCTTCAGCAGGCCCAGCGTCACCGGCGAATCGTTCACGAACTGCCGGTTCGCGCTCTGCCCGATCACCCGGCGCACGATCAGCGAGCCATCCTCGCAGGGATCCAGCCCGCCCTCGGCCAGCGCCGCATCGATCTCCGCGGAATCGCTCAGCTCGAAGACCGCTTCCACCGTGCAGATGTCCTCCCCGGTGCGGATCAGGGATTTGTCGGCGCGCTCGCCGAGCACTAGTTTGAGGGCGCCGACGATGACAGACTTTCCCGCGCCCGTTTCCCCGGTCACGCCGACAAGGCCGGGACCGAGTTCCCAAACGAGTTCATCCACGAGGGCGAGGTTACGGATTTTGAGCAGGGTGAGCATTGGCTTTGCCGTGGCGGACGCATTATGCAAGCGTCGCCCGGCGAATCAATGGCGGCGGATTTCAAACTGACCTTTCTTGGCACCGGAACCTCGGTGGGCGTGCCGGTGATCGGTTGTCCGTGCCGGGTTTGTCACTCGGAGGATCCCCGTGACAAGCGCACCCGTTCCTCCGTCCACGTCCGCTGCGGGGACATTTCCGTGCTGGTCGACTCCGGACCCGACCTCCGTGCCCAGGCGCTCCGCGAGGGCCTGACCAAGGTGGATGCCGTGATCTACACCCACGCCCACGTCGATCACGTGGTCGGCTTCGACGAATTGCGCGCCTTCTGCTGGCACCGCGAGTCCCCGCTCCCCCTCCACGCCACCCCTGAAACCATGGGCGTGCTCAAGCGCATGTTCGGCTGGGCCTTTTCCACCGAGAACGTTTTCCGTGGCTATATCAAACCGGACCCTCAACTGATCGACGGCCCCTTCTCCGTGGGCGACCTGCGCATCACCCCCCTGCCGGTCCAGCACGCGAACGCCGATACCGTCGGCTTCCTCTTCGAGCCCCCCGAAGGCCCCAAGGTGGCATATATTCCCGATGTGAAACATGTGCCACCGGCCACCATGAATCTGTTAGAGGGCGCGGACATCCTGATCATCGACGCCCTCCGGGAACAGCCCCACCCCACCCACCTCTCCACCGAGGAAGCCCTCGCCATCATCACCGAATGCGGTGTTCCACGGGCCTGGCTCACTCACCTGAGCCACGAAAACCCCCACTCCGAGCTCGAAGCGATCCTCCCCTCTGGCGTGCTGGTCGCCCATGACGGCCTGAAGATCCGCGCCTGAAGCCCCGGCTTGCCTGATCGCGCGAGGCGGGCATGCTCTCCGGGTGATTCGCCAGATCGGTCTTTTGATGTGTCTTATCCCGGCCTTGCAGGCAGCTCCTGCGGTGCCGGTTCCGGAGAGCGTCGCGGTCCTCTACAACTCCTCATCGTCGGAATCGAAAGCCATCGCCACCTACTACGCGGAGGCGCGGAAGATCCCCGAGGAGAACTTGGTCGGGCTCCCGATGCCCGAAAAAGAGGAAGTCAGCCGCGAGGAGTTTAATACCAGAATTCTCGAACCGCTGAAAGCCGAGTATGACAAGCGCGGCTGGTGGAAGCGCCAAGAGCACGAAGGGAAACTGATCCCGATAAGCAAGAAGATCCGGGTCATCGCCTGCATCTACGGCGTGCCCAGCCGTGTCGCGGCCCAGCCTAACGATCCGAAGATGGTGCCGGGCGGCGCGCCCCCCCTCAACACCACCGAAGCCGCCGTGGACTCCGAGCTTGCCTTGATCGGCAACGAGGATCTGCCGCTCCCGAACGCGCTCATCAACAGGTATTTCAAGCAGGACCTCTCGGTCTTCGACACGAACATGTCCACCACCTTGGTGGGACGTATTGATGGACCCTCGCGCGCGATTTGCGAACGCATGATCCGCGATGCGGTCGAAGTGGAGAAGACCGGGCTCTGGGGCATGGCGGTGATCGATATCGCAAAGAAATACACCAACACCGAATTGGGAGATCCGTGGCTGGAGTCCATTGCCCGTGCTAACCGCGAGACAGGCATCCCGACACTCGTCGATCGCTTTCAAGATACGCTGCCGACCAACTTCCCGCTGCGCGATGTCGTCTCCTATTATGGCTGGTACGATTGGAATGTCAGCGGCCCTTTCCTCAATCCCACCTTCCGGTTCAAGAAAGGAGCCGTCGCGGTGCACCTTCACTCCTTCAGCGCGGCACAGCTGCGGGATCCCGGCAAGAACTGGTGCGCACCCCTGCTCGCACGCGGTGCCGCCGCCACTCTCGGTAACGTGCATGAGCCGTATCTGGAGATGACCCATCACTTCGACATCTTCCAGGCGCGCCTGAAGGCGGGCTATACCTTGGTGGAGGCGGCTTATATGGCGGTGCCGGTGATGTCTTGGCAGAATGTAGTTCTCGGCGATCCTCTCTACCGCCCCTACCTCCACATCGACGGTACCGGCGACAAGGCTGAAGCCGACCGCGAGTATCGCGCCATCCGACTGGCCACGATGCGCTGGCAGAACGATCCGCGCCAGCTCGATGCCATGCTGCGGGAGGGTGCGGACCGGCTGAAGAGCGGCGTGATCATGGAGAGCCTCGGGCTCATGAAGACGGAGCAACGGATGACGGCGGAAGCGGCCGTGGATTTCCAGCGCGCCAAGGTCTACTACACCGCCGCTCCCGACCGCCTGCGGATGGACCTCCACATCGCCGCGATCGACCGCGCGGGCGGGCGGAATGATTCCGCCATCAGCATCCTGCGCGGAGCGAGGACTCTCTACGCGAATCTGCCTGAAGCCGTCGCGGCCCAAGCTTGGCTGAATGTCATCGATCCACCCTCCCCGCCGCCGGCACAGCCGAAGAAGTGATGGATTACCGCGGACTGCTCGATAGCGTGCACGGGGCATCCGCGCTTGCGGAGCCGGGACGTGCTCCTCTTCCGCCGGAGTTGGAATTACAGGCGCTTTGGTTTGCGGGGGCATTCGGGCGCGACTTCGTGGACGGCGCCGGGAAGGCGGTGCGAATCGTTCAATTCGGCGAGTGGAACCGCTCGGCCGGACCGGACTTCCTTCACACCTCCGTGGAGATCGCTGGAGAACTCGGGCAGGGAGCAATCGAGCTGGACCAGCGGGCCAGCGACTGGGAGGGACACGGGCATGGGGCCGACCCCGCATTCGGCAGCACGGTGCTCCATGTCGTTTTTCAATCGGGTGGTACAGAGAGCTTCACCCGCACGCATGAGCACCGCGAGGTGCCGCGGGTAACGATCACGGCGGCGCAGTTGGAAGAGGCGCTGATGCGACCGCAGCGCGAGACGGCGATCGCGCGGCCGGGGCGCTGCGTCCATCCGCTGGCGGCGATGTCGCCGGTGGCGGTTTCAGCGCTGATCCTCGAAGCCGCGACGCACCGGGCGAGGCTGAAGGCGGCGCGCTTCCTACGCACGGCGGATGTGCACGGTCCGGATGCGGCGCTGTATCATGCGGTGGCGGAGACGCTCGGCTACCGGGCGAACACGCTGCCGATGCGCTTGCTGGCGCAACGGATGCCGCTGAGCGCGGTGCGAGAGGCGGGTGTCGATGCGGAGGCACTGCTTTTCGGGGCAGCTGGATTCCTGGCTCCGGATTTGCATGAGAAGGCCCCGGCTGACACCCGCGAGCATTTGCGAACTTTGTGGGACACCTGGTGGAAAGCCCGGGGCCGCTGGGAATCCTCCCACAAGCTGCCATGGAAAGCCGCGGGCCAACGGCCGGCAAACCATCCTCACCGCCGGGTTGCCGCACTCGCTGCTCTAGCAAAGAACTGGTCGAAGTTCCGCAAGCTGGCCTTCTCGCAACCTCTCGATGTGAAGGGTCTCGGCGACTTCCTTGCCAAGCTGGCGGATCCATTCTGGACCCATCGCCACACGCTCTCCTCCACGAACTCGGCGCGGCCGGTCGCGCTCTTTGGCGGCGACAAGCTCACCGAGTTGCTCGCCAATCACCTGTTCCCGCTCGCGCTGCACGAGGGCCAAGCCTTCGCCGACTACCTGAAGGTTCCCGCAGGGGCCCGCAATGAGAAGGTCAAGCGCTGTGCGATCCGGCTCTTCGGCAGCGAGGAGGCTGCCGCGCCCTGGCTGAAGAAGGCCGCACATCATCAAGCGCTGCTCCAGATCTATGCGGACTTCTGCCTGGAGGATTCCAGCGATTGCGCCGACTGCCCCTTCCCGGAACAGTTGATGCAATGGAGGCCGAAAGCGGACGGTTGATCTAACAGGATGGAGTCCGGTCCGCTCACCGCCGACCCGCAATCGACTCCAACTCGCCGGCGGCGCGCGCCTGCAAGGGGCTGTCTGGAAACTCCTCGACCCAAGTCCTTGCCGCGGGGAGATCCCTCCGGGCCCACAGGCCGACGACGATCATCACGGCTTCGTCCTGCGCCGGACCGGGAGGCATTTTTTCCAAGGCGAGCTTCGCAGCCGCCACAGGATCGGTCTGACTGAGAACATAGGTGACGCGAAGCATGAGCTTATCGCGGGATTCATCCGCCGGCTCTTTAAGAAGCCACGCGAGTGCGGAGGCGGCATCGGCCGCGGCCCATTGCTGGACGAGCCGTTCTTCCAGCGCGCCGGACTGCCTGTCCAAGCCGACACTACGGGCCCTTTCAATTGCCCCCTGTGGATCGCGCGCCGCGATGCCGAAGCACACTTCAGCCAGAGCTTGGTCGCGCTCGCCTCCGTTTCTTTCAGGCCACTCGAGGGCAGTTGCCCAAGCCGCCGGCGGGTCCTGCTCCGCCTGCTCGCGCAGTTCGATCAAGAGTCGGGCTTCCCTTTGAAAGGACGATTCATCCTGCGACCCTTCATGCGCCGTGGCCCTCCGAGATGAAGTCTCCGGAGATAGAGAGTGGCGATTCGTTCTAGACGACGCACTGGCGGTTGCGATCTCCGGTGACGGAGGCTCGGAGCGTTGCAAGGCAGCGAGGGCTACGAACAGGCAAAGAAAGAAACAGCCGAGAATGAACTTGTTCATGAGAGCCGTGCGATGGGGTGGCATCGCCCGTGAAGACGATGCCACAAACTGGCGTCGTTCCAGCCGCCGATGCAGAGCTCGATGCGAGTGACTCCGGACGGCATGGCCTTGCACTGGTTGAACAAGGGGCCCCAATCGGAAGGACCTACCCAGTTCCCGTTGCTGCACAAGGTTCCGTCGTAGGTGAAGTCGCCATTGGTGGCGACCCGCATGTTGAAGATGATCAGCGTGTTGAATCCCGAGGACCGGATACCATTGATCTGGGAGGTGGTGAGAGCGGCGCGGGTAGCCATGTTCCCATTGAGGAATAGCGCCGCCCGGGAAGCCAATGCTGTTGCAGGTTGGAGTGCTACCAACGCCGCCCCGACAAGCAGGGGGCGGGAGAGGCGCCTGAGGAATCCGGGGGCAGCGGACCGGAGGGAGCGTGACCAGGAGACAAGGATTGAATCTTGAGTCTTCATCTTGGATTTGTGGGTTTCGCAGTCTTGGGACTGCATCTCCGGCTTCTGGTAACTGAAGTCAGGGGGGTAAACGAAAATGGAGCTTGCCCGAGGCGATCTCTACGAACGGGTAGGTGAAATTTGTTAGGCCGTGGAATACCTGATATGTGGGGTAGACTTTCCCGGCCGTATCACCTGCAGCCGCAGCCCAAGCATCCCTTGCCAGAAAGTCGCAGTTTTGGGATGCTTCCAGCCGTCGGCACCGCCGCTGATAAGTCTTCCCGCCGATGCATTCCTTCCTCGCCCTTAACTCGCTGCCGAAGATCGGACCGATCCGGATCCGGCGCTTGCTGGATCATTTCGGCGATGCCGAGGCGGTACTGGCGGCGCGCAAGGATGCACTCTTGAGGGTTGATGGGATCAACGAGGAACAGGCCAGCATCGTCAGCCGCTGGCAGGACTTCGTGGACCCGGCGAAGGAGCTGGCGGAAGTGCAGCAGCGCGGCTTTTCGATTCTAACAGCGGATGACGAGGCCTTCCCCGAGGCGCTGCGCGAGGCCTACGATTCGCCGCTGCTCTTGTATGTCTGGGGTAAGCTGGATGCACGGGATCGCCACGCCATCGGTATCGTCGGCACCCGGCGCTGCACGATGTACGGGATGAATGCCACCAAGCTGATCTCCTTCCAGCTCGCGCATGCGGGATTCACCATCGTGTCCGGATTGGCGCGCGGGGTGGATACGGTGGCGCACGAAGCGGCGCTGGCAGCGAAGGGCAGGACGATCGCGGTACTGGGCTCCGGGCTCGCGAAGGTATGGCCCACCGAGAACCTGGCGCTGGCGGAGAAGATCGCGAGCGGGAACGGAGCCGTGGTCTCGGAGTTCCCGCTCCACACCACGCCGGACAAACAGACCTTCCCGCAGCGGAACCGGATCGTGGCAGCTTGGTCGCAGGCGCTGGTGGTCACGGAGTGCGCGCGCAAGTCCGGCTCTCTCATCACCGCGAATCTTGCCGGAGACTACGGACGTCCGGTCTATGCCGTGCCGGGGCCGATCGACCAAGAGAGTTCCGCGGGCTGCAACCAGCTCATCCGCGAGGGAGCCACGCTGATCACCAGCGGTGGGGATATCCTGGAAGATCTCTCGGAGTTGCCACTGGCAATGGGAGACCAGCCCGAGCTGCCGCTGATGCCGAAGGTGGCGATGCCAGATCTGCCTCGCGACGAGGCCATCGTCTTCGCGGCACTAGGCGAGGGTGAGGCGGGGGTCGATCGTCTGATCGAGAATACCGGGCTACCGGCTCCGGTGGTGGCGACCACGCTGATGAAGCTGGAGATGCGCAAGCTGGTGCGGGCGCTCCCGGGTTTCCGTTATGTGAAACGGTGAAACTTCGGTGAAGGGATGGAATCGTCTCGCGGGGTGGAGGTGAGGATCCTATGGATACAAACGATGAGTTCTATCCCTCTCTGTGCGACTGCCATGATCGTGGCGTTCGTCGGCATACCGGCGGGTATCATGAGGCTGTTGGCCCTGCTCGTCGCCTGCGTTATCGGGACCTCATGGCTCGTCGGCACACCTACCTTCTTTAGCCTTCCCGGGCCGCTGGCATTCTTCCTCTGCCTGTTTACAAGCGTGTTGGCCTATCTCCTCACGGTCGCCGTCGAGTATGTGCTAGCCAAGTATCGCGAGGCGGTCCCATTGGGAACCTTGATACAGGGGATCATGGTCGAGGTGCTGGTACAGACCGGGGGAACTATCGGGGTTAGCATGGTTCTCGGCGGACTATTCAGCGATTCGGCCCGGCCTCTCCTCGCGGTCTTCGGCCCGATCATCTGCATCTCAACGATTGTATTCGCGTTCACGAACAGCCGCCGGATCAAGGAATGGCGGGCGGCGTGGAACGGCGACTACCGTGAGATACCGCCGCCCTTGGAGGATACCCTGTGAACACGACTCCCCTGCCGCGATTGCTCCGCGCATTCTCGATTCTGTGCATCGGGTTCCCCGGCGCGATTCTCTGGATCTACGGTGCTCTCGTGACGGTCGTAACGATTTCCTCTCTTTCGTACGAGCACTCTTCGCGCCGCCTCTGGTTTATGATGGCAGGGGCGGCAGCGGGGATCATCGCGGTCACCGTCGCCTACCTCATGGTGATCGGGAACCGGATCCTCGCGAACGATCCACGGGAGCGACTCGGTGGAAGACGCTTGGCGGAACGGTTACTGTGGAATCTGTCGATCCAGTTCAGTGCCATCTTCTCATGCGGCTTCTTCTTCAGACTTGTCGGAGAGATCGCGGGGAATGACTGGACCGGGGCCGTGGTCTGTCTGGTTCTGCACTTCGGTTTCTTCTTCGTTTGGCTCCGTTGCGGGAACCATTGGACGAAGCTGAACCGGGAGTGGCTACGGGAGATGGACGAGGAGATCGCCCGGGCGGAGCTGGCGGCGGCTGACATGGCGGGTGGAGAGAGGGCAACGGCGATTGTTCGGGCGGACTAAGGTCCGGGCTCCCGGGGAGCGTGATTCCCAATTTGTGCCAAAGCTGCGGGCCGCTGGGAAAACGCTCCCCCTGCCGGAGTAGGGAGACTTAGATCCTCACATCCGCTTTCCTTGAGAAAGGTTGCTTCACCTCTTGCCGTTTTCTCCGCTTCCATGAAACCCCATGCCATCCTGCTGCCGGCCGGTCTGTTAGCCGCCACCTTCACGCTTGCGAAGACGCCGACCGGCAAGCCATGGGCGAAGCAGGTGGTGACGCCTGAATTCCTGAGCGAAGGGATCGCCGCGGCGGACATCGATGGCGACGGGAAGAAGGACCTCGTGGCAGGAGCCTTCTGGTTCAAAGGCCCGGATTTCACGGAGCGCAAGCAGTACCGCCCGGGGGCCGCAACGACCATCGAGGCCTACATGGAAGACTCCTTCCTAGCTTGGGCGGGCGACATCACGGGCGACGGCAAAAATGACATTCTGATGGCCCGCCATCCCGGCCGCGGGATCGATCTCTACGTGAACCCGGGCAAGGCGGACGGCGAGTGGGCCGCGCACCGGGTGATGGCGCAGGCAGCGACGGAGAGCCCGATCTGGGTGGACCTGGATGGCGACGGGAAGAACGAGATCGTCTGCATGGAGGATGGCAAGTTCGGCTACGGCAAGGTCGATTGGTCGAACCCGACGAAGCCATGGACCTTCGTGGCGGTCTCGAAGGAGAAGCGCAGCGATTCCCCGTATGTCCATGGACTCGGCGCAGGTGATCTGAGCGGCGACGGCAAGCCGGACATCGTGGAGAAGCAGGGCTGGTATGAGCAACCGGCGAAGGCGGGCGAGGAGTGGGTCTGGCACAAGGAAGAATTCGCCGGACCGGGTGGGGCGCAGATGCTCGTGTACGACTTCGATGGCGATCGCGACAATGACATGGTCACGAGCATCGATGGCCACGGTTACGGGCTGGCATGGTTCGAGAACAAGAAGGTGAGCGGCAAGGTGACTTTCATCCGCCACGAGATCTTGCCGACCGATCCGGCGAAGACCGGCCCCAACGGCCTTCAGTTCAGCCAACTCCACGCGCTCGACATGGGAGACTTCGACAAGGACGGCCGGATGGACTTCATCACCGGCAAGCGCTTCTGGGCCCACATGGCGAACGACCCGGGCGCGAAGGATCCGGCGCTTGCCGTGGTCTTCTTCAATCGCAAGGACGGATCCGGTGTGAAGTGGGAACCTCAGGTGCTCGATAGCGATTCAGGCGTGGGCTGCCAGGTGCTGGCGGACGACCTGGATGGCGACGGGATGCTGGAATTCGTAGCGGGGAGCAAGAAGGGCGTGCATGTGATCCGGCGGTGAGGCCGGCGGCCTGAGCTCAGGGCTCCCGGGCTCGGGGTGAAAATATTTGTTCGGTTTGTGCGGCGGGTGACGAATAGTGGTTGAGAAGACCATGAAGATGATGCCGAGGAGCACCGGGGAGCACGCCGAACTGCTGGAGCTGTTCCTAGCGACCCGTGATCAGCGAGCCTTCGCCGAGCTGGCGGGTGCTCATCTGGGTCTGGTCTATGCAGCGGCGCTTCGGATCACGCGGGCTGCGGATCTGGCGCAGGAGGTTTCGCAGACGGTGCTGATCAAGCTCGCCTCGTTGCAGCGTACCCCCGGGGTCTCCCTCCAGATCTGGCTACACCGGATCACACGCTCCGCGGCGATCGACCTGGTCCGAGCGGAGGAACGGCGGCGACGGCGGGAATCCGTGGCGGCGACGCTGGCGGAGGCACCGACCGACGCGCCTGATGCGGATAGTCTCTGGGTCAAGATTTCGCCGCTGATCGATGAAGTGATCGCGCAACTGCCCGCGCGCGACCGCGAGCTGATCCTCTCCCGTTTCTTCAGCGATTGCTCCCACGGCAGCATGGCCCGGACCCTGGGGATGACGGAGGACGCGGTGCGCATGCGCCTGAAGCGGGCGATGAACAAGATGCGCGTGCTGCTGGAGCGGCGCGGCATCACGACCTCCGCCGCGCTGCTCGCACTCTGCTTGCCTGCCCGTGCGAGCTCCCCTCTCCCGCTTGGAGTGCTGGCGCACGTATCCCAGGTGAGCGTGCCGCCGCCCGGACCGTGGCTGGTGGCGCTCCGTTCCTTTTTCACGCTACGGTTGGCAAGTCCGGCTCCGGCGATGGCACTGGTGGCCTGCATGCTGATCGGGCTGACGGGCCTGCAAAATTCTCCGACCGCGGCGGAGGCAAGCACGCTGCAAATGCTGCCCGCCCCGCCGGAGCAAGCGGCTGAGCCGGAGCGTGAGACGGCGAGCAGTTCCACGCTTCCGCTGAAGGGCTTCGAGCCCTCTCCTGCCGAGGATATCGAGATGTGGTATCCGGCCCCGCAACTGGAAGTAGCACTCCGGCTCGCCGAGCCGGACCCTGCGAGCTTGCTCGTCTAATCCCACCGGTCTGCTCCCGCAAGGAGAGCGGCAGCGTCTTTTCTGTTAGATCCGCGGTTCCGTGTCCGGGAACCCGCTTGCTTGAGCCTTGTCGATCCGAACCAAAGGTATGACTCCACGCACCCGTATCCTCGCCCTGTTCTGCGTCGCACTCGCATGTCCTTCCGCTGCTGCTCCCACGGATCAGGCGGATCCCGACGAGGTGGGCAAGTGGATGGCAATCGCGCTGCAGAACGGGCACTTCTCGCGCCTGCCCTTCTCGAAGCTGAGCCCGCGTTTCCTTGATAGCTATCTGAAGTCGCTCGATCCCGGTAAGGTCTACTTCACGCGCGAAGACATCGGCCGCTTCGAGCGCGACTATGGCGACACGCTGGATGATCTATTGATGAAAGGCGACTGCATGCGTGCTGCGGAGGAGATCTCGCGAACCTTCGTCGCGAGGGTGGATGCACGCATCGCCGAAGCCGAGCGTTTGCTGGCCGAGCCTGACTTCGACTTCAGCTTGCAGGAGATCATCCCCGCGAGCCGGAAAGATGCGGCATGGCCGAAGGATGAGGCGGAGGCCATGACGATCTGGCAACAGGAGGTGAAGGAATCGCTGCTGGCGGAGATCCTGCGGCGCGAGCAGCCCGCCGCCCAAAGCGAAACGGATAGCCCTGAAGCCAAGCTTGCCGCGCGCTATCGGCGGCTCCGGGCGGACGTGGTGGCGGATAGCAGTCCGGACAAGATGGCGGCCGGATTCCTGCGTGCGATCGCCCGGTCCTTCGATCCGCACACGCAGTACATGAG
The DNA here is from genome assembly GCF_025950095.1 of Luteolibacter rhizosphaerae. Lineage (NCBI taxonomy): Bacteria > Pseudomonadati > Verrucomicrobiota > Verrucomicrobiia > Verrucomicrobiales > Verrucomicrobiaceae > Neoluteolibacter > Neoluteolibacter rhizosphaerae. The sequence goes on along the minus strand of NZ_JAPDDR010000004.1, from coordinate 55,337 downwards.
TGAACGGGATATGGAGCTCTTCAACGAGGAGATGCGCAACGAGCTCAATGGGATCGGCGTCTCGATCCAAGCGGACCCCGGCGGCCCCACGGTGATCCGCGGAATTTTCCCGAAAGGTCCGGCGGATCTCCTTGGCGGGCTGCATGCGGGCGACCGGGTGATGGAGATCGATCCGGACTCCGAGGGGCCACGCGAGCCGGTGGAGATCCTCTTCATGAGCAGTGCCCGGGTGTCCGAGCTGATCCGCGGGAAGGCGGGCACGCCGGTGAGCCTGAAGGTGGCTGGCGCGGATGGCGGGGGCATGACGGAGGTGTCTCTGCTGCGCGGACAGGTTCCGGTGGAAGAGAGCTTGGCCAGCGCGCAACTCATCCGCGTGAAGGATGCGGGAGGCGAGCGCAGGCTGGGCTACATCCTGCTGCCCGGCTTCTACCGCGACTTCGAGAAGGAGCAGACCTCCTGCTCGCGCGATGTGGAAGAGCTGATCCTGCGGCTGAAGCAGGAAAGAATCGATGGCCTGCTGATTGACCTGCGTGGCAATGGCGGCGGCTCCTTGGCCGAGGCACAGCGGATGACGGGCTTGTTCACCGGCAAGGCGCCGGTGACCCAGGTGAAGGACGGCTTCGGCAAGACGATCATCCTGGATTCGACTTTCCCTGAGCCGCTCTTCGATGGACCGCTGGTGGTGCTGACCGATCGCGGCAGCGCCTCCGCCAGCGAGATCTTCGCCGGGGCGCTGCAGGACGACAACCGGGCGGTGATCGTGGGGAAGGCCGCGACCTTCGGGAAGGGCACGGTGCAGACGATCAAGGATCTCGGGGAGAGCCTGCCCTTCTTTTCGCCGCGCAAGGGGGCCGGGGCGCTGCGGCTGACGGTGCAGAAGTTCTACCGGCCTTCCGGGCTTTCGACGCAAAATCGCGGGGTGATTCCGGACATCGTGCTGCCCGGCTTGGCCGATGGCCATGAGATGGGCGAGGGCGATCTGGACCATGCGCTGGGGCAGGACCGGATCGCGCCGGCGCATGGCTTCCGGCCGCTGGAGCGGGCGGGACTATTCCTGCCGGAGATCACCGGGAAGAGCGCCGCACGGGTGGCCGCGGATCAGGACTTCGCCTACCTGCGGGAGGATGCCGCCCGGATGAAGCAGCGGCTGGCGGCGAACCAAGTGAGCATGAATCTGGACGAGCGGCGGAAGGAGATGGCGCAGGAGAGCGCCACGGCCCGGCAGCGGGAGGAGGAGCGGCGGGGGCGCTTCGGGCGCATGGCGGAGGAAGACGGCGCGAAGCTCGCGATCCATCGGCTCACTCTGGCGGATCTGAAGAGCGGGGCCGGACTCCAGGTGGGTGCGATCGCTGCGCGTGAGAAGCGACCGGGCCCGGCTTGGCCGAGCGGGCTGGACCCGTGGAAACGCGAGGCAATGGCAGTGCTGGGCGACTTGGTCGAGGCGACGCAGCGGGAGATCTGATCAGGCTTCCTTTTCTTTCTTCGTACGCTTGCCCGGCTTGGACTGGATGGCGACGAAGACCGAGAGGGCACCTTCCTTGGCAGCTTCCTCAATGGCCTTCTCAAGATCGCCGGAGTGCTTCGGTTCGGGGGCGGAGTCCCCCTTCCCCACCTGACAATCGAAGTCCCAGAAGTCCACGCCTTCGGGCAAGGGCTTGCGGCGCTCCCGTTTCAAATACTTCCGGAGCTCGTGTTTGATCGCATCGAGCTGCCGCTCGACGGGACGATCCGGTTGCACCAAGGGAAAGGTCTTCTTCACAGGGGCGGCTTGTGCCCGTGACGCGGGGGCTTGTCCACTCCTTCCGGGTTTTTAACCGGTGCCGCTTGAGGTCCAGCCAGCCGAGAGCTTGTTCACAAGTTGTTGACCGTTGTTCACAAGCGACTTGTTCACAGCTTATCGCATGATTGTTCACAGGGATTCGCGGGGAGTTGTTCACAAGCTACGCACAATTCCGGACCGGGGTCTGTGGGCTTGAAGATTGCCGAAATCCGAATAGTAGCGGGGCCTTGAATTCTAAGATGCCCTTCCCGCTTTTGATCGCCCGCTGCTTGGTCGCGGCGGGTCTCGTTCACTCTGCCGCTGCAGAGGTGATCGTGAACGCCCCGATGACGATCACGCGCAGGGTGCAGATCCAGCCGATCCAAGTTTTCAAAACCGACGGGACAGCGGCGACGATTCTGGGTGATACGGCACAGTCCACCTACATCAAGGAGCAGATCAACCGGATCTGGGCGCAGGCGGGGGTGCGGATCGATTGGCTACCCTTCACGCAGTATGTGAACAACTTCGCTTTCAGCGATCCGGCAAACAACTACAGCTCGAGCCCTCGTCCGACCGCCCATCTCGGGACGATCAACAGCGGCGCCGGGGCCCCGCCGAAGAGTTCGAACGCGTTGGTGATCAACATGTTCTTCATCGAGATCGTTCCGGGCTTCCAGCAGACGAGCGACAACACCGCGAACGGTCTGGCCTACATTGATGGTAACGGCATTACCATGCACGTGGGCGCCAATCTGGCGGCATTCGAGGGCGGGCGGGATGTGATTGCCCGCGTGATCGCGCATGAGATCGGCCATAATCTCGGTTTGGACCACACGCAGCAGAACGGCCAGCCGAACCTGATGAGTTCCGGGGGAACGACCTCCCAACTGACCACGGCGCAGCGCACCACGGTTTTTACGAACGACAACGGCACCGATGGCTACGACTTCCTACAGACGCTGCCGGCTGCCACGAACTACGAGCAGTGGGCCACGACCAACGGCATCGACAACGGGCCGGATGGAGACGACGACGTGGACGGGATCGACAACGTGATCGAATTCATGCTGGGGCTGAATCCGAATGCGCCGAGCGTACTGCCAGCTCCGGCGGCAGCGGCGAACGGGCTGACCTGGACCCTGACGAAGAACGCGCAGGCAGTGGCGGACGGACTGGTCTATCAGATCCAAACCGGCAGCAACCTGACGACTTGGCTGGCGGCAGGCGCGGCAAACAGCGGGAGCACGGTGGTGACGAATAATGCCAGCACGCTCTCGGTGCGGCTGAACTCCGGCGGTGGGCGGCGTTTCATGCGCCTGAAGGTGGATTCCAGCCCGGTTTCGGGCGGGGCAGGGAGCTTCATTCCGGCAGGGGAATCAGAGGGTGGGGCAGCGGTAATCGCGGAGCCGATCGACTGGATGACGCTGAGCCCGCCGTGAGGCTATTCCCATTTGAGGATCAGGGGGCGGCGGAGTTGCTCACATTTTATCCACAGCTTGTCCCCACGGCAGGGCTCTCCGTGGTTCCCCGCCTTGACCCCCGCGAAAATCCGCGCACCCTGCACGCAGCGGATGTCCACCCATCTTAAAACCTTACAAGCGCATGCGAAGACGGCGCTCAAGCCTGCCGTCCAAGGTCATCTCTCGCCCGCCGAGCGCATCGCCCTGTATCGCCGCTTCCTGAAGATCGAGGAACACCGGATCAAACTGCGGCACCGCGCCGGCGCGGGCGGGCTGGAAATCGCGGGGGCGCGGGCGGAGCTGCTGGATGTGGTGCTGCGCTCGCTCTTCGACTTGGCGCTTTCAAAGCGGAAGGAGGCGCCGGTGCTGGCGCTGGTGGCGATCGGCGGTTACGGCCGCGGGACCCTGAATCCGGGTTCGGACGTCGATCTGCTGTTCCTGCTGCCGCGGGCTTCGAACAAGCTGCCGGAGGACTTGTCCGCACTGGTGCAAGAGATCCTGTACCTGATGTGGGATGTGGGCTTCAAGGTGGGCCATGCGTGCCGCTCGATCGCCGAATGCATGGAGCAATCGAAAGCCGATCCGCAGAACAAAACGGCGATGATCGACGCGCGGATGATTGCTGGGGACAAGAAGCTATTCGCCGAATTTCAGACCCGCTTCGAGAAGGAGTGCGTGCAGAAGGGGCAAGAGGCCTTCTTCGAACTGCGGCGCCAGGATCTTCGCACGCGTCACAAGAAATTCTCCAAGACCGTCTTCCTGCAGGAGCCGAACGTGAAGGAAGGCTGCGGTGGGATGCGGGATTACCACAATATCCGCTGGGTGACCCGGGTGAAGCGGGGGACCACGGACCTGCGCGAGCTGGTGGATGACAAGCTGCTCACGGCCACCGCGCTGCGTCGCATCGATGCCGCTTACGATTTCCTGATGCGGGTGCGCAACGAGCTGCACTACGAGACGGGTCGTGCGAACGACCAACTGACGCTCCGGCTCCAAGGAGTGGTGGCGACGAACTTCCACTATCCGCAGCGCAGCATCCTGCGCCGCACGGAGGAGTTCATGCGGGACTACTACCGCCACACGCGGAGCCTCTACCAGCACACCGGCTCGCTGATGGAAACCTTCGAGATCGAGCAGCAGGAGCAGGCGGATACCGGCCTGAAGTCTTTCCTCACGCTGGGTCGGAAGAAGCGCGAGGAGTTCGACGGCTTCATCGCCCGCGACGGCCGGATCTATCCGCAGAGCAACGAGATCTTCACCGAGGACCCGCATCGCCTGATGCGGCTCTTCCAGCACACGCAGTTGCGGAACCTGCGCCTGAGCCCGCCGATGCGGCGCCTGATCAAGGCGCACCGCGAGGATGTAGACCGGCCCTTCCGCTACTCGAAGACGAATCGCGAGACATTCCAAGCCATCCTGGAGCGCAAGGGGGATGTCTCGCGCACGCTGCGCCAGATGCACCGGGTGGGGTTCCTGGGCCGCTATTTGCCGGAATTCGGCGCGCTGGATTGCCTGGTGCAGCACGAGTTCTTCCACCGCTATACTGCTGACGAACACACCCTGCGCTGCATCGAGGAGCTCGACGCTCTGGTCGGCACCGACGAACCGCGGAAGGAAGTCTACCGCCGGCTCTTCCACGAGGCGGAGGACCCCTACGCGCTCTATCTCGCCCTGATCTTGCACGACACCGGCCGGGCGGAGAACGTGCGAGAGCACACCGATGGCTCGGCCATGCTCGCCTCGCGGCTTTGCAACCGTCTGCAGGTCCATGGCCCGCGGCGGGCGCTGATCATGTTCCTGGTGGATCACCACCTGAGCTTCTGGCGCTACGCTACCACGCGGAACATCGAGGACCCGGATGTGGTCGCCGAGTTCGCGCGGATCGTGAAGACCAAGGAGCGGCTCGATCTGCTGCTGCTCTTCAGCTACGCGGACTCGAACGGCACCAACACCGAGACTTGGTCGAGCTGGAAGGAGACTCTGATGCTGCAGCTTCACTCCAGCACGCGGGTGTTCCTGAAGGAAGGGCGCGAGCGCTATGCCGCTTCCATCCGCGGCGAGAAGAAGGAGCTGAAGCAGCAGGTGAAGGATCTGCTCAAGGACGAGGATGCGCCCGCGGTGGATGACCACTTCAAGCGGATGCCGGACTCCTACTTCCGTTTCCGCGAGGCGGCCTCCGTGGCGGCCCACGTGAAGGCCGTGCTCAAGCTGGAACCGAAGAAGGACGAAGACGTCTTCGACTGCTCCCTGCAATGGCTCGACATGCCCGAGAAGGGCTACACGGAACTCGTAATCGCGACCCACGACCGGCCGCTCCTGTTAGAGAAGATCTGCTGCGCGCTCGCCTCGGAGGAGCTGAACATTCTCTCCGCCGACTTCTTCACCCGCAGCGATGCCGTGGTGCTGGATATCTTCCGCGTCTGCACGACGAACTTCGAGCCGGTATCGGACCTCGGCCTGCGCAAGCGCCTGTCCTCCACGCTGCGGGAGGTAGGCCTGCTGGAGAAGTACGAGCACGCACGCTACTTCCGCCGGAAGCCGAACCTGCTGCGGCCGAAGGACGATCACGGCATGGCCTTCCCGGTCCGCGCGTATGTCTCGAACGACCTGCACCCGGCCTGCACCGCGATCGAAATCCAGGCCGTGGACCGCATCGGCCTGCTGCACGATCTTTTCCACGCGATCAACACCTACGGTCTCAATACGGCGAATGCACGGATCTCGACGGAAAAAGGAGCCGCGATGGACACCTTCTACGTCACCACCGCGGACGGGAAGAAAGTGGCGGATGAAGCACTTTTGGAGCGGCTACAGCACAGCATTGAAGACCTGATCGGGAAAAAGGATGCACAATAAGCCGCTTCAAGCGGCTGATGGGGCCGAATTGGGAATAAATGCGCATAAGTTTTGCGCGATTCAGCCGATTTCTTCCTAGCCAAAGCAGGTTTGGCGGGCATCCTGCCGAAACCGCAGGCTTGCCAACGCAGGCATGCGGGAAGCCGACCCAAGCGGCCTGTCACATTGTTCGAGCCTGAATTCCGGGGGGACTTCAGTCGGCACGACAGCCGGGAGGATCAGCTCAAAACCAGAAAGAGCGTGAGTCGAAATTCCGGGGGGGATGACGGCTCACGCTCTTCTTCTTTCTACGCCCTCACCCGCCGGACTCTTTCAAGATCCCCGGGGCATCCATGAGCGAGGCTCGAACACGAAGGAGTCCCCCGCCCGCTTGAGGCCTTGCGGCTTCACGGCCGTCCCGGCGCGGTTGAGAGCCTTCCAGCAGCGCATGAACGCCAAGTCGTCCGCATTCGGCGAGATGTTGATCCCGTAGTTGGGTATCTCACGCTCGTCCCAATGAAGGATCTGCCTCTGACCCTCCAGGTTGACCACCATCGCGTGGAGCGGGGCATCCGGCACGGCCGCATTGGTGCGCTTCAAAGCGAAGACACCGGAGCCCGCCATGCGGGCCTTGAGCTCCGTGACTTGCTCGGGTGATAGCCTGCCCTCGCGTAAGGGAGAACCCCATGTCCTCGGATCGTCGGCACGGATCACGCGACCGTCTTCCCAGATGGCGAACCTCAGACTCGGTGCCTTCCGATCTTTCACCAGACGCATGCCATCGCTGCGGAGCCAAACGGCAAACATCGGAGCGGGTGATAACCCTTCGGCCGGCTTTTCAAAGCGCGGTGAGGTGTTGCACGCGCCCACCATAAGGGAGAGCGCGCCCATTCCGATCCAGCCGGGGAGGCTCCAACGAAGGACGACTTGCACCGGCGCTGCAGCTTAGAGTTTTCTAGCGAAGGGATCCGCGTTGATCCGCTGGTCCACCTCGCGCGGCATCCAAGTCCAGGGGTCCACTCCCTCCTCGGTAAAGACCGCGAGGCCGATGACACCGACATTGCGGTGATCGCCATGCGTGAGGTTCGCATGCGAACCGGATACCGTGGAGAAATTGAAACGTGCCACGGTTTCCGGGCTGGTGCGCCAGCCCTTGACCTCCAGCGTCTCGCCGGAGCCGATCACATAGCCACGCTTCGAGAAGCCGGCAGGATTGCCATCAATCACGTCCAAGCCGTCCACGCTAAGCACGACCTCCAGACGACTCTTGCAGCGGTTCTTCAGGACGATCGAGTAATTCGAGTCCCGGCTGCCCACCACGAAGCGACGGGAGGGCCCATAAGTCTGATAGCTGGGCAAATAACCGAAGCCGCCCTTCACCCCCCACTCGATCATGTCTCCGGCCGCGCGTTGCATGCCGTCGACCTTCTCCTTGTAGCCGGTCATCGCCGCGATGCCTTCGCGGTTGTTGTAGTAGATCGCGCCCATGCCCGCCGGTTTGGTGGCGGAGGCCCGCACGAAGGACTGACGGTTCCATGGGGATTCGATTTGCTCGCCCTTCCCCGTTGCCAAGCCGGGGCGTTCCTCGGCCGCCTTCTGACGGGCCCGTTCGGGGGATGCCGCAGGCTTGGCCGGGCTGCCGGGCGGGGCCGTGATGTAGGCGCCCCGGGCCTCGCCGACATCTCCTGACCCTGGACTCACATTCGAGGCACATCCCGTCAGCCAGAAGGCGGCGAGCAGGGCTACTGAGATGTTCCGTCCGGCGCGAAACCAAAGACCCTTCGAGTTCATGAGGAATTTCATGGTGCTGCAAAAACAGCATTTAAAACCAGCCGACGTCAACACCAAATGCTATTTTTTCAACATTTGAATTGCAGCTTTTCCAGCAGGGTGCTGTAGTCCCCTGCATGAGCAACGCGGAAGCACTGGCACGAAGGGAGCGGCAGGTCATGGATATTCTTTACCGCATGGGCGAAGCAACGGCCCAGGAGGTGATGGATGCGATGACCGATCCGCCCACTTACTCGGCCGTGCGCGCCCTGCTGGCGACCATGACCGAGAAGGGTCTGGTGGAGTTCCGCAAGGACTCGCGCCGCTATGTTTATCGTCCCGCGGTTTCGGAGAAGAAGGCCAAGCGCTCCGCACTGAAGCAGCTCCTCTCCACCTTCTTCGAAGGCAAGCCGGAGAAGCTGGTTGCGGCCCTGCTCGATCCGAAGGACCAACAACTCAGCACGGACGAGATCGAGAAGATCCGCAAGCTGATCGACGAGAACCAAGACTGAGACGCCGGAAGCCATGCTCTTGCCCGCCATCGCCTTTTCCCTGATAGCCGCCGCCGCCGTGTGGTGGGCGGGTCGGCGCGATCAGGCAAAGGATCCGTGGCTGACCTTCCTGGCGCTGGCCCTCCTGCTGGTCTTCCCGCTGCTGTTCTTCCTGCCGAAGTGGCAGATCTTCCCGCATGCCCCCGAAAGCGGGATGGCGGTCCCCCAGACTCTGTGGAAGTGGCTGCCATGGGCTTGGGGAATCGGAGTGGCGCTGGCTTCTCTGCGACTGCTCGCCGCTCTCGTCGTGCTGAACCGCTGGCGCCGGAACTCCGAGCGTATCGGCGTGCGTGAGGCGGGCGAACTGATCGCGGACGTGCGCTTGCTCAAGGAGCATCCGGGCCCGGTAGCGGCCGGGATCTTCAAGCCGGTGATCTTCGTGCCGGAAGACTGGCACTCGTGGAGCACGGAAACGCAGGAGGCGGTGCTGGCGCACGAGATGAAGCACCATCAGCGCCGCGATCCGCTGCTCCGCGCGATCGCTTCCGCCGCCTGCACGCTTCATTGGTTCAATCCACTCGTCTGGTGGATGGCCGGGCGTCTGGGCGAGCAATGCGAATTCGCCTGCGACGAGGCCCTGCTAGCCGAGGGCATGCCTGCGAACCGCTATGCGAACGTGCTCTGCGATCTCGCTGCCGCGAGACCTTCACCGGCTACAGCACTGGCGATGGCGCACCAAAGCGGCCTGGAAGCGCGGGTGAGGCGCATGTTTTCCACGGTGCCCACCAGCCCGCGCTGGGCGGTCGGCACCTTGATCGTGCTTACCCTGCTCACCGCGCTCGGTCTGGTCGTGCTGCGCCGTGCCGATCCCCCTCCCCGCCCGGTCGTACCGATCGAGGAGATCCGCACGCGCTTGGAGGCGGATCCATTTCCGGCAGAGTGAGGTGAAACCGCGGATGACGCGGACGGGATTGTGAATCACGATCGCCAACGGGGCGAAGAAAACGAAAAACCCCGGGATTGCTCCCGGGGCTTTTGTTCAAATCGATCGTTCGTTCGCGAAGAAAAACTTACTTCGCGTACTTCACGCCGCAGCCGTAGGGCTGGGTCTTGGCCTTGTCCACGGTCTTGCCGGCGAGCACGGAGTCGAGCGCGGCGGAGATGTAGCTATCGGCGGAGGCGATATCGGCGGCTTCGGTGGTAGCCTTGGAGTCGATCGCGCCGTTGTAGGCGACCTTGCCTTCCTTATCGATCACGATGAGTTGCGGAGTGGTCTTGGCACCATAGGCCTTGCCCACCTTGCCATCGGTATCCAGCACGATCTCGCTGGCCTTGTTGCCTTCCTTTTCGGAGCGGGCGGCGAGTTCACCGGCGGGCAGGTAGCCCTGCTCGCCCTCCGCACCCGAGGCCACGGTGATCCAGACGACGTCCTTGCCGGTGTACTTTTCCTGAAGCTTCGGCAGGTTGCCGCTGCCGTAGTGCTTCTTCACGAAGGGGCACTCGTAGTTCACCCACTCGAGCACGACGACCTTGCCCTTTTGCTTGGCGAGGGTCACTTCTTCACCCTTCACGTTCTTCACCGTGAATGCGGGAGCCGCATCGCCCGGCTCGGCGGCCCAAGCGGTGGCGCTGCAAATCATGGCACCGATCACGGCACCGAGGAATGTGTTTTGCTTCATGTTTCTTTGATGGGTGGGGATTACTGGTCGTCGATGACCGTCGAGAGGTGATGCGGTTTGTCCAACGGAAATCCGGTCACTTTTTCGCCTGCCACGACACGATGTACGGCTTCTCCAGCATGCCGCCGAAGAGCACGATATCGAGTAGAGCCGGAGACCCCTCCGCATATTCATTCTTTTTGACCGTGGCGATCCACTCGGTCTTCGCGCGCTTGAAGACAATCGGCGCGGCGGGGTCCACCACCTCCGGCGTGGCCGGGAACACGGTGCTACCCTGCAGATTGAAGGTATTCGGGGCGATGACCCGCAGGGTCAGTGTGTCGCCCGCTTCCTCCACGATCAGTTCGGCGCCTTCCATTTTCACCGGCACTTTCTTCTCGGCTTGGAAGATCGCCGCGACATCGCCACCCGGCTTGCCCTCCCCCACCGGAAGTTTCACGGAAAGCTCGGCATCGCCCGGAACGCAGGCGCTGTCGTTGCAGGTCAGCCAGGACACCTTCGCCTTCAGCTCCACCTCGCCTTGCGCGGAGGCAGGCGGCGTCACATTCGCCAGGAAAAGCGCCGTGCCCTCGTAGCCGAAGCCCGGGAGATCGCCGGTCATGAAGCGCTTCGGGATCGGCTGGCGCAGCTCTTCAGCCTGCCACCCTTCCGGCAATGTCCAAGTGACCTTGAGCGGCATGCCGCCCACGCCCGGGTTCACCCAATAGCTGTGCCAGCCCTGCTCCACCTTCAGTTGGATGCCGAGGGTCAGCGGCTGGCCCGGCTTGTAGCCTGCCGTATTGACGAGCAGCTCCGCCTCCGCGTGTCCGGATTTCACCCCTGCTGCCATCAACGGGGATACCAGCGGAATGCCCGCCGCCATCAAGATCGAGAATTTCATCACAGCCATTTAAGACAAGAGAGCCGCGGGACGCCAATGGTATTCCCGGGATGCATCGTCGCCCTACCGCTAAGGGCCAACCGGATCCATGAATTTCACATTCCGACTGCTGAGATCGACGCCATGCTTCACTGTGCGGAAGTCGCCCATGTCCGGGGTCCAATCGACAAGATCATCAGACGGATCGAAGATATAAGCAGCAGGGCCGGAGGCCAGCGCCCTCGCGGGTTTCCCCATCAGGATCGTGTAGCGAGTCCCCTCGTGATCGAAGGTCCCCCTATCGGTTTTCCTCTCACCCAACCACGTCTCGAACTCGGCCAAAGTTTTTAGGTGCGCTGGCGGACAGGCAGAACCGTCGACGGCAAACAGACCCTTCCAACCGACAACGAGAATCAGGACCACAACGATGCACTTCAGAAGATAGTGAAGCTTGGGACTCATGTCGTGACTCCTGCGTCTCCTACCGCTTCCCGCCGGTCCTCTTCTCGCGACGGTAGGCGGTGGGCGCCTGGCCCATGTGCTTGCGGAACTGGCGGGAGAAATCGCTGTGATCGTAGAAGCCCGATTCCAAGGCCACCTCGGTGATCGGCAGGTTGGTGCCGGCAAGTAGTTCACAGGCTTTGATCACGCGCATGCGCATCAAGTAGCTGCGCGGGGTGGTCTGGAAGGTCTTGCGGAACTTGCGCTCGAACTGGCGCACGGACAGACCCGCGATCTCAGCGAGCTCGGAGACTTCGAGGCGCTCGCGGAAGTTCGCCTTCAGGTGCTCCGCCACCTCGGCGAGTTCGAGGTAGGGCTGGATCGCGGCGCGCTGTTCCTCATAGGAGCGCACGGTGCCGCAGAGCCCGCAAACATTCCCGTGCTTGTCGAAGAGCGGGAGCTTGTCGGTGATGAACCACTCCGGGCGCCCCTGCGCATTCGGAAACAGCTCGATCAGCCCGAGCAGCGGCTGGCGGGTGGTGAAGATCCTTTCGTCGTCGCGGTGGAACTTGTCCGCCATCCGCGGGGGAAAGATCTGCTTGTCGGTGAGGCCGACGATCTGGTCCTCCCGCTGGTAGCCGCAGCGTTTCACGAAAGCGGGGTTTCCTGCCACCAGGCGCCCGTCGCGGTCCTTGGCGAAGAAGAGGGTGCCGGGGAGGTGATCGAAGAGGTGGCGGAATTGCCCGGGAGGCAGTTCTTCCATCCATTTGCGGAGGTGCTGCGGAGTGTCCACTGGCGGAAACATACAAGTGTTTCCCGCAATCCTACAAGCGATCTTCTCTATTCCGCGTCAGCTTGAAAGCACGTGACGATACGGCAGGTTGAAAGCCCCAACCCAATCGTCCAAGCTCCAAATTCATGCAAGCGCTCCGCTTATCCCTGCTGCTGCCGCTACTCGCCCTCGGGGCGCTGCTAGCCAAGCCATTGATCATGCCGAAACCGGAAGCCCGGCGGCTTGAAGTCCTGTTCTTCGGTGCCCCCACCAAGAACGGCCCCCACCACGATCCGGTCACCCGCTACCGTGCCATCAAGAAGCACCTCGGCGTCGAGGGGATCGACTTCACCTACATGGAGGATCCGGCTGAAACCTTCAACCCGGAGACCCTGGCGAAGTACGATGCGGTGCTGATGTACGCGAACTGGGAGCAGAACGGCCCCATGCCCGCGGATCAGCTCAAGTCCCTGACCGATTACGTGAACAACGGCGGTGCCTTCCTGCCGATCCACTGCGCCTCCGCCTGCTACGGCGGTTCGCCGGAATTCATCAAGCTGGTGGGCGGCCGCTTCAAGGAGCACCAAGGCGGGGTCTTCCGCGTGACCAACGTGAACCGGAGCCACCCGATCATGCGCGGCTACAAAGGCTTCGAGGCATGGGACGAAACCTACGTGCATGACAACCACGGTGACGACCGCGTGATCCTGGAGAAGCGCGATCAGGAACCTTGGAGCTGGGTGCGCGAGCAGGGCAAGGGCCGCGTCTTCTACACCGCCGCCGGACACGACCACCGGGTGTGGGATCTGCCGGAGTTCAACGAGTTCATCCGCAACGCGATCTTCTGGGGCGTGGGGCCGGAGAAATACAAGCTGCTGCAGAACCTGAAGCTGCCGAAGCTGGAGGAGGAAAAGGTGGAGCTGCCGGGCTACCTGAAGCGCGAGCTGATCACCAAGGCGCAGAAGCCGATCTCCCCGGAAGAGTCGATGAAGCTGGCGCAGGTACCGGTGGGCTTCGAGCTCTCGCTCTTCGCCGCCGAGCCGGACATCGTGAACCCGATCTTCGTGAACTGGGACCACAAGGGCCGCGCCTTCATTATCCAGACCGTGGACTACCCGAACAACCTGCACGCGGGTAATCTGGGCAACGACAAGATCATCGTCGCGGAGGACACGAACAAGGACGGCCAGGCCGACAAGTTCACCACCTTCGCGGACAAGCTTTCGATCCCGACCTCGCTGGTCTTCGCCAACGGCGGCGTGATCTGCACCAATGGCAGCGAGATGCTGTTCCTGAAAGATACCAACGGCGACGACAAGGCTGACGTGCGCGAAGTGCTCTTCAGCGGCTTCAACATGGGCGACACCCATGCCGGCGTGTCGAACCTCCGTTATGGCCACGACAACTGGATCTACGCCACGATCGGCTACTCCGGCTTCAAGGGCACGGTGGGCGGCCAGCAGCACGAGTTCTCCACGGGCGTCTTCCGCTTTAAGCCGGATGCCTCGAAGCTGGAGTTCCTGCAGAACAGCACGAACAACACCTGGGGCTTCGGCACCACCTCCGACTTCGACGTGATGGGATCGACTGCCAACGGCAACCCGTCCTTCTACCTCACGCACCATCGCTCGGACTACGAGGCCGCCGGCCTGCGCGGTCCCCGCACCCCGGCTGCGGATGACAATCCGATCTTCAACCCGAGCTCGATGGACATCCGCCAGGTGGACCAGTTCGACCGCTACACCGCGGGCGCGGGTCATGCCTTCTACACCTCCGAGCGCTTCCCCGCCGCCTGGCGCGAGAAGACGGCCTTCGTGACCGAAGGCACCGGCAAGCTGGTGGGCGTCTTCCACGTCGAGCGCGAGGGCGCGGGCTACAAGGCCACCCAGCTCTTCAACAACCTCTACAACAGCGCCGATGCCTGGTCCGGCCCGGTCTGCGCCGAGACGGGTCCGGACGGCGCCGTGTGGGTCTGCGATTGGTACAACCTGATCATCCAGCACAACCCGACACCGAGCAAACAGTCCTCCGGTCTGGATGCGAAGAACGGCAAGGGCAACGCCTACGAGACCCCGCTGCGCAACGATCACTTCGGCCGCGTCTACCGCATCTATCCGAAGGGCACGCCGGACGACAGCAACCCGGGCCTCGACCCGGCAAAGGGCGACACGCTGATCGCCGCGCTGAATCACCCGAACCTCTTCTGGCGCCTGCACGCGCAGCGCCTGATCGTGGAGAGCGGCAACAAGGGGGCCTATGCGCCGAAGCTGGCCGCGCTGGTGAGCTCCGGCGGTCGCGATGCCGCACACGCCGTTTACGCGCTGGCCGGACTGGGCGCGCTGGATGAAGCCTCGGTGACTTCCGCCCTGACCTCGAACGTGCGTGCGACCATCCGCGCCGCGATCACCTGCGCCGCTCCGCAGCAACTGCGCGACACCTTCGTGGCGGACAACAAAATCCGCGTGCAGGATCCGCGTGATCTGGCGGAAGCGCTGGTCGCGATGTCCCGCGGCGAGTCCGATCCGGCCTACGGCAAGGCGCTCTTCGCCCTGCTGCAAGCGGAAGACGCCAAGATCAGCAGCGACACGACTCTCAAGGATGGCTGGCAGATCGCCGCGAACCGCCAGGCCGCAGGCGTGCTGCTGGCCGCGGCGGCAGCCGGTCTGGGTGGCTCCGAAGCCGACAAGGTGATGCCGAACCTGATGCCGAATCCCGACTTCTCCGAAGTAAGCGGTGGCAAGCCGGGGAGCTGGACCGACCACCGCTTCTACGGCGGCGATCGCAATGGCGTGAAGCTCAGTGTTTCTCCGGAAGGCCGCGAGGGCAGCACCTGCCTGGCCATCTCCTCCGCGCAGAACTCGGACAACGGTGCAGCTGTCACCATCCCGGTGAAGAAGCGCACGCGCTACAAGCTCTCCGCTTGGATCAAGACGAAGGATCTCAAGGCTGCGGGCAACGGTCCGGGCGCACTGCTCAACATCCACGGTGGTGAGCGCACGAACGGCGTGAAGGGCACGACGGATTGGACGCAGGTTTCCACCGAGGTGGATTCCGGCGACCGCAGCGAACTGCTGATCCACTGCCTCTTCGGCGGCTACGGCGGTGCCACCGGCACGGCTTACTTCGATGACGTCTCGCTCACCGAGATCCCGGGAGGCTCCGGCATCACTGGCATGGTCGGGCAGGTGGCTTCCCGCTTCGCCACCACGGCGGATGCCGCGGCCAAGCAGGCCCTCGCCGACGAGCTGGCCAAGATCGACACGGCTTATGCCAAGAAGCTGCTGGCCGAGATGAACGCCAAGCCCGCTGCCCCGGTGGCAGCGAAGGAGAAGAAGTTCAAGCCGGACTCCGAGGTGCACGAGCGCGGCAAGGCGGTCTACGGGCTGACCTGCATCGCCTGCCACCAGCCGGAAGGCCAGGGCGTTCCTGCCGCCTTCCCGCCGCTGGATGGCTCCGAGTGGGCCACCGGTGACCCGAGCGTGCCGATCCGTGTCGTCATCGGCGGCCTGCAAGGCCCGGTGAAGGTCGCAGGCAAGGAGTTCAACAGCATCATGCCGCCCCACGTGGACCTTGATGACCAGAAGATCTCGGACGTGCTGACCTTCGTCCGCCAGAGCTGGTCGAACGATGCCGCGCCGGTGACCCCGGCTCAGGTGAAGGAAATCCGGGCCAAATACAAGGACCGCACCACCCCGTGGACGGCGGCCGAGCTGGGCCACTGAGATATGCCGGGCCGGACGCCTGCCCGAAAAGTGCGTCCTATATTGAACGCGGTGCCACGCCTCGGGGGTCTGAGACCTCTGACGCGTGGCACATTGCGATCCAGACGGTTGGCAAGAATGGGATTCGGTCGATGACGGCTACGGTCGCTCCGTGTCCAGAGTGAAGGAGCGTTATGTGCGGCGCGGCACAAAAGGCGCGGCGGGTTGCCGGGAGTCTTGGCATCGGGCGAAGTCCTGCCAGAACAGCATCGTGCCTGTAGCGGAACAGGCCCCCGACCCGGTTGTCGAAGCGGTGGAGATCCGCCGCGGGAGTTCGTGGCGGCAGTGGACGGTGGAGGTGCTGCTCTCCGCGGGATTGTTCCAAGCAGCACTGTTCCTGCCGCAGGCGGCGGGCTGGCTGGTGATGCTCTCGCTCGTCTTCCTGCTGCGGCTGAGGCGTGCGGCGACGGTGCGGCGGGCCTTCTACGGTGGCCTGCTGGTGGGCATCGGGATCATGGCACCGCAACTGGCGTTCTTTTTCCGGATCTTCGGGCCGCCGGCGTTCGCGCTGTGGTTCTTGCTGGCGATCTGGTTCGCGGCCTTCGTGGCGGTGGGAAAGCTGGTGGAGCGCCGCTTCGGGCGGGAGTGGGGCGTGGTGGCGGCACCGGTGCTGTGGATGGGTTTCGAGTTCGCGCGCTGCGAGGTGTGGCCGCTGAAGTTTGCCTGGCTCACGCCAGGCTTCGCGATGCCGGCGGAGACTTATGCCGGCGCCTTCCATTGGTTGGGCGTGTATGGCATGGGCGCGCTGCTGGTTTATGCGGCTGCCTGGGTGGCGGATACCTCGCGCGGACCGATCAAGTGGGTGCTGCCCGCGGTGCTGCCTTTCGGCCTGATGGGGCTGCCGCACGCGAAGGCGCCGGGAGGCCCGGAAGGGTCGGTGCTCGTCGCGGGGGTGCAGCGGGAGGAACCATTTCCGGACGAAGTGATCGCGGATCTGGATGCCGCCCGCGCCAAGGCACCCGGTGCCCATTTCTTCGTGCTGAGCGAATACACCTACCAGGCTCCCCCGCCCTTGGAGCTGCTCGAGTGGTGCCACCGGAATGCCGCGCACGTGCTGGTGGGCGGCATCGAGACGATCCGCGGAAAGCACATGGAGGAGGAGGTCTACAACATGACCTACGTCATCGGACCGGAGGGAAAGGTGATCCACAAGCAGGCCAAGAGCGTGCCGATCCAGTTCATGAACGACGGGCTGCCCGCACGGCGGCAGCGGGTGTGGGATTCGCCGGAGGCCAAAGTCGGCATCGCGATCTGCTATGACATGAACTACGCCCGCGTGATGGACGGGCTGATCCGCAAGGAAGCGGAGCTGCTGGTGATCCCCGCGATGGATCTCAAGTCATGGGGCGAACGAGCCCACACCCTGAGCGCGCAGCTCGCGGCGGTGCGTGCGGCGGAATATGGCGTTCCCCTCTTCCGCCTCGCAAGTTCCGGCTACTCGCGGATCGCGCTGCCGAACGGACGGCTCCTCGCGGAGACGAGCATGCCGGGGCAGGGCGAGGTCATCCACGGTCAGGTGACCCCCTCCGGGAAGGGACGCAGGCCGCTGGATCGCTGGCTGGTCTGGCCCTGCCTGGGGCTGACGGCAGCGCTGGCGCTGTTCCTCCTGGTGGATGACTTCCGCCGCATGAAGGCAGGCAGGCCGGTCGTGGGATAAGGAGCGGGGACCTAACTGTCCCCGGAACGGTCCCTGACGGCCGACCACAAGAACAGCTTCACCCGACCGGCGCCAGCGACAGTAAGGTCGCTGCTCCTTACTAGCCCTCCGTCTTCGCGCCCTTCTTGGCCCGTGGCGGGCGTTCGGGGAATTCGAACTCCACCTTACCCTTCGCGGGGTCGAGGAGGAGATGCGCATCGAAGGGGCGCTTGGTGCGATTCGAGACGAAGCCTTTGATGAGATCCGTCTTCCCTTCCGAGAGCAGCTTGAAGGCCTGGTCCTGCGGAATCTCCGCACGGAGAATCTCGCGGCCGAGGCGCAGGCCGTCGGGGTCGCTCTTGGTCTTCAGGTCCGGGACCATGTAGGCCTTCTCGGTGCCGTAGACTTTCACGGTACGGCCGTCACGTAGAGTCACGGTACCGAGCACCATCTCCTCGGTGAGTTCGACGACCTTGTCCTCCTTACCCTCGAAGACGAAGTTGACCTTGAACTTGTCGTCCAATTCCAAGCCCGCATCGAAAGGCTTGTTGAACTTCGACTTGAAGCCTGTCAACGGACCGACAAAGCGCTTGCTGAAAAGCTCCTTGGCCTCCTCCTCGCTCAAGGGGCGTCCCGCGATATACTTCTTCGTCTTGAAGTTGCACTCCGGATTCCGGCACTCGTAGGTGTCGTCCGTCTGCTTGAGGTTCTGGGCCCCGCACTTCGGACATACGGCCTGAAGGTCCGGGAAAGCACGGCTCTTGATCTCCGCGGCGAGGGACTTCGCGCGCTTCACGATGTCGCGCGTGTAGTCCTCGATCTGCTGCATGAAGACCTCGCGCTGGAGTTGGCCGTGCTCCATCTGACGAAGCTTGAACTCCCATTCGCCGGTCATGCCGGGCGAGGTCAGGCCCACGATCTCCATCTCCTTCAGGATATGGATCAGGCGCATGCCATTCGGCGTGACGTGCAAATCCCGGCCATCGCGGACGATGTATTTCTGGGCGATGAGACCTTCGATGGTGGCGGCACGGGTGGCGGGGGTGCCCAAGCCGCGCTCGGACATCGCTTCGCGCAGGGCCTCGTCATCGATCAGCTTGCCAGCACCTTCCATCGCGGAAAGCAGGGTGGACTCGGTGAAGCGGGCGGGCGGCTTGGTCTGCTCGTGGCGGACTTCGATCTCCTTGGTATCCGCCTTCTCGCCGGGAGAAACCGCGGTGAGCTCATCCTTGCCGGAGGCGACACCGGGACGGCGGCCATAGACTTCCAGCCAGCCGGGCTTGATCAGCACGCGGCCATCGGTGCGGAAGGTATCCGTGGCCTCTGCGGTGGTGATGCGGGTCAGGCGCGTGGTTTGCTCATACTCCGCGTTCGGGAAGAACACCGCGATGAAGCGCTTCACGATCATGTCGTAGAGCTTCTCCTCGGTATCGCTGAGTTTGGCGATCTTGCCGGTCGGGATGATGGCAAAGTGGTCGGAAACCTTCTTCGAGTCGAAGACGCGCTTCGACTTCGAGAAGCGCGGGCCGTTCTCGTTCTTGCCCTCCAACACCGCACGGGCGTAACCGGCCACGCTGAGGTCGGAGCTGGCGATGTCCCGCAGCGTGTCGCGCACGGTGTCCCCGTAATCCTCCGGCAGGTAGCGGGAGTCGGTACGGGGATAGGTGATCATCTTGTGCTTCTCATACAGCGCCTGGGCGATCGCTAGGGTCCCCTTCGCGGTGAAGGGCGCATCGCGCTGGAGCGTGGTCAGGTCGTAGAGCTGCGGCACGATCTGGGATTGGGCTTTGGTCTCCTCGGAGACCGTGCCCGGCTTGCCCTCGCAGCGGGCCTTGATCGCCTCCGCGAGCGACTGGTCCCAAATCCGCTCCTGGCGGCCATGGGGGTTCGACTCGTCCTTCTTCCACGCCTCGTCGATCCAGCGACCGGCGTATTCGCCCGCCGCCACGCCGAAGGTGGCATGCACTTCAAAATAGGGGCTCGACTGGAAGGCTTGGATCTCCGCCTCCCGGGCCGCCAGGATCGCCAAGGTCGGCGTCTGCACGCGACCGGCCGCGGTGATATTGAAGCCACCGTGGCGCGAGCGGAAACAAGTCAGGGCGCGGGTCGCATTCAGGCCTACCAGCCAGTCGGATTCGGAGCGGCACTTCGCGGCATCGGCCAGCGGGCGCATCTCCTCGTCGGAGCGGAGGCGGTCCCAGGCATCCATGATCGCCTGATTGGTCATGGACTGCATCCAGAGGCGCTTCACCGGCTTGGTGACGCCGCCGATGTCCATGATATAACGGAAAATCAGTTCCCCCTCGCGACCGGCGTCGCAGGCATTGACGATATTATCCACGTCCTTGCGCTTCGCGAGCTTCAGCACCTGCTTGAGGCGGGTCTCGGAATCCGGGATCGGATCGAGTTCGAAGCGCTCCGGAATCGCGGGCAGAACCTCGAAATTCCACGGCAGCTTCTTGCCGTTCGGGCCGGTCGGCATGCGCAGCTCCACCAGGTGACCGACGGCGGAGGTGATAATTGCCTGATCGTTCTCGAACCACGTGTCACGCCCCGATCCCTCCTTGTCGAATTTGCCCAAAGCCTTGGCCAATGCCCGGCTAAGGTCGGTCATGACACTCGGTTTCTCGGCGATGATCAGGGTTTTTCCCATGGATTGGCTGGCGGTCTCCGGCCGAGGGACTAGACGGGGGGGCGGTTGCTTGGCAAGGGGATTCCGGGTCGGAGTCGACGATCCCCGTAGGGGATGATTTTTTCACCCTGTCCCGGAAACCAACGAGGCGGCGGCCGGATTGGCACGGGAAACCTTAGTAATCGGCCACCGGCGAACCCGCCGCCGCGATCCCCGGTTCGGGCACCTTCTCGGCAAGTTCCGCGATCTCCCCGCAGAGCTTTTCCCACGCGGCCTCGGACCATTTCAGGGGACCCTGCAGCTTCTTCCGGAAGCGGGCGATCCGCTTCTCCGCATCCTCGGTGATCCGGCCCGGCAGCTTGCCCAGCTCGATGGCCGCGGCTTCCGCCCGCTCGGTCTTATGGCAGATCATGGCCAAGTCATTGCCCGCCTCGATGGCGGCCACCACGTCGCTATTATAATGGTAGCGGTCGGCAATGGCACCCATGTCGAGGTCGTCGGTAAGGACGAGGTGTTTGTCGAAGCCGAGTTGCTCGCGCAGGAAGCCGGTCACGATCCGCCGCGAGAGGGAGGCCGGGCGGTCCGGGTCGATGGCGGGAAAAAGCACGTGGGCCAGCATCACGCCGTCCAGCTCCGGCATCAGCGCGGTGTAGGGAATCACGTCCTCCTTTAACAGATCCGGGATGGTGGCATCGCTCACCGGCAGGTCGAAGTGCGGGTCGGAGAGCGCCCGACCGCAGGCGGGGAAGTGCTTGGCGCAGGAGAGGATGCCGCGCTTGCGCATCCAGCGGTTCCAGCTTCCGGCATGGTCGATGACTTTCTGCGGGTCGCGACCCCAGCAGCGGCCGCGCAGGGCATTCTGGACCCCGGGATGATAATCGAGGTCGAGGACCGGGGCGAAATCGAGATTGAAGCCGAGCAGGCGGAGCTGGTCACCGGTCAACACGCCGCCGCGGGCGCTGAGATTCACATCCCCCTTCGCCGCGAAGGCATTCGCGGAAGGGATCACCGGTGCGATCTCCTTCGTGCGGGTCACGCGCCCGCCCTCCTGATCGATGGCGAGGATCGGGTCCTCATAGCTCAGGTCCCGCAGATCATCGGTCAGTTTCCGGGTCTGTGCCGCGCTGGTGATATTCCGTCCGAAAAGAATATAACCCGCCGGCTTGAGCTTGCGGAAGAGCGCCGCTTCGTCCGGAGCGAGTTCCGGACCGCGAATGCCGAGCAGGAGCAGTTGACCGTTCACGGACCGAGCATGAATGCCCGAAGGCCGCTAGCAAACGGGAAAGAGGAGGATTGGCAGCTCCGAGCCGAGATGATGGAATGCCCGCGCATGGACAACCCTTACGCAACCCCGTCCGCCCCTCCCCTGCCCGCGCATGCCGTCGCTACCGATGACATCGCCAAGGCACTCCAAGGCCTCCAGTATCCCCTTCGCCTCTCCTTCAAGATTCTCGCGCTGGCAAGCCAGGCCACGATGACGGATGCCACCGGCCGCACGGTGCTCTACACCAAGCAGAAGCTCCTGAAGTTCCGCGAGCACGTGGAGATCTTCACCGACTCCACCCGCAGCGTGGCCCTCGCGGATATCCGCGCGAACAAGATCATCGATTGGTCCGCCCGCTACACCTCCACCGATGCCAGCGGTCGCGAGATCGGCAGCGTGGGCCGCCGCGGCTGGCGCTCGATGTGGCGCGCTCACTACGAGGCCTTCAATCCCGGCGACAACAGCCCGGACTTCTCGATTCGCGAGGAAAATGCCGGCGCCAAGGTAGCCGATGCCATTCTCGGTGAACTTCCGATCATCGGCTTGTTCAGCGGTTACTTCTTCCACCCGCGCTATCTGGCCTCGCGCAGCGATGGCACGCCCGCGATGCGCCTGACCAAGGAAGCCGCCTTCTTCGAGGGCCGCTTCCGCATCGACAAGCTGGCCGATCTCTCGCCGCGCGAGGAGATGAACCTGCTGCTCTCCTATCTCATGCTCGTTCTCCTCGAACGGCGCAGAGGTTGATACCCGCGAGCAGATCGAACGGTCCCGCGCGGCCTACTAAGTGGAAACTTCTCCTCCTCTTTGCAGTGGCGCGCGCGGAGACCGGCGTATGAACCTGTGGTCCGACAAAAGGGACGAAGAAGGACCTGATCTTGAAGACCCCGCAGGAAACGAAGCGGCAGGAGAAGATCCGCAATGTCATCGTGATCGGAGCGATTGGAGCGCTGATCCTCTACCATGTCGTCAGCCGCGCGACCATGGGCCCGGAGATCATCTTCGCCGGGAAGGTGGTGGATCAAGACGGCCAGTTGGTGAGCCGGGCCAAGGTCTACTACACGGTCAAGAAGAAGGCCGGTTTCTATGAACCCGAAAAGGGCTGGGACTTCACGTGGGGGGCGGACGGCATCTTCTCGGTCGGGCGGGTGAAGGAAGACGGCTTCATGAGCAAGGCCCGCTCCGGGACGGAATACGGGGTCGAGCTCACGATCGATAAGATCGTGAAGCCGGGCTACCGGGACACGGATGCGGGCAAGGAGCGCAAGTTCTCGTTTACGAAGGAGAACTACACCGCCTCGAGCCTGAAGGATCCGGTGATCTTCACCGTCGAGTGGACCGGGCAGAAGTAGCGCCTTTCACTGCTGGCGCTGCTGCTGCTCCTGCATGCGACGCTGCAGGCGCTGCTGCACGTTCTGCGGCAGGGTCGCACCATTGATCCATGTCGTAGCCGCTTGGGGATCGCGACGCAGCCATCCATCCAGCATGCGGCTGTACATCCGCTCCTGCTCGCGGGCATCGGTGATCTTGGCGATGGAGTTCGCCGCTAGGCCCGGATCCTTCCCGTAGACGTTCCACGCCAGTTGCTGGTAAACGCGGTCGTTGGCATCGGCAGCGTGCTCGTCGATGAAATCGGCGGCAGCTTGGGGATCGCTCATCGCCAGGTTATTCGCCACGCCGCGCAGGGCGTTGCTGCGGTCCAGCCCGGCGGGCAAAGCTTTATAATAGGCGATGGCGGAATCCTGGTCCTGCGCCATCCACGCGCTGATCACATCGTCCATCGAGCGCTGCGAGGCTTCGCCCGGGTTCCGGGTCAGCCACTCCGCCGTGCCGGCGGGGTCCTTGATTGCCAGCGTCTCCGCCAGACGACTGATCGCCCCCTGCTTGAGCTGGTCATCGCTGATGCTCTCGACCCAAGCTTGGGCCTTCTCCGCGCCTTGGGCGAGCAGGTGCGGCAGGAGTGCCGCCATCGCTTCGCCCCGCTCCTCCGAGAAGGGCATCTCCGCGAGCAGTTGCGAGGCACGCTCCGGATCGCTGGCGGCGATCCCTTGGATCACGCCGATCATCCATGGATTGCCTTCGCCCTCCCCGGCGGTGTGGTGCTCCTGCGCCCAGCGGATCGCGGCATCCGGATCGGTGGCGGCCCAACTGGTGAGAATCGTATTCCGGGCGAAGCGGTTGCCGGTGTTCGCCTCGGCATAGGCCAGCGCCTGCAGCGGATCCTTTTTCGCCCACGCGGTGAGGAGCATGGAATACTCCGCCATGCGGGTGTTGGTCAGGCCTTGCCCGCGGAAGGAACCGACCACGGATTCAAACTCCGCCGGGTCGATGGTGTTGATGAAATCGAGCCAAGCCTTGCTGCGCTCCATCGGATCAGTCAGGCGCATCACCTCTTCCATGCGGGCGATCGCCTTCTCACCGCGGTTGGCGGCGGCCCTGTCCTTGCCGTCGCGGTCGCTGCCGAAGCGGCGCCCGCCCGCGGCATCCCCGGCATCCGCGCCACTGCCACGCGCGCCCGACTTCGCGGAGAGTGCGGCATCGGCCGCCGCATGCTCGCCAGCCGCCGGGCCGGAAGCGGTCATGCGACCGGCAAAGAAAGCTCCGGCGCTGGCCACGGCCACTGCGCCCACAAGGGTAAGAGTGCGAGAAGACATCGGGAATTCGTGGAATTTAACGCCGCGACGGCGACGAACTGTCTGGATAAGAGAGATCAACGGCGCGCCCCATTCCAATTTCAAGCGGGAATCAAACGACCGGGAACCCGGTAATTGCAAAATTGCACGACCCGGGACGGAAAATTGCACGGTCGCAGCTTCGCTGAAAGCCACGATTTTGCGCAACCCGCTCTAATCCAGCATCACACTTCACTTGCTCCACTGGCGCGGCGGATGATGGAAAAAGACGGATGACCACACCCGAACCCCGCGCCTACGAGGATGCATGCCGCCATCTCATCGGCATCGAGTCCGCAGCCTCCGAAACTTACACCGAGGCCTTGGATTTCTTTCACGCCGACCCGGAGCAGTCGCTGCTGCTGGCGATCCGGGCCGGACACGATGAGAACATCGACTGCATCAGCGATCACCTGCTTGCCATGGGGGCGAGTTCCGAGAATGGCGAAACCCTCGACCGCTTCTCGAAAGCAGTGGAAAGCATTTCCCTCACCTTCGGGGAGCATGCGACTTTCATGGCCTTGGAGGCTGGTGAGGCAGCAGCGCTTGAAGCCTGCCGCACGGCGATGGCCGATCCGGAACTTCCCGCGCCTCTGAAGGAGGATCTCCGCAGCCGCTTGATCCCGCGCCTGCAAAGGCATGTGGCCGAATTGGAGAAACTGCGGTCCGAGCAAGCTCAGGACACGCAGAGGCTGACCGCAAACGGCGTGTAAACCTGCCCGCGGACAGTGATTCCCCACCCCGATGCCACATGAACCTCACCAAGTATACCGTGGTCACCTCGGACGACTTCGGCAAATTCGAGGACCGGGTAAACCAATTGCTAGGCGACGGCTGGCAGATACAAGGAGGTGTGGCGAGCTGCACTCTTCCGGATACCGGCAATGGCATCCTGCATGTCCAGTGGAGCCAAGCGCTGATCCTTCCCGCCTCCGCCGCAGCGCTTGAAGCGGAAGCCGAGGAGGCGCTCGATCTCCCCAAGGACTTGGAAAGCATCAGCTTACCCCGCGATCCCGAGAGTGACGGCAGATCACTCGCCGGGGCCTCCGGCACGCAGATTGCAAAAGACGAGAAACCATGAAGACGATCAAACTCACCGAACGCCACGACTTGCAGGACAAGCGTGTCGCCGTGCTCGCCACCCACGGTTTCGAGCAATCCGAGCTGCTGGTACCCGTGGACGTGCTGGAGAGCTGCGGTGCCCGCGTGGACGTGATCACGCCGGAGGGTGATTCGATCCGCGGCTGGGATGAGGAGGACTGGGGCCAGTTCGTGAATGCAGACCTCGCGCTGGAAGATGCCGATCCGGCCGACTACGACGCGCTCCTGCTTCCCGGCGGCGTGATGAACTCCGATAGCCTTCGTACTTTGGAAGAGGCGCAGAGCTTCGCGGCCCATTTTTTCCAAGAGGGCAAGCCTGCCTTCGTGATTTGCCACGGCGGCCAAGTGCTGATCGATGCCGGTCTGGTAGAGGGCCGCAAGATGACCTCCTACAAAGCGATTGCGAACGATCTCAAGAACGCCGGAGCCGATTGGCGCGACAAGGAAGTGGTGGTGGACGGGGCACTGGTCACCTCGCGCAGCCCCGACGATTTGCCCGCCTTTTGCACTAAAATCTGCGAGGTGCTGGACAAGAAGGAGGGGGCATCCCGCTTCTCAGCCGCCTCCAAGTAGCCGGGAAATGCCCGGCGGCGGGTGCATTCACAGGTTGCGTTTCACATTTTCCGGCTATGAATTGGGACGAGGGCTCCGTTCCTTTCCCCCATGCGACCCAAGATTTTCTTGCTTCTCCCCTTCCTCGCCCTCTGCCGCGTGCAGGGCGAGGAGGCACCGCGCTGGACGGTGATCCATGCCCCTGCGTTGAAGAAGGCGCTCATGCCCCTGGCCGATCACCGGGTCTCCCAAGGCTATGAGGTGGAGTGGGTTGAGGTGAAAGGCGCCGACTCCGCTACCTTGCTGGAGACGCTTGCCGGACTCAGGGCATCTCCCCCGCGCAGCGGGGATGTTGTGGTCCTCGCCGGGGCACTCGATGCCAAGGGCGGGGCCCGGAAGGACTGCGTGCTGCCCGGTGGGAAAGGCACCCATGGCCGGATGAAGGATCAGCCGAGCGATGGCGTGCTGGCGGGTGGAGAAGATAGCGCCGCCCTCATGATCGGCAGGCTCCCCGCCGAGTCTCCGGAGGATATGAGCACCATGGTCGCGAAGATCCTGCGCTATGAAAAAGAAAGCTCCAAGTCTCAAGGCAAGCTGGGCTGCGTGGTAGGCAACCCGATGGGTCAGAAAGCCGAGTGGCTGCCCGATGCCTTCGTGGCGTTGAACACGAAGTTGATGTTGTTCAAGGTCAACTCCGGCTGGACCACGACCGGAGCCGACGATCTGCTGGTGTCCCCTTTCGCGGAAGCATCCCCGGAATTCGGGATGGCGATGGATCGCGTGGCCAGCGGAACCTGGGAAACGCTTGCTTACTTCGGACACTCCGGGCCGGAAGGAATCTATTCGCTCGGTCGCAGCTATCGCCTGTCCGATTCTTGGTTCACCAGCGAGGGACCGGCGCGGGGCCTTTTCTTCACCTGCGGCTGCCACGCGCTGGAGACGCAGGATGCCTACGCGGTACGCGCGATGAGATCGCCCTCGGGACCTGCCGCCGTGATCGGGGCGAGCGGGGTGAGCTACTCCACCATCGGCTATCTCGCAGGCAAAGGACTGATCGAATGCGTCTCTAAGACCGAAAGCCCGCAGACCGCCGGCGAGTGGTGGGGCAAGGTCCGCCACGCCATCACACGGACTTCCATGTCGGGCCTGACCTTCATGGTCTTCGACCGGGTGGACGGCAGCAACGGCAAGGTGAGCTTGGCCGACCAACGGCAGGAGCACCTTGAGATGTGGTCCATGCTTGGCGATCCCGCGATGCGGATGAGGAAGCCACCGGTGGCGGCGCCTTGAGCCGGCTCAAGACCGCTTGCCCGGCTTTTGGAGCGGGGCAGGCTGGGCATCCAAGATCGACCGGAGTTCTTTCACGATCTCCGGCTTCTCCGTGGCGAGATTCTTCGATTCCAAGGGATCGGACTCGTAGTCGTAGAGTTCGATCTCGGCCTTGTCCGCCGGATCGCCGATGGCCCTCCACTCCACCATGCGGTAGCGCTCGGTCCGGATCGCGCGACCGAGGCGGCCGCCACGCGGGAAGCAATGGGTTACATGCTCCCGCGTCTTCACGGCGGGGTCCTTGAGAGTCGCGACGAGGCTCTTGCCATCGATGGGCTGCGGCACCTCCGGCTTTGGCAGGCCGGCGAGTTCCACAATGGTAGGATAGATATCGACGGTCTCCGCGAAGCCCGCTTGCGTGCCCGGCTTGGCAATGCCAGGGGCGACCACCAGCAGCGGGATACGGTTGGCCTGCTCGTAGTTGGTGTGCTTGGTCCACATGCCGTGGTCGCCGAGGTGCCAGCCGTGGTCTCCCCACAGGACGATCACGGTATTCTCCGCGAGCCCGAGGCGATCGAGTTCATCGATCACGCGGCCGATCTGGGCATCCGCATAGCTGCTGGCGGCGTAGTAACCGTGGATCAGCTTGCGCGCGAGTTCCGGGTCCACCTTCCCATCCGACGGCACCGGCTCGTAGTTGGCGATCTCCTCGCCACGCTTGGTGGCGTAGGGCGGTGCGCCCTGCGGGTAGCGGTCAAGCTTCGCCAGCTCGAAGGCGGCGGGATCGTGCATGTCCCAATACTTCTTCGGCGCGGTGAAAGGCAGGTGCGGCTTGGTGAAGCCGAGCGCGAGGAAGAAGGGCTGCTTGCGCTCCTTCGCAGCCTTCAGGCGTTCGATGCCTTCGTCCGCGATCTTCCCGTCCGAATAGGCATTGTCCGGCACGTCCGCGATCTCCCAAGCGGCCCCGCGGGGAAGCTGGTTGATCCGGCCGAGCTCCTTGTTCCAAAAGTAAGCTTCCTCGCGCGTCAGTTGCCCGCCCGCGCTGCTCTCGGGCTTGTAGTATTCCACCACCTTGTGGGTGATCGTGGGGACGCTCCACGAGGCAGCGTCGTCGTCGTTGCCGTGACCGGTGTGCAGGATCTTGCCGACCGCTTCGGCGCGGTAGCCGTGCTTGATGAACCACTGCGGCAGCGTCACGGCATCCGGCACCGCTTGACGGAAATTCACCTTGAGATCGTAGATCCCGATCGAGGTGGAGCGGGAGCCTAACAGAAGGTTGTTGCGCGAGGCGGAGCAGATCGCTTGGTTGCAGTAGGCGCGATCGAAACGCACGCCGCGGGCGGCGAGCTTGTCGATCCCCGGGGTCTTGGCCAGAGCGTCACCGTAGCAGCCGAGCGCCGGCTTGAGATCATCCACGCAGATCAGGAGCACGTTCTTCCGGTTTTCCTGAGCGGCCAGCGGAAGCAGGAATGCGAAAAGAAAAAGCAGCGGGCGCATGGAGTAAAGGTGATGGGTTCGGGCGAGCTTGGCCAAGGTTTCTTGCGAACGCCGGAGACGATCGCACACAGGTGAGTTTCGCGAGAGGCAAGGGTGTTCCGCGGCGTCGGAATTCTTTGGCCTTCCAAACGCTCACAAGCCTACTTAGCCTTTTTACGGATTCGGCCATTCTCCTGCCATGACCGCGACCCACTCGCCGCTTTTTCCCGTGACCCAGTGGACCCTGCTGGTGAACGGCTGTCGTGCCCAGGATCCGGAACTGCGCCGCCGCTCCCTGGAGGAACTCTGCCGCGCCTACTGGTATCCGCTTTACGTCTTTGCCCGGCGCCAAGGGGTCGGCTGCGAGGATGCGGAGGATCTGACCCAAGGCTTCTTCCACTACTTGCTCGAGAAGAATCTCTTCGCCTCGGCAAGCCAAGACCTCGGCAAGCTGCGGACTTTCCTGCTCACGATCTTCCAGCGCTACATCGGGGACGTCCGGGACCGGGACCGTGCGCTCAAGCGCGGTGGCGGGCAAACGCTGATCTCGCTCGACCTGCGCGAGGGCGAGGAGCGCTATGCGAATGAACCGGCGGATCCCCTCACCCCCGAGGCGCTCTATGACCGCAGTTGGGCGATGGCTCTGCTGGCAAAATCGCTGCAGGAACTCGGCAAGGCGGAGGGACTCGCGGGCCGCGAGCCTCACTTCAAGGTGCTGGAACCTTTCCTGAATGCCTCGGCGGTCGCCGAGGGTAGCTACGAGACCGCGGCGCGGGCGCTGGGCATGAATCAGGAAGCGGTGCGCAAGGCGGTGAGCCGGCTGCGCCGCAAGTTCCGCGATGCGCTGCGCGAGCAGATCGCCGCCACCCTACATGAGCCGGACGAGCATCAGGTGGACGAAGAACTGATGGCGCTGCGGGACGCCCTGCGCGGCTGATGCCGGAATCCGCTCCCCCGGCGGTTCGCGATCTGCTTGTCTGAAGGCCAGCCCCGATGCCCGACGAATCCGATACCAGCAAGCAGCCAAGGCCGCTCACGGGCGAACACGCCGCCGCCCTGTTGGACTTGGGGTTCGGGACCATGACTCCGGAGCCGGGCACACCGGATCAGGAATGCGAGGACAAGCCGGGCGACCTCATCGGCCGCTACCGCTTGGTCGAGCCCCTGGGTGAAGGCGGCTTCGGCTACGTCTGGAGTGCGGAACAGATCGAGCCAATTCACCGGGCGATCGCCCTGAAGCTGATCCGCCGCGGCATGGACAGCCGCGAGATCGTGGCACGCTTCGCCGCGGAGAGCCAAGCGCTGGCCCTGATGGATCACCCGAACATCGCGGCGGTCTTCGATGCCGGGACCACGGCGGACGGCAGGCCCTTCTTCGCGATGGAGCTGGTGAAGGGCGAGCCGCTGACGAGCTACTGTGATTCCCGTAGTCTGGGCCTGCGCGAACGGCTGGAGCTCTTCATCCCCGTCTGCCAGGCGGTGCAGCATGCGCACCAGAAGGCGATCCTTCACCGCGATCTGAAGCCCTCGAACATCATCGTGACCGAGGTGGACGGGAAGCCGGTGCCGAAGGTGATCGACTTCGGGATCGCGAAGGCGCTCGGTGCCACACCGGAGGCCGCGCTGGACGCCAGCCTTCTCTACACCCGCGCCGGTGCCATTCTCGGCACTCTCCAGTACATGAGCCCGGAGCAGGCCGGCAGTGTCTCGGACGTGGATACGCGCAGCGATGTCTACTCGCTGGGCGTGATCCTCTACGAGCTGCTCACCGGCGTGACGCCTCTCGCTGCCGCGCCCCGGCGCGAAGCCTACGACGAGACGCTGCGGCGCATCCGCACCGAGGAAGCCCCGCGCCCCAGCACGGTGGCCCGGCCGGAAACCACGACAATCCGCGGCACCGAGGGCAGCCGCCTGCGCCGGGCGCTGCGCGGCGATCTCGATTGGATCACGGTGAAGGCGCTGGAGAAAGATCGCCGCCGCCGCTACGAGACCGCCACCGCTTTCGCCACGGACCTGCGCCGCTACTTGGATCGCGAACCGGTGAGTGCCGCGGCACCCACCTGGAGCTACCAGTTCTCGAAGTTCGCCCGCCGGAACCGCGTCGTCTTCATCAGCACCGGCGTTGTCGCCGTGGCGCTGGTCACAGCCACGGCAGTGAGCCTGAAGCAGGCGGCGATCGCCAAGCGGGAAAGCCACAAGGCGGAGGCGAACGCGCTGCAGGCCGAGCAGAACCTGGCGCTTGCCGTGGAGAATCAGGACCGGGCCCGCGCGGCGGTCGATGCGTTTCTCAACGAGATCACGGAAGACCCGCGACTGCATGAGGCGGACTTCATCCACCTCCGGAGCGAGCTGTTAGAGAAAGCCCTGCCCTTCTACGAGGAGCTCTCCGCCGAGAACACGCCGGGTGGGAAGACGACGAAGGAACGTGCCACGGCATTGAACCGGCTGGGCCTGTTGTATCACGAGTTGGGTCAACCCGAGAAGGCGGTGGCTTCCTACCAGCGCCAGATCGCGGTGGTGGAGGAGCTGATCCGCACGGCAGCACCCGGAGTCGATTACCGTGATTCCCAACTGGCCGGCTACAACAACATGGCGGCCTCGCTGGGCGCGTTGAAACGCACGTCCGAGGCGCTCGAAGCGCAGAAGCGATCACTGGAGATCATCCGGAATCTCGTCCGCGACTATCCCGAGAGCAAGGAGCACCGGAACACCATGATCACGCTCATGGTCAACCTGGCCCAGATGCTGGCCTTGCAAGACATCGACCGCAAGGGAGGCATTGCGCTGATGGGAGAGGCACTGGAAGAAGCCAAGCAACTCTCGAGGGAATACCCGGACAATGAGGTCGTAAAGAAGCAGCTCGCCTACGTTCACTCGAACTATGCGGTCGCGCTGCATACCGCCAACGATCCTGTCGCCGAGGAGCACTTCCGGATTGCGCGCGACCTGCAGGACCGGTGGATCAGGGATCATCCGGGGGACCAGATCCAGCGCGAGCTGCTGGCCACCACCACCTTCAATCTCGGACATCTCCTTTCCTCCAGGGGTCGCTACGAAGAGGCGCTCGCCATGCTCCGCGAGTCTGCCGCACACAGCGATCTGCTGGCGATCCAAGTACCCTCCGCACCCGAGCACACGGCCTCCGGCGCGAAGTGCCGGACCGTGATCGGACTGTGCCTTTTCCGCCTCGACCGCTCATGGGAAGCGGAACCGGAACTGAAGATCGCGGTCGAAGTACATCACCGGCTGAGCCAACAGTTTCCCACCAATCCGGATTATCCGGGCAGGGAAGCCGTTACCCTCGACGTGCTCGCTGCGATCAAACGAAGAAACCGCGAGTGGGCGGCGGCGCGGAGCTACTACGAGCAATCCATCGCTTGCCATCTCCACTCGCGGACCTTGGGCATGGCGGAGCTGAGCGATCACAACTTTCACGCCGAACGGCTCGACTCCCTGTCCCAGATGGCGATCGAGCAGGGCGATCTGGAGCTCGCGGTGACCGAAGCACTCAAGATCCCGGAAACGGGAGCGCGCGGCTGGCTGGAATCACAAGGGGCCGCCCTGCTGGTTGCGAAGGTGTTCGTGGCGGATCTCTCGCTGAAGAACCAAGAACAAGCAGAGCGGCACGCCGCGCAAGCCATCGCCCTTCTCCAACAAGCGGTAGATCGGGGCAGTCCCAATCTCCCGGACTACGGTGCAAACGAGCCTTTCTCCTTTCTGCGCGATTACCCCGCCTTCCGGAATTTGAAGGAAGCGGCTCCGGATCCGGAGGGCAAAAGCCCCAGCCGCTTTATCTTCGATTATCAGGCGGACGACCCGGGCCCGCGCCACTGGAAGCGGACGGGCGACATCTGGGTCGAGACCAAGCCATCCGGCACCACGACGGAATTCCGCGTCGGGGAGCGCATGCGCCACCGGAACCTCTCCGGGACCATCATCACCAACACTGAGAACAAGGAGATGCAGCTCTTCGTGCCCGACAAAGGCGAAACCGGCCCTCCGCAGTTACGGATGAAGTTTCCGCCCGGCAAGTGGGAGTCGCTCGGTGAGATCAGGGATGTGGAGTAAGCCGCGCTCCGCCTCGGATCTGTTAGAGACGCGATGACGGATCGCGCGGCCACACGCCATCGACAAAGCCCGCGGGCGGACCTAGGCTCGATGACGTGAACCCGGAGCCCGAACCGCGCCGCGTGAGCCTGCGGGACATCGCCAAAGCTATCGGCGTGAGCCATGTCACCGTCTCGCTTGCGCTGCGGAATCATCCCCGCATCTCGAAGCCGATGCAGGAGCGGGTCCGCAAGCTGGCCGATGAGCTGGGCTACCGGCCGGACCCGATGCTCGCCGCGCTGGCGAACTACCGGAAGGGCAAGTCCGAACGCCCGGTGGCCACTTGCATCGCATGGATCAATGCCTGGCCGGATGCCGCGGATCTCCGCAAGCACGGCGAGTTCGATCTCTACTGGAAGGGAGCTGAAGCCGCGGCCCGCCAATCCGGCTACCGGCTTGAGGAGTTCCGCTTCGGCGGCCACTACACGCCACAGCGGCTGCACGAGATTCTCGCCGCGCGCGGCATCAGCGCCATGCTGATCCCGCCGCAGGGCTTCGCACCGGATTGGGGAGACTTCCCATGGCACGAGTATTCGGTGGTGCGCTTCGGCCGCACGGTGCCGGAACCGCGCACCCATCTCGTGACTTCCGATCAAGTCGCCAACACCCGCCTCGCCTGTGCGGAGATTTCCAAACGCGGTTACCGCCGCATCGGCTTTATAACGGACGAGCAGCGCGCCTTCCAACGCGGGCATCTCTTCCTCGCCGGCTTCCTGTATGCCCAGCGCGAGGCGAAGGAGGCGAACCCGGTGCCGGTGCTTTCGGTAAGCGGCGAGCCCGGCTTCGCGATGGGCAAGCAGATCGTGGAATGGGTCCGACAGCATGGGGTGGACGCGATCTATACGGATATCCCCGGCATCCCGAAGCTGCTGGGCCGCCAAGGCATCCGCGTGCCGGAAGACCTGGGAGTGGCTGCCACCACCGTGCTCGATGCGCAGGCGGATGCGGGCATCAACCAGGAGCCGGAGGAGACCGGACGCGTCGCGCTCTTCCTGCTGGCCTCCCTGATCCAGGAAGGCGTGCGGGGAATCCCGAAGATCTTCCGCCAAGTTCTCGTCGGCGGCTCATGGCAGGATGGCAGCACCCTGCCCACGAGGATCGCGCCGGATGCCGCGGGCCGTCTATGATGCGATCCCGCTCCGCTTCGTCGCTTCAATAATAGCAGGAAGACCGCGGCTGCCTTAGCGTCCGCGCCCTACCCATCCTCCTTGCCCTATGTACCTGCCACTCGGCCAATACTCGCCCGATATCCGCCTCGGCTTCGTTTCCGCATCCCGCAATTGCTTCCCCCGCGCCCTCGCCGCGGAGCGCTCGGAACGCATCATCGCCCTGTCCCGCGACGCCGGGATCGAGCTTGTCGTCCCGGAAGGTGAATGTGCGATCATCGAGACCCGCACCCACGCCGCGGATGCCGCCGCGGAGCTCATCGCCTCCGGTGTGGATGCCGCCGTGCTCTTCCTCGGCAACTTCTCCCCGGAGATCGAGGATGCCGCATTCGTGAAAGCCTTCCCCGGCCCCGTGCTGCTGATCGCCGCCGCCGAGGAGAACGCGATGACCCTGCTGCAAAAGCGCGGCGATGCCCTCTGCGGCCTGCTCTCCGCCGCCCTCGCGATCCGCAAGCGCGACGTGCAGGACCGCGTGCACATCCCCGAACTGCCGATCGTCTCCGCGGAGGAAGGCCTCGCGGAGATCCAGCACTTCATCAAGATGATCAAGGTGGTGAAGGGCGCCCGCAATGCGACGCTCGGCCTCTTCGGACCGCGCCCACGCGACTTCGAGTCCTGCAACTACAACCTCGCCTCGATCCAATCGATCGGCGTGGAGATCGAAGAGCTCGGCCTCTTCGATCTGCAGAACGAGATCAAGGCGATCCAAGCCGGTGCTTCCTCCGCCATCGCCAGCGAGCAAAAGGCAGGCATGCCCTCGATCCCGGAGGACCCGCAGTTCAAGACCCGCCTCTCCGACTACGAGCAGGCCATCCGCAACTTCCGCGAACGCCTCAAACTCTCCGGAGCCGCCAGCCAGTGCTGGTCCGAGCAGGAGTTCTCCCTGAAGCACGTGCCCTGCTTCATCAACGGCCGCATGGCCGACAAGGGCTTCCCCATCGCCTGCGAGAACGACGCTTACTCGCTCGTGGCCGAGCTGCTCGCGCAGTACGCCAGCGACAACACCGTCACCGTTCTCGACATCAACCACTCGATCCCCGGCAACCTCCATGAATCCCTGAAGCACTACCCGCTGAAGGACATGGTCGGCATGTTCCACTGCGGCAATACCGCGGGCAAGCTGCTGAAGAATCCGGAAATGAAATACCAGCTCATCATGAAGCGCCTGATGGAGCCGGATACCGATCCGGACATCACCCGCGGCACCATCGAGGGCCAGATCTCCGCCTCCCCTATCACCGTCTGCCAGGTGCATGGCCACGGCGACAAGCTGCGCGCCTACATCTGCGAGGGCCACTTCCTCGATCTCGACCCGAAGACCTTCGGCTGCACCGGCACCGCCTACATCCCGGGCTTCCACCGCTTCTATCGCCACGTCCTGCTCGGCCGCTACCACCACCACGCCGCCGTCGCCTTCGCGCACGTCGGCGGAGTGCTCTACGATGCCTTCAAGCTGCTGGGGATCGAGGTGATCGATACCCCGCTGCCCGATGGCATGCCCTACCCCGGCGAGAACGTGTTCCGCGCCGGACTTACCCCGCAATCCCGCTTCGTAGGCTGATTAGCTCACGCTGGACCTTTCCGGGGAGGGGCTCCAAGCTCCCCCCGTGACCGGTCCGCTATCCCAGAAACTTTTCGCCACCGCCAAGGGCTTCATCCCCGGCGGCGTCAACTCCCCCGTCCGCGCCTTCCGCAATGTCGGCGGCGAGCCTTTCTTCGTGCGCCGTGCGAAGGGCAGCCGGATCGAGGACGTGGATGGCAAGACCTACATCGACTACATCGGCTCCTGGGGCCCGAATATCCTCGGCCACGCGCCGACGGTGGTGACAAACACCATCCACGAGGTGGCGAAGGACGGTGTGTCCTTCGGCATCCCGAATCCCTTCGAAGTGGAGATGGCCCGCACCATCACCGAGTGGGTGCCCTCCGTGGAGATGGTCCGCATGTGCTCCTCCGGCACGGAGGCAACCATGTCCGCCATCCGCCTCGCCCGCGGCTTCACGAAGCGCGACTACATCGTGAAGTTCGATGGCTGCTACCATGGTCATAGTGACTCGCTCCTCGTCGCCGCCGGTTCCGGGGCGCTCACGCATGGCGAGCCGGACTCCGCCGGGGTCCCCGCCGCCTTCGCGGAGAAGACCATCGTGCTGCCCTACAACGATCCGGAAGCGCTGGAGAAAGTCTTCGCCGAGCAGGGCGACCGGATCGCCGCGATCATCGTGGAATCTTATCCGGCGAATGCCGGCCTGATCTTCCCCCGCCCCGGCTACCTCGACCTGCTCTCCTCGATCACGAAGAAGCACGGCGCGCTCCTGATCTTCGACGAAGTGATGACCGGCTTCCGCCTCGGCAAGGCAGGCGTGCAAGGCATCGAGAATCTCACACCGGACCTGAGCTGCTTCGGCAAGGTGATCGGCGGCGGCCTGCCCGTCGGTGCCTTCGGCGGTCGTGCCGATGTGATGAGCATGCTTGCCCCCATCGGCCCGGTCTATCAGGCCGGCACGCTCTCCGGCAATCCGCTGGCGATGGCCGCCGGACTCGCGCAGCTCAAGGAGCTGGGTAAGGTCTCCGGCTTCCCGCGCCTGGAGGAACTCGGCGCCTACTTCGAGAAGGGCCTGCGCTCGATCATGGACGCGAAGGGCATCCCCTACCGCTTCAACCGCACCGGCTCGATGTTCTGCCTTTTCTTCACCGACCGCGAGATCGTGAACGTGAACGACGTGATGAAACAGGACCTCGAGCTGTTTAAGAAGTTCTTCTGGGGCTGCCTCGACAAGGGCATCTACATCGCGCCCAGCCCGTATGAAACCGGCTTCCTCAGCCTGGCTCACACGGAAGCGGATCTCGATGACACCCTCGGCGTCTTCGACGAAGTCCTCGCGAAAATCTGATTCATGAGTTTCCCATCCAAAGGCCTCACGCCGCTCAACCACAAGGACATCCACTACCGCTGGATCTACCGCAACCGCGGCGGCAGGAACGAGCTCTGGGTCCAGATGAGCGCGTCCGTGGGTGGCCAGTATCTCATCGGCGAGGTGCCGCGCGTGGTGAACCGCGAGATGGTCCCTCTGGCGATCGACTGCGGCCTCGCCAACGGCTGGAACCCGCGTGCTGCAGGCGAGCCCTTCCGCTGCAAGTATGTGAAGGGGTCCTTCGTCACGGTGGAAAGCTAACGAGAAATCACCCACGATGTCATTCCTATCGCGCTTGTTCGGAAAGAAGCAGGAGCCCCTCCCCGCCCCCGCTTCCACGGAGGGACCCGCGGAGTTCACCTTCAAACAGCGGGTGGAAGGATTTTGGGAGTGGTTCGAAGGTGTGGCTCCCCGCTTCTATCAGACGATCGAGGACAAACAGTCCACGACCCTGACCGATGAAACGAGTTCCGCCGTCGATCGCTTCCTCCCCCGTCTGGCATGGAATTACGGTCCCGGCGAAAACAGGAGGGGCCATTCGCTCACTCTCTCCGGAGAAGGCATTAAGCCCGAGCAAATCCTGGCCGAGGAATGGCGGAAACGGGCGCCCAAACTGGAGGGTTGGACCTTCTACGCGGAGCGGCAGGCATCCCCGGATCCCGGCGATTTCACCATTAGGATCGGTGAGATCGAGTTCAAGCCGATCGAGTTCTGGGTCACCCCGGTGATCGACGAAGAGGAAGAAAGGGTCGATCTCTCGGTCTGGCACCCGCTCGCCGATGGCGAGAACAAAGGAGCATTCCAGACGGTTCTCTTCCTTTTCCTCGATGAGATCTTCGGTGAATATGGCACCGGACGCTGGATCGGATCGATCGACATCGGCAAGGACAAGCTGGCCCAATCGCTTCCGATCACCGAGCTGAAGGAGTTCGTGGAAGAGACCGTTAGATCGCGAGCGTGGAAGATGCACGTGCCCTTCGATCTCTGGAGCGGCTATCGGATCCCGGAGGACAAGATCGACCTGAACCGACCACGTCTCGACACGATCTCCGGCAGCAGTCTCTGTTTCGGCCCGCTCGCCGGCTTTCTCGACAATCCCGCGGCGGCTGAAGATCCCTTCTGCCCTCTTGGCGCCAATTGGATCTATCTGTCCTTCAACTCCTCCTTCTTCGGCGACCGGAACCCGGTCGATGTTCGCGGGGACATCGAGGAGAGGATCGATGCCCAACTTGCCGCGGCACAGGCTGGCAAACACATCGGCGGTGCCATCGGCATCCAGCGCAGCTACATCGACTTCCTGGTCTTCGACGGTCAGCGCAGCATCGACATCATTCGCGAGTCCGCGCGTGCCGCAGGCATGCCGGATGAAACCAGGATCGAGTACCTGGCCGCTGACAAACGTCAGCGGGGACGCCGCTTGTTCTGATCGCGATTCCAAACGCGAGGCCAGTTCCCGATCGCCGGAGGACAAGCATCCGGCCAATCTCGCCACCATGTCTTCCCGTCCGATCACTGCACTACTCGTAGCGGTGGCAGGCATCTCCTGCGCATTGGCCGACAAGCCCCTCGCGCAAGCTGCCGCCGAACTCGCCGGGAAGCTCCCCGCCGGATGCATCGTCACCGGCGAATCTCTCAAGGGTGAAGCAAGCTTCGCCCTCGCGGGCAAGGCCGAGCCCGCGGACATTCCCACGGAGAAGCGCATCTTCGAGATCGGCTCGATCAGCAAGGTCTTCACCGGCCTGCTCCTCGCGGATGCCGTGGAGAGCGGCAAGCTCCGGCTGGATACCACGCTCGCCGAACTCTTGGGCAAAGAGCTGAAGTTCGCCGATCCCAAGGTGGGCCGCATCACCCTACTCCAACTTGCCACCCACACCAGCGGTCTACCTCGACTGCCGGACAACATCGGACCGAGCCCCGACACTGCGGAAGACCCCTACGCCGACTATGGCCGCAAGCAGGCCCGCACCTATCTCGCCAAGGCCAAGCTCACCGGTGATCCGCCCTACCCCGCCTCCTACTCGAACTACGGGATGGGGCTGCTCGGTGATCTGCTCGCGGAGGCTTCCGGCAAAAGCTGGGAAGAACTGGTGAAAGAAAAGATCACCGGACCCCTCGGCATGTCGGATACCGTGGTCGTGCTTAATGAGGAACAGAAGTCCCGCCTCGCACCGCCCTACGCCGGCAACAAGGCGAATCACTCATGGACCTTCCAAGCGATGGTCGGAGCGGGCGGGCTGCGCTCCACCGCCAGCGATCTTCTGCGCTTCGGCGAGGCACTCATCGACCCCGCAAAGGCACCGCTCGCTCCCGCGATCCGCCGCATGATGGAAGTCCACGCCCCCTACCGCGACATGTCCGCGGAGATCGGCTTGGGCATCATCATCGCCAAGCTCGACGGCCAACGTGAATACACCCACGACGGCGGCACCGGCGGCTATCGCTCTACCCTCCAGGTCATTCCCGCGCTCAAGCGTGTGCGCGTGGTGCTGGTAAACAATTCCGATCTCGCGGCCTCCGCCGTGCTGGGTGCCACGCGCGAGCAAGCGAATGCTGCCGACACCCCGGAGATCAAGCTCGCACCGGACGAGCTCGATGCCTTCACCGGCACCTACGAGATCGGCCCTGCCAGCAGCTTCACCATCCTGCGTCGAGATGATGCCCTCTGGGTCCGAATCCGGCCAGACCTTCCTGCGCGTGAAGCCGGTGGCGAAGGATCGCTTCCGCTATCTGGATGTCCCCGCCGAACTCCAGTTCGCGCGTGAGAACGAGAAGGTCGCCTCCGTCGTGCTCCACCAGAACGGTCGCGAGATTGCGGCCAAGCGCACAGACGCACCGCCACCCGCGATCCTTTTCCCATCGGAGGAGGAGCTGCAGGCCTACACGGGCGAATATTCGCTCGGCCCGCTGGCAACCTTCACCATCACGATCAAGGGCGGAAACCTCTTCGCCCAGCTCAGCGGACAACCCGCCGTGCCCGTTTTCGCCACCAAGCCCGACCACTTCGAATACGACCTTGTGAAGGCGGCGCTGGAATTCGAGCGCGGAGATGACGGCAAGGTAGCAAGCCTCGTGCTCCACCAGAATGGCATCAAGCAACGCGCGAAGCGGAAGTAGTCTCCAAGCTACTCGTAATAGGGCCGCGGCTCGATGCTCTGGCCATGCTCATCGACCGGTCGGAGTTCGATGCGATCGTTGGTCCACTCGATCTTCATGCGGTTGTCGCTGGCCACCCGTTCCAGCAGCTTCCAAGCGGAGATGTCGCGAGCGCTGAAGTCGTGGGCAAGATACTCGCACTTTACGCTATGCTCCCTGCTCCCGGGTGACCCCGAACTCCTTCAGACGTTCATCCGAAATGCGAGGTCGTCTGGCAACGATCTTCACCGCGTTATCCGGCACCGCTTCCGCTACCTTGAATTCGATGAAACCCGTGGCCTCTTCCGCAGACGTTCGATCGAAATCGACTACCGGGATGATCACCTTCTCTAGAGTCTCCCGCGCGGCTTTCAGCTCCGGAGACTCCTGCGGTTCGCTGCGCGCCTCCGTCTTGGCGGCCTCGCTGGCCACCTTCTCGGAAGGCGCTTCATCGCAGCCCGGCAAAAAAGTCAGAGCGAAGGCCGGAAGGATCAGATTCCATTTCATCGGTTCGCTTGCCTAGCCGAGTCAGCAGAAGAAGTCGATCAATCTCCCCCGCCACCACAACCGCCGCAGCCACCCCCACCACAGCCGGAGGAGCAACCCGAAGTCCCGCAACCGGAGGTTCCGCCGGCACCACAGCCGCCGCCCCCTCCATCGCCACCGCCGGGGCCCACCTGCTTCGCCAGATCCTTTTGCAGATGCTC
Source organism: Luteolibacter rhizosphaerae (assembly GCF_025950095.1). Taxonomy (NCBI): domain Bacteria; kingdom Pseudomonadati; phylum Verrucomicrobiota; class Verrucomicrobiia; order Verrucomicrobiales; family Verrucomicrobiaceae; genus Neoluteolibacter; species Neoluteolibacter rhizosphaerae. Next base: position 14,884 of record NZ_JAPDDR010000004.1, on the reverse strand, counting down.
CATGCCGGCGACCGCGGAGAGGCTGGAGGCACCGAAGAGCGCGAGCCCGAGCGAGACGCCCGCCATGTCTTCCGCAGCCGAGCTCACCCGCATCCTGCGACGGTCCTGGTGCTGGAGGCGTAGCTTGCCTAACAGATTCACCCCCGCCGGCGTCAGGTAGCCACCGGTGCGTCCCATCACGAATACCAGGATCAGGGTTACGAATAGCGCGACCACGAGGAAAGCCACGGGCTTGTCGCGAGACAGTCCCACCAACAACTTGATCACGCCGAGAACCAGCAAAAGGGCGACCGGCCAAGACTTGGAGATCGCCGCCGTGGCCTTCTCCGAAGCGGTGGGGCGCAGCCCGAGCTTCGCCAGGCGGATCTCCAGCGCTTGCACCGCCGGCCCGACTTGTAGGCCCGCTTCGGCGGCCTTCAGCCCCTTGTCTCCACGACTGCGGATCGCATCCAGAATCGCCTTCTCCGCCGTCTTGAGACCGGATTGCGAGGAGTCGCCTGCCAAGATCAGACGGTCGCCGAAGATCTTCTTTTCCCACCTCACCTTGCCCGCGGCGATCAGCCGCACCACGGCGAGCTGGGCCACGCGAGAGGCACCACCGGAGAGGTAGGCGACCTCGTAGGGATCGTGGAGAGTTGGCTCTCCCGGAACATCGAAACGCTTCATCACGCGTGCACCGAGCTTCGAGCTCCAGATCAGCGCGATCATCAGGCAGATTGCGTAGAAGGCCAGAAAGGCGGGACCATCCCAGTCAAAGACGTTCGGGTTCAAAGCGAGGAGGGGAATCGAGTCATTCATGGCTCAGGAGGGGTTTTGCTTTTTACTGCCGCGTGCAGCACGCAGCCATGGAAAAGGTTTCGGGATGATCCAGTGGCTCGCCGCATCCACCCAGCGGCCCTTGCCGGACTCGTGGAAGCGCTCGTCCGCGGGCGGCCAGATCTCCGCCGGTGCCGCTTCATCGAAAATCCGCTGGTAGCTCTCCAGCGTGCGCGAATACCAGTCGTGGAATTTCGCGCCTTCCGTGCTGCCACCGCTGGTCGGCTCATGGTGCAGCTCGCGGCCGAGCACTTCACCGCAGAGCCGCTGCCAGTAGCTGCGCGTGTAAACGAGGTGGAGATGCCATGCCTGATCGACGGACTCGGAGGGAGTCACCGGATGACCCGCTTCCATCGCCAGCACCAGGAAGCGCTTGTATTCCAGCACCACCCGCGCGGCCTCCGCATGCGTCCAGCCCTGCTCGCGCGCCAGACGGCTGGTAAAGGGTAGGCTGGCCCCGGCCTCATCGAGTTCGAAGGCTTCGATCCTTTCCCGCAGCGTGGCATTGCCTTGGCTCATGCGATTGCATGTCTCATACCCGGACCCGCGGGTGGAAAACAAGTGCCCCGATTCCATGCGGCCTGATCTTGTTCCGCGTCGGGCCAGCTGATTCAATACAGGTCCCACTCGATGAACCTGCTCCTCGACTTCCTCTGGAATGCCTTGGCTTGGATCGCGGGAGCAGTCTTCGCCTTGCTGGCGCCGCTGGTGATCTGGGCCGGTCCCGTCGAGACTCTCCGCCGCCGCTTCGGGCGGCGCGCCTGGATCTTCGGCCCGCGGGAGCCGGGCGATGGATCCTTGCTGGAATACTTCGACAAGGGCCGCCAGCTCACCTTCTCCGGCAGCGATGATCGCCACTTCATCTTTCCTGATCGGGCGCTGTGGGAATGCATCATGCCGGATTACTTCCGGGCGAAACATGACGAGGTCGTGGAACGCTGCCGCAAGCAAGCGACGCTCTCGTTCACCGGAGAACATGCCGGGCTCGACGTGCTATTCTATGTCAGCCCGAAAGGCAGCAGCGGGCCGAAGGTCATCTCGCTCGGCAAGCCACTACCGGAGTTCCCGACACAACCAGGGACGATGGCAGGATAAAAACCTTGGTCATTCGCGCGGCATCATCTCGATTCCGGTCTCTGTGATCTCCACTTTCATCCCGGTTTCGCGCGCGATTTCGTAAAGTAGTTCCCACGCCGAGACATCGTTTCGGGCTATGTCCCGGATCCGCCGGGAAGACCACTCCGATAGGGGCCGCTCGAAAATGTCTTCTCCCGCTGCCACACGGAATCCCACCTTTACCCCCCGCTGCGTCGGCTCCAAATCTGGATCCGGATCCAGTTCCGCCATTCGTAAACATAGGAAATCGACCGACTCTTCCAGCGTCGTACCCTCGAAATCCACCTTCGGAATGATGATGGACTTCAGCTTCTCACGGATGGCGGCCTGCGCCGCATCATCTTCCTTACGTTGTCTCTTCGAGGCTTTACGCCCTCCGCTTTCTCCCCCCATCCCCGCGGAAAGTGCCGGTGACCTGCCGCGCCCGCCTTCCCCTTCTTCATCGGCATCCCTCCCGTTCTGCCCCGGGCATCCGACCATGGCCAACCCGGCGGCGAGCAGGACACCGGCAGCGAGGATCCACCACGGCTTCATCATCCGCCTTCTATCCATCCCCTGCGGCGAAGGCAACTCTCCGGCATCGCGTCGCCGCGCACTCGTTCCTTGATACATCCCCGGCTTCCCGCTCGTCTCATGGGTGCATGATCTGCCAGCTCCTCTGCCTTGCCCTCGTCGCCCCGGTCTTCGCCAAGGAAGTCCCGCCGCTTCCCGCGGAGCTCTCTGCCTACGTGCTGGATGCCGCCCCGGAGCCTACAGGCCTGCTTCTTCAGAAGGGTGATCGCCTCGCGATCTGCGGCGACTCGATCACCGAGCAGAAGCGCTACTCCGTGATCATCGAGGCCTACCTCGCCGCCTGCATGCCGGAGCTGCAGGTGAGCTGCCGCCAGTACGGCTGGAGCGGTGAACAGGCGGGCGGCTTCCTCGGCCGCATGGAGAGCGATGTCCTGCGCTTCCAGCCGACCATCGCGACCTCCTGCTACGGCATGAACGATTTCCGCTACGTGCCCTTCAACGAACCGATCGCTGAGGAATACCGCAAGAACGAGACCGCGATGGTCCAGGCTTTCAAGAAGACGGGCGCGCGCGTCCTGTTAGGTTCGCCGGGCATTATCGATACCGTGCCGCACTGGGTGAAGTCCGCGGCGGGCACCAAGGAGGACCTGAACCTCGCGCTCTCGAAGTTCCGCAATATCGGCATCGCCGTGGCCAAGGCGGAGGGCGTGGGCTTCGCCGATGTGTATCGCTCGATGCTGCTGGCCGACAATCAGGCGGAGAAGCTTCACGGACCCGGCTTCATGGTCTCCGGCAAGGACGGCGTGCACCCCGGCTGGGCCGGCCAGGTCGTGATGGCCTACGCCTTCCTCAAGGGCATGGGGCTCGATGGCAACATCGGTACCATCACCTATGACCCTGCATCCAACACGGCCACCGCCACCGCGGGCCATGAGGTGCTCTCCGCCACCGATGGCACCATCCGCCTGCGCAGCGCGAAGCTCCCCTTCTGCGGCGGCCCCGGCGATGTGAAGAACGACGACGTGATCCGCGCCGGGCTTGCACTCATTCCCTTCGATGAAGAATTGAACCGCTTCATCCTAAAGATCGATGCCCCTGCAGCCGCCAACTACGAGGTCCGCTGGGGCGATACCGCGCGCACCTACAGCGCCGATCAGATCAAGGCCGGCGTCAACCTCGCGAAGGACTTCGAGACGAACCCCGCACAGCCCGCCTTCAAGCGCGTCTGGGATGCCGTCGAAGCCAAGCAGAACTACGAGACCCGCCAGATCAAAACCCTCGTCCACGGCCCCGAAGGTGCCGCCGACCGCGAAGCCACCTTCGCCCTCACCGAGAAAGCCCGAGCCCCGCTCGCCAAGGCCATCGCCGAAGCACTGCAACCGCTCGAGCACAGCATCTCGGTGAAGCCCCTCTAACAAGCTTTTGAAGCCCGCCACCAAGGGTACGTAGTCCCGCCTTCAGGCGGTCGAAGCCATCTCAAGTGCCACAACACTCAGCTTAGCGGAAGGACGCGAGTCCTCCCGCTACCCCTCACACCTCCAGCTTCTTCCCGCCGCCTTCCTCCGTTTTCTTCGCTGCGGAGGCATCCGCCTTCGCCTTCTTCTCGGCCCGTTCCATCGCCCAACCGACGATCGCGAGAACCACGAAGACCAGCATCGCGCCGTAGAAGAAGTGCAGCGCACCCTTCTTGCTATCGGAGAAGCCGTAGTTGTGCAGACCCACGCTGAGGAAGTTCACACCCCACCAGGAGAAGCCCACGATCACCGCACCGAAAATCGACGCCATGTGCAGGCCCCACTCCTTGATGTAGCCGCCGAGGCGGGCATGCAGGATTGCCAGGGTCCACAGCACGATCATCAGCGCGCCGTTCTCCTTCGGGTCCCAGCCCCAGAAGCGGCCCCAGGAATCGTTCGCCCAGATCCCGCCTAGCACCGTGCCGATCAGCGAGAGCACCAGCGTGAGGCACAGGCAGCCGTAGGCCGCACGGGTCACCGCCCGGCGCTGCGAGGTATCGCCCTCGTCGAGCCCCAGCACGCGGAGCATCACGTAGCAGATCGAGATCAGCGCGGCGATCAGTCCGGAAGCATAGCCCAGCGTGATCGTGATCACGTGCGTGGAGAGCCAGAAATTCGAGCGCAGCACCGCGATCAGCGGGTCCAGATGGTCCTTGCCCTCGCCCACTTCGAAGCGGCGCGCCAGCACCACCAGGAAGGCTGCACCGATCGGCGCGATCCCCAGCACGAACTTCTTCTTCGACATCCACAGCACCAGCAGCGCGAAGAAGACCATCGCCATGTCGATGAAGATGATCGTGTCGTAGAGGTTACCCACCGGCGGGCGCTGCATGATGATGCAACGCTTCACGATCGGGATGATCAGGTAGATCAGGCCGAGCGAGAGGGTGATCACCGTCGCCCAGTAGCTGATTTTCCCGGCCTTGCTCTCGCCGGTGAAAAGCATGACGCCCGAGGTCACCGTGGCCATCAGAAAGAAGACCAGCGCGTAGACCAGCCAGTTCTTGCGGAAGTAGTCCGCCTCCAGCGGGATCGAGCTGTATTCATCGCGGACCTTCGCCCGTGCCACGATGCTATCTTCCAGCGCCGAAAACTTGTCGCGGAAGGCACCCTCACCCGTGGCCAGCGCCTCCACCGTCTCCTCCAGCAGCTTCACATCCGCGATCGATTGCTCCGGCTCGCGGGTCACGCCGGTGAAGATGTTGAACATCCGGTCGCCCGCGCTCACCCAGGTCACATCCTCCTTGTTCGAGGGCGGGAAGAGCTTCAGCCCGAAGTTCGACTCGTTCGCACGCTCCACGATCAGCGTCTGGATCGTCTGCACCTGCTCCGGCAGCGGCGTGCCGTGATGCTGGAATTCGGACACCGCCTGGCGGATCTTCGGCGCGGCACCCATCACCTCGCTGATCCGCAGCTTCTTGCCATTCTCGCGCTCGGCGGAGCCGGGCAGCAGGCCTTCGCGCGCGAACTTCATGTAGTTCGTCAGCGCCTCGAAGGTCATCACGTTCGAATAGAGTTCGATCGTTTGCGTCTCGATCGTCTTTCGGTTCGCCGCCGGGATCTGGTTGTACGAGCCGGCGAATTGCTTCAGCTTCTCCACCTGCGGCGCGATGTCGTTGTAGCTATATCGGTCGCGGCGGTCCTTCGTCGCCACGCCGATCGCCTTCAGCACGTCCGCATTGTCGAGGCGGAAGGTCGGCAAATCCTTCGCCAGCTCCGGGCGGAAGAGGCAGTCCAGCATCCACTCCAGCGGCTTCAGGCGCACCTTCTTGCCATCCTGGCCGATGATGTCCATCGAGCGCTGGCCGTGCAGGCTCAGCATGGTGAAGCCCGCGTAGGTGCCCAGCGGCTTCACGCGCCCGCCATCCTGCACCGGCAGGAGCGAGGCCTTCTCCACCGTCTCCTCGTCCCATGGCTTGTAGGCCGGGATCGTGCGCACCGCTCCCTCCGGCGTGCTGTCCTTGTAGACGAGCGACACGAGGTAAACCAGGCTGGCGAGGCCCAGGAAGAATACAATCCAGCGTCCGGTCTTCGCGTTCATCTCAGGCGGCTTGGTTGGCGTTGGCGGTCTTGGACTTTCCGCGGGTCATGAAGCTCCACAGCTTCAGGGCGAAGTGCAGGCAGAGCCCGAAACCCGCGATGTAAATGCTGTACTTCGGCCACTGATCGGACGGATTCCGCACGACTTCAAATCCTGAAATCGTCGCTTCCCCGCCGTCGCGCGGCGCGCTGTTGATCATCGTGTGCTGGTAAAAGGTCAGCCCGGCGTAACGCATTGGCTCGTTCATCTCGATGAACACGTCCGACTCGCGGCCATCCTCGATCCGCACGATATCGCTCTCGAAGAACTTCGGCTTGGTGGTGTGCGGGAAATACTCGGAACGCGCATCCTTCAGGCGCACCTGGAACGGCACCGGCCAGATCCGCTTCTCCATCCGGATCGCGAAGGTGCGATCCCCCGTGCGGTAGGTATAGGGAGCACGCGGCGCGAAGCTATCCGCCTCCGGCACCGTCAGGATGAAGGGATCGCTGTTCTTGCCATCGCGGCCCAGCACCTTCACGTGCACGCCCGGCGTGTCCTGCTCCGTCATCTTGCCCGGGTCCTGCCCATAGAGGAACCAGCCCTCTACAATCGGCTCGCCACGGGAGGGTGCCATGCTCTGCGCCGATACCACTCGGGAATTCTGCACGTAGCGGGCGAACTCCAGATCGAAGGGCAGGCTCGGGATGCGGATGGTCCGTGTGTCTCCCGCTTTCTCCAGATCCTTGAAGTACTTGTCCTCCACGAAGTGCACCTGGCCGACGGGCTTGCCGTCCTTCACCTCGATGACCTCCACCGTCGTCTCGGTCAGGGATTGCGCGTAGTCGGAAGTCGTCGGCAGGCCGGCCCCTTCCTTTTCGCTCAGCATCATCAGCCCGCGCTCTTCGGTAAGCTGCGCCACACCGCCCGCGATCATCATGAAGACGATCCCGAAGTGGGACAGCAGGATGCCGATCGTCTTCGGGCTTTTGCGCAGCTTGATCAGGCCGCCCAAAGTGAGATTGATCACCAGCAACGCGCAGACCCAGTAGCCACCCGGCAGCGGCGGCAGATACTTCTCCTTGCCCGCCAGATCCGGGAAGATCACCGCGGCATCCGGGAAGACCCAGAGTTCCTTCGGCGTGAAATACTTCTCCAGCGTGGCGTGCAGCCCGTGGTGCACCTGCTCCAGCGTGGCCAGCCAGGTCAGCACCATCAGGATCACCAGCAGCGCGGTCGCCAGGCCGAAGCCCGACAGCCACGCCATGAAGTGCGCGGGAAAGGATTTCTTCGGACGCTCGGTTGCCGGGTCGGAGGAACTCATCAGGGCAGCAGGTTACGGGTCGCGGGCGGGAACTTATTCAGCACGGTTGCGGAGCGCGGCCACGAAGGCCTTCAGCTTTTCTTTCTCCGCCTTCACCTCGGCGGTCGGGCCGGTCATCTTCACCGTCACGATCCGGCCATCCTTCTCGGCAATGATTCCGTAAAGCGCCTGAGCCGGTTTCGCGGCCTGCCCCATGCCCGGCATGTAATCGCCCTCCGCCTCCACCCAGAGCCCCGGGATCCCGGTCACGGTCCCCTGCTCCAGCTTGGCGATCGCCGCCTCGCTCAGCGGATCCATGTCGAACTGGCCCAGCCAGCGGTTCACATTGTCCGCCATGCCACCCGCCGCCAAGCCCACGGCCACATCGCCACCCGTGCCGAAGCGGTAGCTCAGAATGCGGAACTGCGAGCCCGGCTGCTCCAGCCAGCCCTCCGGCACCATCCCGGCCACGATCGGCCCCGTCCCGGGCCGTTCAAAACGTTCGTTGCTGCTCGCATCGAGCTGCAGATCCTGGTCGCGCAGCGTCACCGCGCGCGTGTGATCGACCGTTTCTTCCGATTTGCGACAGGCGGGCAGCAGGAGCGCCACGCCGAGGCATGCGGTGATTCCCCGGATTTTCATCGCGCTGCGGATACCCCTCCCTTCCGGTACGGGCAAGGGTATTCCGGTTGCAATCCGGCAGCAGCACGCGGAGGGGAATTCGTGCTTAGTATTCCGGAATTCTTACCCTTAGCTTCCCCCACGTGAGCGCCATCCGCTACTTCAACCGACACACCCGCCGCGAGGAAACCGAACAGGTCTACGGCGAGGGCTTCCTGAAATTCAGCTACGGGAACCCCCTCGGCGCCCTCCCGCTCCACGCCATGGTGAAGCGCGCCGGCTTCTCCCGCTGGTATGGCCGCCGCATGGATAGCCCCGCCACCAAGGCGAAAGTCGCACCCTTCATCGCCCAATACGGCCTCGATCCCGCCGAGTTCGCCGATGCCCCGGACAGCTACGCCACCTTCAACGAATTCTTCTACCGCAAGCTCAAGCCGGAGGCCCGCCCCATCGCGGACAGTGCCGCCGTCTTCCCAGCCGATGGCCGCCACCTCGGCTTCCAGAATGCCAGCGAGATCAAGGGCGTCTTCGTGAAGGGCCAGAACTTCGACCTAGGGAAACTTCTAGGCGATGACTCGCTTGCCGCGAAATACGCCACCGGCTCGCTCGTCCTCTCCCGCCTCTGCCCGGTCGATTACCACCGCTTCCACTTCCCCGCCACCGGCACCCCCGGCGCGGTGAAGCTGATCAACGGCCCGCTCTTCTCCGTCTCCCCCATCGCCCTGCGCCGCCGCCTCGCCTACCTCTGGGAGAACAAGCGCACGATCACCAAGTTGGAGACCAGCGACCTCGGCACCGTCCTGCTCATGGAAATCGGCGCCACCTGCGTCGGCTCCATCCTCCAGACCTTCACCCCCGGCAAGCCGGTGCAGAAGGGCGATGAGAAAGGCTACTTCGCCTTCGGTGGTTCCTCCACCATCACCATCTTCGAACCCGGCGCGGTCACGCTCGCTCCCGATCTCGTCGAATGCTCATCCCGCCAGGTCGAACTCTACGCCAAGGTCGGCACCACCATGGGCGACGCCGCGCCGTAAGCAGCCCGCAGGTACTACTACATTCATAGTAGCGGAAGGACTCTCGTCCTTCCGGCTGCTCGCGTCCGTCCTATTTCACCGTCGGATCGGTGCCTTCGTCCTCCGCCCGCTGCAGCCAGTCCCCCGAGCTCACCACCCGCAGCGGATCCACCGGCCCGATCCACTCGTAGGCCCAAGCTTCCTCCTCGGCCCCATCCTCCGAGACCACCGGCACCCTCACCCGCCGGTATTCCGAGCCCTCCACCTCCCCGGCCGAAAGCCCCTCGAACTCATCCAGCGCCGCCATCTGCTCCGGCCTCACCGCATAGAGTTCCCCGATCACCCATCCCGCTCCCGGCTTCAGTGTCAGCCCCGGGTACCACGTGATCGCATGCAGTTCACCCTCCACCCGCGCCGCACCACGAAAGCCCGCGCCCTCCATGCGGAACGCATTCGACCCGCCGCGCCGCAGCGTGCCGTAAACGAAAACCAATTCTCGGTGAGATTCCTCGTCGCTCATGGGAAGTTCTTCAACCCATGTTCGCGAGGATCCAGACCACCAGCAAGGCTTCCGAGACAAGCAGCAGTCCCGAGACCAAGCGGAAAACCTTCTGCCGCTCCCTCCGTCGCCCGGCGAGATACACGGCGAGACACCCCGCGAATGGCGAGGCCAGCGACAAAACCATGACGACATTCTCGATGAAATCGTCGGAACTCCCCATCGGGTCCCATACGAAATACAGATAGGCAAACAGCATCAGCGGCCCGGCCAGCAGGCAGCCGAATGCCACCCAGGTCATGATCGGTGTCGTCCTCGGAATCGCCACCTCCATCCAGTTGCCGGAGCGGATCTTCACCTTGTCTTCCATCCCGCCAGTCCACTCCCAAAGCCAGACCTCATGTCGCTCGGAATAGGATCGCGAGGACACGATGCTTCTCCGGACTCTCCGATAGTGTGACCCGCTTGATTCTCCCGAAGGAATGCCGTGAAACTCATCCAACTCCCGCAGCGAGGCGACAGATGCCCGGTGGATCTCCCCGACGACATTCCACCCTTCGTCATGCACATACACCAGCGCGGGCCGCGAATCGATCGAGTAGAGCACACCCTTCGCGCGGCCATTTCCCACCCACTCCATATCCACCATCCGCACGGCATCCGGAGCTCCGCTTCGGAGCGTGCCGTAGACGAACACCAGCTCCCTCCCTTCTTCCAGCCCTTCGGCCATCACCCTGTCAGAGTTCACTCCTCCTTCTCCGCCCACTCCTTCAGCATCCCCAGCACCGCGCCCCACGCGAAATTGCAGAAGCCCAGGAACGGACTGTCCTCCGCCCAGCCGGAGTGCCGGAACTCCAGCACCGTTAGCTTCCTCTCGCCGTCCTCCATCCCCAGCCAGCCGCCGGGATTCTCCCGCTCGTCCAGCTCGAAGAGGATCCGCGTGCCCATCCACCCGGAGGCCGGGCTCTGCTCCGGATGACTGCTGATCACCTCCCACTCGATCCGCTCGTTCTCGATCAGGTCGATCACCTTCAGCTTCACCTCGCCGTGCCGCTCGCCCGGATCATGCGCCAGCACCAGCCCGTCGTCCGTCACCGTCGTCGTGTGCGGTGCCCACCACTTGCCCAGCCCTTCCGCCGTCGCGATCGCCGCATAGACTTTCGCCACCGGAGCCTCGATCCACACCTGATGATAGATGGTCGCCATGCTCCTCTTTACTCCGTCTTCATGTCCTTGTCCTCTTTTCTCTTCCTCGCCTTCTCCATCTCCGCCTTCAGGTCGATCCGCTCGACCGCTTCCACCTGAACCAGGTTGATCCACAGGCTGCGCATGTCGGCCTCGCCCGGGGGCGTTTTTGCGACTTTCTCCAACAGCTCCTCCTTCGTCTTCCCGGTATCCGTCAGCAGCTTCTCCAGCGCCGGATCGCCCTTCTGCAATTCCGCTACCACCAGCATCGCCATCGCCATGCTCTCCTCGTAGATCAGATCCGCGAAGACCCAATCGCCTTGGACCTCATGCACCCGCACGAAGGCCTTGCGCGCGTTCAGCCCCTGATTGGAAAGGGGAGTTCCGTACCAGAAGCGGTAGAATCCACCCCTCTCCGCCCGCGCGGGAATCACGCCCGGCTCCAGTGTCTTCAGCGGAATCGGAGCAGGTGTATCCGCGGCCAGGCCCGGCAGAGCCAGCGATGCAAGGATCGGGGAGGATAGAACGAGGGCTTTCATCGACCCCACGATTCATCTCCTCCCTATTTCCACGCAAGCGGCAACTTCGACTCACTCCGCCTTCAGCTGCAGCAGCCCGCCGGAGAACTCCGGTTGCAGCTTCACCTCCACCCGGATCGCCCGCGTCTTCACCGCATCGAATTTCACCGTGTTCAGCGCATCCTTCGCCACGCCGTAGCCGCTCGCATTCGCCACCGGCTTCCACTCGGAGCCATCCAGGTAGGTCACCTGCCAGGACTGCGGCACACGGCAGCGGCCGGAGTCCGAATCATCGAACCAATACACCGATACCGAGGAGATCTCCTTCACCTCCTCGTAGGTGTTCTGGATCCACTCCGCGGTTCCGACATGGTTCCAGAAGGTGAAGCGCGGCATCCCCTCGCCCCGCGACGACGCGGGCGTCGGGTTCCTCAGGATTACATCCGTGGCATCCCCACCGTGATGATGCGAGGCCGTGAAGCCCGGTTCCAGCACCGCCTCGCCACGCAGTAGCGGGAAGGCCGTGATCCGCAGCGTCTGCGCGCCGAAGGGCACCAGCGTGACCTGCTCCACCGGTTCCTCGCTCTTCACCGGGCTCAGCGGCACCTCGTCCGCCATCCGCTCCTGCCGCACCAGACCCCAGCTCGGCAGGCGCTTCGCCGGCACCGTCAGCGTCACCGGCGTGCTCTCCGGCAGCCACGGGTTCTCCGGCATCTTGCCCCGTGTCAGCTTCACGTTGCCCGGCTTCCCGCGCTCGATATCCAGCGCGTAGTTCCATGCCGAGCCGGGCCTGTATTCCAGCTCATCGAATTTCCCGCCCGCGATCTTCGTCACGGACTCCACCTGCTCCTTGATCCGCAGCGAGAAAACCAGCGGCCCGCGCCACAGCGAGGCGGACCCGTTGAAGCCGTTCTCCGTCTCGATCTCCGCCGGGAACTCGGCCAACACCTTGTCCCCCGCCTTCCAGGTCCGCTGGATCGTCAGGAATTCACCCTGCTTCACCCCGGAGACGAATTCACCGTTCACCGCCACCCGCGCGTTCACCGCCCAGGAAGGGATGCGCAGCTTCAGCGGGAAGGCCAGGTCCTTGCCCGGCCGCACCGTCAGCCTCACCACATCGGAAAAGGGATAGTCGGTCTCTTCCTCGATCGTCACCGGCGTACCGCCGATCTTCACGGATACCTTCGTCGGCCCGTAGGCCATCGCCGCCAGGCCGCCGTCCTGCGTCGCCATCCACGCGTGCTGCACATACTTCGGCCAGCCCATGTGCAGGTTGTAGCAGCAGCAGTGGAAGCCGGAGTGCGGGCTCACCAGCAGGTCGTCGCCGTGATCGTCCGCATAGGGCAGCGTGCCCTTCTCGTTCTTCCGCGCCACCGGGCAGTTCGGCACCGTGTAATACTGGAATTGCTTGAACTCCTTCGTCGTCCCGCCGGGCAGCAGGTTGAAGGCGATCCGCTCGTGCCAGTCCGCGATCTCCGGATCGCCCAAAGCTTCCATCGCCACCTCGTTGCTCAGCATCTGCTCCACGATCGAGCACATCTCGATTCCCTGCGTGGTGGACTTCCCGGCCAGCGGCTCGGTGCCGCTCCACATCCCCACGGAGAGCCCGTGCTTCTTCCGCAGCGTAGCCCATGCATCCTTGAAGGCCGTCTTGTCATCCGTGCTGCCGGTGCGCTCGTAGTTCGTCACCGGGAACTTCATTCCCTGCGAGACGTTCACCCCGTGCACGATCCGGAAATCGCCCGGGCTGCCATCCAGCGAGCGGTAGAAGGAGTTCCAGCGGTTCGCCTGCTTCTCCAGCAGCGCGGAGAGATCTAGCAGGAATGCCTCGCCCGTCCGGTTGTAGAGCCAGTGCACCGTGTCGATCTGGTCGCCGGAGCGCGCCTTCGCCCACTCGAAGAGCGGTTGCTCCGGCATTTTCTGCAGCATGTAGCGGCAGTACTTCAGCAGGCACGGGATCACCCGCTCGTCCTTGGTCGCCTCGTAGTAGTCGCGCAGGGTCCAGCAGATCACCATCCGCGGCCACCAGTCGTTGCTCGATTTCGGCCCGATCTGTCCTTCCGGAGTCTGGGATGCCAGGATCGCCTCGATCCACTTCTGCCCCTGCGCCTTCAGCTTCGCGTCATCCGTCACATAGGCCAGGCTCACCAGACCGCGCAGGAAGTAGGGTCCCTTCTCCCAACCCTCGCCCGGGCCACCGCGCCAGCCGTTGTCCGGCCCCAGCTCCGAAATCGCCTCCTCCGCATGACCTGTTAGACCATTCGTCTGCAGGCGGAGCTGGTGCTCCAGCCAGCCCGTCGCATCCACACTGCCGAGCGCCAGCGCCACGAAGGGCGCCTGCTGCAGCGGCGCACGATTCGGCACCGCTTCCGTGGGCAGTACCGCCTGGGCAAGTACGGGCAGCGGCAGGGTCGCTGAAGCAATCAGAACGGGAACAAGCTTCATGCCCGACCAGAGCACAAACGCGTTCCAATTGTCAAACGATGGACGTCTTCTCAACCGGGTTCACAACCTACGAAACGATCTCCACCCGATGCCCCCCGGGGTCGATCGCCACCGCCCGGCGTCCCCACGGCGAATCCGCCGCCGGCGTCTCAATCACATGACCCGCCTCTTCTAACAACCGGCACGCCTCGTCGCAAGAGGCTACCGCGAAGCCAAGCCGCGTCCCCATAGTCACCGGGAAGCGCTCGCTCGCCGGATAGAGCTCGAAAGTCGGCCCCTCTCCCGTGGATGCGAAATGCTCCGGCCCCTTGCCGTGGCGATGCTTCTCGAAGGCGAGGCCCAGCAAGCGGTAGAAGGCCGCGGAGGCCTCGATATCCGCACACCGGATCACCGTGAGATTCAGTCGCGCGCTCATGGTTCCTCCGGGGCAGTAGCCCGCGTTCCCGGGCCGATCGTCCGCTCGCCGCGGAAAACTTCCTCAAGCACGGTCAGGTTCGCATAGCCCAGCTTCTTCGCCTCGTCGTAGAACTCGCGGCGCTTCTTCATGTCCCCCGTGTAGTGATAGGCCACCGAGAGGTTCGCCGCGATCGTCCCCAGATCCTTGCGGTAGCTCCAACCCTTCTCCCCGTGCTCCACTGCCTTCTCGTAGTTGCCCTCCATCAGCTCGATCACCAGCAAGCTTGAGTAAGCTTCCGCGGCATCCGGCTTCATCCGGATCGCCTGCAGGTAGGACTTCCGCGCACGCTCCGTGTCGCCCAGTTCGCGATACATCGCCCCCTTCCCCACATGGGCATTCTCCCAGTTCGGGTCCACCTCCAGCGCCTTGTCGAAGTACTTCCCCGCATTCTCGTAGTCGTCCTTCTTCAGGTGCACCCAGCCCATCAGGCCCCATGCCCCTCCCGATTTCGGATACTCCACCGTGTACTTCAGCAGGTCCTCCTCGGCTCCCGCAAGGTCACCGCCATGGAAGCGCGCATTGATCTGCTCCAGCCGCTTCTCGTCATCGCTCGCCGCGACCAAGGGCTTCTTGCACCCCGCCAGCAAAAGCGCCGCAACCATTAGCAAAAGGACCCGTGACATATCTCGCCCCCACCCTCGCCCATCCCCCCGCGACGAATCCAGCCCAAAGCCTTGGCAGGAGCAGCAGAAGCCAGGGACGAGCCCCGACAACCAGCCCATCTCTAAAGCCCCAACGGGCATGCGCGTCAGGTTAAGCCTTCGGCTTTTTCAGCACCGACTTCGCCGGTTTGACCCGTCTCAACACGAACGTGTTCCGGTCCTCCAGTACCCATTCCAGTTCTTCTCCTTTCTCAATCCCCGC